>CAYZJD010000342.1:0-5066 GCA_964478455.1 uncultured Solibacteraceae bacterium | reverse complement strand
ATCTCGCCGGTGTGCGAGACGAATGCGAAGCCCTTGCCGTCGTTGATGCCCGCCTGGCGCTGGATGATCTCCGAAGAAGCCTGCTGCGTGCCCGCCGCCCTGCCTTCTTGCTTTCGCTGCTGCGCCACGTGGCGGCGGTAGTGCTGCGCCTCGGTGGTCTTGATGTCGAACGGCGCCGTCTTCGCCGTCTCGTAGAGGAACCGGAAAACCTCTTCGTACTCTTCGGCGGCAAGGTCGTCCGACCCTGCCGCCCTGCCGGTCACCACCAGGAAGAACACGCTCCAGAGCTTCGCACCGCTCGCGGCCACGATCTCCGCGACCTCGGCGAGCCGCGCCAGGTTGTGGCGCGTTACCGTCGTATTCACCTGTGTGTCGAGTCCGGCCCTGCGCGCATGCTCCAGCGCGAACATGGTGCGGTCGAACGATCCCTCCACGCGGCGGAAGCCGTCGTGAGAGGCGGCGTCCGGGCCGTCCAGGCTCACCGCCATCCGCGCCACGCCACACCTGCGGAACTCATCAATCGCTTCGGCCGTCAGCAACGGCGTCGCGCTCGGTGTCACCGTGGTCCGGAGGCCCACCTCCACGCTCCGCCGCAGGAGCGTGAACAGGTCGGGTCTCTTCAGCGGATCACCGCCCGTGAACACCATCAGCGGATCTCCGAACCGGCGCACTTCTTCGAGCAGCGCGCCGCCTTCCTCCGGCGTCAATTCCAGCGGATGGCGGCAGGCGATCGCCGACGCGCGGCAGTGAATGCACGCAAGGTCGCAGGCCTGCGTCACTTCCCAGATCACCAGGAAGGGCGCCCGCTCGAAGTTCACCATGCTTCGAGCGTATCCCCGAGCGGCGTCACGGGCTGTGACGCGCGTCACGCCCGCGGCCGGCTCAATTTCCTCTCCGTTGTGACGGCCGTCACAGCCAGGCAGGCCTCTTCAGCCATACCATCGGGGTGTAACGCACGAGGAGGGGTTCCTATGAGCTTGACTGGCACCGTGAGTCCCGCCGCCGGCCCGGCTGACTTCATGACCGCGCCGCTTTCCCGTCTCATTCATCACATCGTGGAGACGCACCACGTCTACCTCAAGTCGGAGTTGCCACGCCTGGAGCGCTTGGCGGCCGAAACGGCTTCAGCGGAGCCCGGTCTCGCGCCTCTTCGGGACGTCGTCCGCGAGCTCAAAGCGGAACTCGAAAGTCATCTCTGGAAAGAGGAAATCGTACTCTTTCCGCTGATCCTCACACTCGAGCAAGCCGAGCGCGCGGGCTCGCCTCCGCCGCCCGCCCACTGCGGCTCGGTCAACAACCCGACACGCGTGATGAACAGGGAACACGCGGGCGCCAAAGAGGCGCTCGCGCACATGCGCCGGCTCACCGGCGACTACTCGTTGCCCGAACAGGCGAGCGACCGGCAGAAGCAGTTCTATGCAGCTCTCCTGCGTCTGGAGGCGGACCTGCACCGCCACATCTACCTCGAGGACGACATCCTGTTCCCACGGGCTACGCGCCTGGAGGCCGATCTGCTGAGGTAAGCCCCCCGGCCTGCCTTCTCGCTACACTGGAAGTTGCGCCGCACAACGCGACTCACCCTTGTCGTCGCCTTCCTCCTGCTGCTCCCGCCTCTTTACGCCGCCCGCAAATATCACGTTTACGTCGGCCGCGTCGAAACGGATTCCGTTCTGCTCGCCTGGGGTACGGCGGACGGCCGCAACACCATCGGGCATTCTTCGCCATCCCACGGCCGCGCCGAGATCCTCATCGGCGGCGGCCGCATCTCCGAGTCGCACAACAACTGGGCCGTCATCCGGGGGCTACAACCCGATCAGGAGTACCCCTACGAGGCTATCCTTAACGGCGTGAGGATCGGGGCCGGCGTGGTGCGCACGCTCCCGGCCAAGTGCGACAGGCTCGCCTTCCTCGTCGTCGGCGATTACGGCAACGGCAAGCGGCCGCAGTACGAGGTGGCCGCGGCCATGCAGAGGACTATCGACGAGCAGGCGCGCGCCGGCAACCCCGTCCGGTTCATTCTCACCACCGGGGACAACATCTACGCCGATCAGAACTTTCGTTTTTTGAAATTCAACTCGGGCAACAAGGACCGCCACTGGGAGAAGAAATTCTTCCGCCCGTACGGGGAAATCATACGCTCCGTTCCCTTCTATCCCACCCTCGGCAACCACGATGGCGGAGAGTCCGAGTCTTCGGGCGACCTCGCCGTCTATCTGGACAACTTCTTCTTCCCGGCGCCGCAGCCCTCCCGTTATTACAGCTTCAGCGCCGGCGGCCTGGCTGACTTCTTCGCCATCGACACCACCGGCATAAAGACCGAGAGCGGCCGTCCCATCTATGAAGCGGGCGGCGCGCAACTCGAATGGCTCGAGCGTGAACTCGGCCGCTCGGTTGCTCCCTGGAAGATCGCATACTTTCACCACCCGCCCTTCAATGCCGGCCCCGGCCACGGGCCCTCACTGGACCGCATCCGCCCTTTCATCGAGTTGCTCGGCAAGTACAAGGTTCAGGTGGCGTTCAGCGGGCATGAGCACAACTTCCAGTGGGCCGCCAGGAACGATGTCGCGGGCGGCGTTCAATACGTCGTCACCGGCGCAGGCGGCGAGCTCCGCGCGGCTGACGTCCGCGCACGTCTGCCCGCAGCCGGCATCGCCGCCTGGGCGCCTGACTGGCACTTCGTCCTCGCCGTGATCGAGAGCGGCCGGACGCGCCTCCATGTTCTGGGGCCGCGGCCGGTGAACATCGTCGACGCCGCCGGCAAGCCCGTCAGCCAGCCTTTCGTCATCGAGCGTTAGCCGTCTCGGCCAGACTGGTCGCTGAGCGCTGAAGGCTGACCGCCCGGCCCGCACGTTACGCGAAATCTAGGAACAACTTCCCAGTTCGGCCGGGCGAGAATCCTAAACCCCAGGGCTAAATCCCGTCGCCCAGCGTGTTGGGGCCCGGGTTCGCCGGCGGTTCGCTTCTCGCCATTGCTGGTTGCCGGTAGCGCTTGGGATCGAACCGCTCCTTCCTTCGGCGGAAACTGACGAAGTTGTGCCGGCAGTACTCGCACCGGTACGGGTTGGCCCCGAGCGAAATCAGAAAGCTGCGGAATGGGGGCACGCGGTAGTGGCTCAAGGACCAGACGGCGAGGTCCATCCGGAGGCACTTCGGGCATCGCGCGTACCGGAGGTCCGTCAGGCGCCAGGTCCGCAGGATGAAGCGCGTACGGCAATCACGGCAGCGGATCGGATGGACGCCGAAGAGGCTGGCCAGCCTCTCGGACGGCGATCGCAGATGGGAATGCCGCAGGTTGTGGCTGCTGCACTTCGGGCAGGCAAACATCAGTCGTTCTGGCCTCCCTCTCCTGCTGGCCACAGCGTTTGTTGCCGGGCGGGACGACTTCCCCCAAATGCTGCTGTCATCTTGGTTGCGGCTAAGGCCGCCCCCGGGCGTCGCGCAACGTGCGGGTCCGTTACACCGCCCCGGACCGCGCCTCAGCCCCTTTGTGGCTTGCGACGTACACCTTCACGTAAGCGGCAAATGCCCGCTCCAACACTCTGCCGGCCTCACTGCCACGGCGCAGTTCCACGCCTTCAATCGACAAGACCGGCAGAAGATCACGCGTTGTCGAGGTGATAAACACCTCATCGGCCTGCTCCAGATCGCGAAGCCGGAGCGCCCGCTCGCCGATGTCCAATCCGGGCGTCCGAACCTCGTGAAGAAGGATACTGCGCGTCACTCCCGGAAGGCAGCCGGAGCTGAGAGGGGGCGTCCAGACTCGATCACCCTCGACGATAAAAATGTTGGCCGACGTGCATTCGCTCACCTCACCCCGCTCATTCAGCAAAACGACCTCGTCGAAGCCTCTGCTCTGCGCGTCCTCCAGCCACGCGAGGTTGAACGCCCAGGACAGGATCTTGGTCCCGGCGAACATGCTGGCCGAATAGCGGGCCTTCGGCGCGACACCCAGCCGTGCGCCTGCTCCCCAATCGGCGAGATCGTTGGTGAACGCGATCAGGTCGAATTCCCGCTCGATGCCGGGTCCCTGCCACATGCCGCCCTTGTTGCGCACCACCGCCGCTCGCATGACAGCGTCGTAGGCCGCGTTTGCTTCCACCAGCGCCAGCAAACGCTCATGAACCGTCCCCGGTTCGCGCGGAAACGGAACCCGCAGCAAGGCGGCGTCCCGTGCCATCCGCGCCCAATGCTTCTCCCAGGCAAACAGCACCCCCTCCACCACCCGCAGCGTGCTGAACACGCCCCAGCCGGAGAGCAGGCCGATCTGTCCGGCGGAGAGCGTCCTGGCCGAAGCCTCCGAGATCTCGCCGTTGTGGAGAAAGAACCGGTGCATGATTGCACTTATTCTATCTGAACGTCACCCGGCGGCGCGTCCGAGCGCCGCACCCGCCGCGACAACAGTCGCGCTCGGTCAGTTCCTCCAGTTTGGAAACGGCGTGTTCCTCGCGTTGCGGCATTCCAGCAGCAGGTCCGGCACTCTTCTGCGCCGCCTCGCCAGGCGTTCCAGCAGCGCCTCGAGGGCGTCCTCGTCGCCGTTCAGCCACTGCGGAGGAACCCGCTTCAGCGCTTCGTCCATCACCTCTTCCGGAAAATGGACCACCTGGTCCAGCCACGGCTGAAAGTCTTCCATCGACCGCACGCCCTCGTAGACCGCAGGCCGCGGCGCCAGCCCCAGCAGGGGTGAGTCCGGGAAATCCCAATGTGGACCGTTGAAGATGAATCCCTGATCGATCATCCAGGCCAGCAAGCCGGCCCGAGCAGTCCCCGGCTCGCGGCTCGCCGTCCACTCGGTGACACGGGCCCGAAAGTAGATCGATTGGCGCCCGTCGGCATTCGCCATCCACTTATCGGCCACCAATGCCCCGAGAAAGTGAGACAGGTTGGCCACTTGTCGCAGCAGAGCATCCGGCAGGAAGTCGTAAACCGCCACTCGAGCCGGATCGCCGGGAAAGCAGGACCCGTAATGCCAGCCTGCACGCACGGGGATCTTGCGTTCCCCGAGATGAATGTGGACTTCCGGGTTGGCCGCCAGGAATTCCTCCGTCACGTTAATAACCGCGGGACCC
>CAYZJD010000341.1:0-5075 GCA_964478455.1 uncultured Solibacteraceae bacterium | reverse complement strand
ACGACTCTGCCGATGCTGTATCGCGTCGACGGCGGCGAAGCCGAACTGGAGCGCGCCATCACCAGTCTGTGCCGCCGGGCGTCGCTGGCCATCAAGAGCGGCTACACGCTGCTGATCCTCTCCGACCGCGGCATCGAGCCCGAATACGGCGCTATTCCCAGCCTGCTGGCTCTCTCGGCCGTACACCACCACCTGATCCGCGAGGGCACCCGCACCCAGGTCGCCTTGATCGTTGAATCCGGAGAGCCGCGCGAGGTGATGCACATGGCCCTGCTCATCGGCTATGGCGCCAGCGCCGTCAACCCCTACCTCGCCATCGAGACGCTTGAGGACATGTGCCGCAAGGGCGAGCTGGGCACACTCGCCTTCGACGCCGCCCTTAGGAACTTCAAGAAGGCGATCAACAAGGGCCTGCTCAAGGTCTTCTCCAAGATGGGGATTTCGACGCTGCAAAGCTACCGCGGCGCGCAGGTTTTCGAAGCGGTCGGGCTGTCGAAGGCCGTCGTGGACAAGTACTTCACCGGCACCGCTTCCCGCATCGAGGGAGTCGGCCTCGACGTGCTGGCGCGCGAGGCCAGGATGAAGCATGAGTTTGCCTTCCGGCCCCTGACCGGGGCCGATACCGAACTTCCGGTCGGAGGCAACTACCAGTACCGCGTGCGCGGCGAGGCCCACCTCCTGAATCCGGTCACCATCAGCAAGCTCCAGCACGCCGTCCGCCAGGAGAGCTACGAAACCTTCAAACAGTTCTCCGAGACCATCAACCAGCAGAACAAGCAGCTCTACACGCTGCGCGGCCTGATGGAGTTCAAGAACGGCCGCTCCATCCCGCTCGATGAAGTCGAGCCCGCCCGCGAGATCGCCAAGCGCTTCGCCACCGGCGCCATGTCCTTCGGCTCCATCAGCAAGGAGGCCCACGAAACGCTCGCCATCGCCATGAACCGGATCGGCGGAAGGTCCAACACCGGCGAGGGAGGCGAGGACGAAGAGCGCTTCCGGCCCGACGCGAACGGGGACCTGCGCCGCAGTGCCGTCAAGCAGGTCGCCTCGGCGCGCTTCGGCGTCACCACCAACTACCTCGTCAACGCCGACGAGTTACAGATCAAGATCGCCCAGGGCGCCAAGCCGGGTGAAGGGGGCCAGTTGCCGGGCCACAAGGTGGATGAAGTCATCGCGCGCGTCCGCCACTCCATCCCCGGCGTCCAACTCATCTCGCCGCCGCCGCACCACGACATCTATTCCATCGAGGACCTGGCGCAGCTCATCTACGATCTCAAGAACGTCAACCCCCGGGCGCGCATCTCGGTGAAGCTCGTCGCTGAGGTCGGCGTCGGCATCGTCGCTGCCGGAGTTGCCAAGGCCCACGCCGACGTCATCCTGATCAGCGGCGACAGCGGCGGCACCGGCGCTTCCCCGCTCTCCTCCATCAAGCACGCCGGCATCCCGTGGGAACTCGGCCTCTCCGAAACCCAGCAGGTTCTCGTGATGAACGACCTCCGGAGCCGCACCCGGCTCCAGACGGATGGCAAACTCGCCACCGGCCGCGACGTCGCTATTGCCGCCCTTCTGGGCGCCGAGGAGTTCGGCTTCTCCACCGCGCCGCTCATCACCCTGGGCTGCATCATGATGCGCAAGTGTCACCTGAACACCTGCCCGGTGGGCATCGCCACCCAGGATCCCGACCTCCGCCGCAAGTTCACCGGCGTCCCGGAGAACGTCATCAACTACTTTTTCTTTGTCGCCGAGGAACTCCGCGAGATCATGGCCCGGCTGGGCTTCCGCAAGGTGGACGAGATGATCGGCCGCGTCGACAAGCTCGACATGCGCGCCGCCGTCGACCACTGGAAGGGGCGCGGCCTCGACTTCTCATCGATCTTCTACAATCCCGAGGTGCCACGGCGTGTCGCCCGCCGCTGCCTCACCTCGCAGGACCACGGAATCGAGCAGGCGCTCGACCACACGCTCATCGACCTCACGCGCGAAGCCATCGAGAGTGGAACGCCCGTCGAGTTCAAGCTGCCGATCCGCAACGTTCACCGCACCGTCGGCGCCATGCTGAGCGGCGAAGTCGCTCGCCGTTACGGCTCGGCCGGCTTGCCGGACGACACGCTCAAGTTCCATTTCAACGGCTCGGCCGGGCAGAGCTTCGGCGCGTTCCTCGCCAAGGGCGTCACGCTCGTGCTGGAAGGCGACGCCAACGACTATACCGGCAAGGGACTCTCCGGTGGCAAGCTCATCGTCTACCCGCCGCGCAACTCGGCCTTCCTCCCCGAGGAGAACATCCTCGTCGGCAACGTCGTGCTTTACGGCGCCACCGGCGGCGAGGCGTACTTCAACGGCATGGCCGGCGAGCGTTTTGCCGTCCGCAATTCCGGCGCAATGACCGTGGCCGAGGGCGTCGGCGACCACGGTTGCGAATACATGACCAAGGGCGTGGCGGTGGTGCTCGGCCGGACGGGGCGTAACTTTGCCGCCGGCATGACCGGCGGCATCGCGTACGTGCTCGACGAAACCGGCGAGTTTGTCGCTACCAAGTGCAACAAGGCCAGCGTCGACCTGGAGCCGGTCATGGAAACGGAGGACATCCACCTCCTGCGAACCCTCATCGCTCGGCACTTCGAGGCCACCGGCAGCCCCCGCGCCGAGTGGATTCTCGAGAACTGGAGCACGATGCTGCCGAAGTTCGTCAAGGTCTTCCCCCATGAGTTCAAGCGCGTGCTCGGCATCCCGCGCCGGGAGGCGGCGATGAGGATCCCGGTTCCGCCGCCGTCCGGCACAGTCGCCTACACCGAGCCGCGACCGTAAGGGAGCGGAACCAGCCAACCATCACCATGGGCAAAGTCACCGGCTTCAAAGAGTACCGACGAGAGACGCCGTCCCGCCGCCCCGTCGCCGAGCGTGTCCACGACTGGTTCGAGATCTACGTCGATTTCGCCGAGGACAAGCTTCGCGCGCAAGGCGCCCGCTGCATGGACTGCGGCGTGCCCTTCTGCCACACCGGCTGCCCGCTGAACAACATCATCCCGGACTGGAACGACCTCGTTTACCGCGACCGATGGAAGGATGCGATCCGCGTCCTCCATTCGACCAACAACTTCCCCGAGTTCACCGGCCGCGTCTGCCCTGCGCCCTGTGAGGCCGCTTGTGTGCTCGGCATCAACGAGCCGCCGGTCACCATCAAGCTCATCGAGGCGAACATCATCGACCGGGCCTGGAAGGAAGCCTGGATCAAGCCCGAACCCCCGGCGATTCGCTCCGGAAAGAAGGTCGCGGTCGTTGGCTCCGGCCCGGCCGGCCTGGCGGCCGCGCAACAGTTGAACCGCGCCGGCCATTGGGTCACGGTATTCGAGAAGGCCGACCGTATCGGCGGCCTGCTGCGCTACGGCATCCCGGACTTCAAGATGGAGAAGCGCCACGTCGATCGCCGCGTCGAGCAGATGGAAGCCGAGGGCGTGAAGTTCCTCACCCGCGCCCACGCCGGCCACAGCGTGCCCGCCGAAGACCTCCGCGAGGAGTTCGACGCGGTCCTGATCGCGATCGGCGCCGAGCAGCCGCGCGACCTCCATGTGCCGGGGCGCGGATTGAAGGGCATCCACTTTGCGATGGACTTCCTTCCGCAACAGAACAAGCGCGTCGCCGGCGACGCCGATATCGCAGCCGACCCGACGCGCCTCGCCGAACCGGTCCTCGCCACCGGCAAGCGAGTCGTCATCATCGGCGGCGGCGACACCGGCGCCGACTGCCTCGGCACTTGTCACCGCCAGAAGGCCCTGTCGATCCACCAGTTCGAGATCCTGCCGCGTCCGCCCGAGGAGCGCGCCTCTTCCACGCCCTGGCCGCTCTGGCCTCTCCAGCTCCGCGTCGAGAGTTCCCACGAGGAGGGCGGCATCCGCGACTGGGCCGTCTCGACGACGAAGTTCACCGGCGACGAGCGCGGCAACGTCCGCAAGCTCCACGCCGTGCGCGTGGGACCCCCGCCGAAGTTCGAGCCCATCCCGGGCACGGAGTTCACCCTCGACGCGGACCTCGTGCTGCTGGCGATGGGTTTCCTGGGCCCGGTCAGGAACGGTCTCATCGAGCAGCTCAGCGTCGAACTGGACGCCCGTGGCAACGTGAAGGCCGGCGAAGACTACATGTCGTCGGTGCCCGGCGTCTTTGCCGCCGGCGATGCCCGCCGCGGCCAGTCGCTCGTCGTCTGGGCCATTGCCGAAGGCCGCCAGGCCGCCCGCTCCATCGACCGCTGGCTCATGGGCGAGACGAACCTGCCGTAGCAACAGTCGATTCCGTTGGCCGGTGGCCCCGGCCAATTCATCTTGAACCAACGAGGAAGTAGCTTAAGAAACAAAAAGTTAGAAAAAGAGTACTTGACTCTTTAGTATTTTTCCACTACCCTAGGACGCAGGGGTCGAACATGCAGACTGCCGCGGGCCGTCTGCGCTCGGAGAGAAGAGGTGATCCTGCCTGGTTTGGCGGCAGCCAGCCGCCGAATCATGTGGCGCGGCGATCGTTTGGAATGTGTCCTTCCTGTCACCCCCGCAGCCCGCGCCTTCTTGGGCGGGCCTTCGAACTTGAGCTTGTTAAGGCTGGCGGACGCTGTCGGCGCGGTTCGCAGCCGTCACGAATAACGCAGCTTCGAAAAGCTGGATCACCCTCGTCTTCCTTGGGCTCACAACAACTGGTGGCGTCCACCGCGCGAGCAAGTACCTGGGAAGTCCTGATGTTCGAATTTCGCCCCGGGTCCGGCGATGGGCGCACGGCGCTCTTTCGCGCCGCGCAACCGTCGGAGGACCGAATATCATCGTCGCCTTTCGCGCCGACTCATCATCTTCATGGAGGGCTTTAGATGCACCAACGAACGTCTCCCGGAGCCAGATCCGGTCCGGGAACAATCTTAGTCAGAAACGCAACTGTCTCTCTCACCCTTTTGATCGTACTCTTGCTCTTGCTCCAACTGCCGCTGTCCGGCCAGGTCGCCAGTGGATCGTTAAGCGCCACGGTGACTGACTCGACCGATGCGGTCGTTCCCAATGCCAAAGTCGTACTGAAGGACGAAGCCACCAACGTCACTCGAGAGA
>CAYZJD010000340.1:0-5097 GCA_964478455.1 uncultured Solibacteraceae bacterium | reverse complement strand
ACTTGAGGACATCGTTGAAACTGGTTCTCATGACGCGTTCCAGCCGGTTGTACACGTCCTGCGCCTCCCAGAACAGGTGCTGCACGTCCTGGACCCACTCGAAGTAAGAAACGGTCACGCCGCCGGCGTTGCAGAGGATGTCCGGGATAAGGAAGCAGCCCTTGGCCTCCAACACCTTGTCGGCTTCCGGCGTGCACGGACCATTGGCCGCCTCGGCGATGATGTTGGCTTTGATTGATGGCGCATTGTCTTCGTCGATTGCGTTCTCCAGAGCGGCAGGGATGAGAATGCCACATTCCAGGGCGAACAACTGACGCGGGCCGATGGGCTCCGAAGCCGGGAAGCCGGCGACTGTACCGGTCTTCTCTTTGTGCAACATCAGCTTCGGAATGTCCAGACCGTCCTTATTGTAAATACAGCCGCGCGAGTCGCTGACCGCAATGACGTAGCACTGGTGGGTGTCGAGCAGGTGTGCGGCGACGGAGCCGGCGTTCCCGAAACCCTGCACCACTACTTTGGCCCCCTTCAGGGGCAGCCGAAGATGTTCGCAGGCGCTTTGGATCGCGTAGAAGACACCGCGGCCCGTGGCCTCGTTCCGCCCCAATGACCCGCCAAGGCTGACCGGCTTACCCGTCACCACACCAGGCACGGAGTAACCCTTCGTCATGCTGTAGGTATCCATGATCCAGGCCATGATCTGGGGCTTAGTGTAAACGTCCGGGGCCGGGATGTCCTGCTCGGGACCGATCAGCGGGAGGATGCCGCTGGCATAACGGCGAGTGAGGCGCTCGATTTCGCCGTGCGACAGCTCTTTCGGGTTGCAAGCCACGCCGCCCTTGCCGCCGCCGAATGGGATGTTGACAACAGCGCACTTCCAGGTCATCCACGTGGCGAGGGCCTTGACTTCGTCCACGGTAACATCGGGATGGTAACGGATGCCGCCTTTGGCGGGACCTCTCGCCGTGTTGTGCTGGACGCGATAACCCTCGAAGCGCCGGATGCGACCGTTGTCCATCCGGATGGGGATGTTCACGATGAGGACACGCTCGGGATGCCTCAGCATCGCCCGAATATCGTCCTCGAGCTCGAGTGTGTCCGCCGCGAGGTCGAAGTTCTCAAGGGTAATGTCATAGGGGTTTCTTGCCGTGGCAAGAACAGTGGACATATGAGTGCCTCCTTCCTATCCGAACTTTCCGAAATCATTCGCTCGAAGTACCTGTCGAGGTGTGTCCGGCATCGCCATCAAATCCACACTTTTTCCAGCGGCTCGCCTCGCTTACACAGATCGCAGTGCGCCGCGTCGCGGTAGTACACCGCATCAAGCTTGGCCAGGTAGTAAAACAGGAGCGGGCTGAAGTCCGGCGTTTTCGGTGTCGGCTGATACACGATCACAGCCAGGCCCACCACCTCGGCGCCGCTGGCTTCCACCAGGTCCTTCAGGTCACTGAGCTTCTTGCCCGTTCTCAAGATGTCATCTACCAGCAGCACCTTCTCGCCTGGCAGTTGCTCCAGGTACTGCCGGAACCGCAGCGTCCCCCGGTCGTCCTGCTCGGCCCAATAAACCTGGTGCGCGCTCAGCGCTTCGCACACGCCATAGGCCACGGGCAAGCCACCGGTGGCCGGCGTCACGATCGACAGCTCCGGTATGATGGCGCGGATTTCCGGATTTGCCCGCAGCAGGCGGCTCAAACCCACGCTCAACGTCTTGGCGTGCTGGTAGTAACGCATGGCGAGCGCCACCTGGAGGTACTCGTTGCCGTGCAGCCCGTTGGGATATTCGAAATGTCCGTGGCGCAGGGCGCCGGTCTGCTTGAGAAGGGTGATGACTTCTTCTGGTGTCGGAACAAGATGCATGGTTAGTGCGCTCCTTTCCCCATCAGCACTCGGGGCATGGTCTCGAGCAGAATCCTCCAGTCGAGCGTCAGGGACCAGTTGTCGATGTATTCCATGTCGAGTTTCATCCAGGTTTCAAAATCGAGGGCGTCCCGGCCCGCCAGCGCCCACAGGCAGGTCAGGCCGGGCCGCATGCGGATCCGCCGGCGCTGCCAGCGCCGGTACTGCTCTACTTCTTCCGGCACCGCCGGCCGCGGCCCGACCAGCGACATGTCGCCCTTCAGTACATTCCATAGCTGCGGCCACTCATCGATGGAGAACTTCCGCAGCCAGCGTCCCACCGGCGTGAGCCGCGGATCGTTCGCGATCTTGAACGCGGTCTCCCGTTGGCTCAGGTGGCGGAGGGACTCCTTCATCCGATCGGCGTCCTCGACCATCGACCGGAACTTGTATAGCACGAAGCGCCGCCCGTTCAGCCCGCAGCGTTGCTGGCGGAAAATCACCGGACCCGGCGAAGTCAGCCGGATCAGCAGCGCAACCAGCACCATAAACGGACTGAGCAGCGCCAGCGCCAGCGCCGAACCGGCCACGTCGACCACGCGCTTGAAAAGCAAGCGGATCTCGTCGTGCGGCGCCGCCGAAAACGTCAGCAGCGGGGTGACGCCCAGCCGCTCGAGGTACACGGTGCTATTGACGTGCGGGAAGAAATCCACCGCCACACGCGTGCGGACGCCCTCTTCGTCGCACACGAGGAAAACGTCCTCCAGCTCCGACAGCTTGTCGCTTGCGACCACGAACACGACCTCGTCGATGACCTGGCGGCGGAGCAGTTCGGGCAACTCCCCGAGCGGATAGACCTTATAGGTGTCCTCGAGCTGGATTTCCGGCGGGCCTGCCGCTTCGTCGTTCAGGAAGCCGACAAGCCGGATGCCGTAGTGAGCCGATCGCTCCAGGGTCTCGCCGAGCCGTCTGGCCCGCTCGCCAAGCCCGACCACCATCACGTAGTGCGGCGCGCCGAACTCTTTGCGGATCACACCCACCAGGCGGCCGGCGGCCAACCGGAACAGGCACAACAGCAGCCAACTGTACGCGCCGAACAAGACCAGGAACGGGCGGCTCAGGTCCAGACGGAGCAAGTACTGGAACAGCACGACGCTGGCGCTGCTGAGGAGACACTGCCGGAAGCTGTCGCGAAGAATTGTCTTGGGATGGCCCGAGTCGAGCTTGTCGTACACCCCCAGCCAGAGGCCGATAGCCAGCCACACCAGCACCGAGAAGCCCACCAACAGCGCCTTGGTCGGGACAACCAGGTAGAAGGCGCGTTCCAGCGGCAGGTGGAGTCTTGTCTGGTAGGCCGCCTCGAAGGCCAGGGCCGTCAGCACCACGTCCGACAGCCCGAATAACGTCCTGACCTTTCGATGGTGCCGGCTATACACTTACGGATGCAAGCATAACAAAGGGATGGTCCGCGTGTTCACACGGCCGCCGTGCCTGCGCCGCCGGGAACCTTCTGGCAATCCCGGTGTCCATTTCGTCAATAGAGCGGAGGCGGCAAGCAAGGCCGCCCTCGCGACGAAAGGAGATTAAAGAGATGGATTCGCCGGTTTCATTCAGCCGGAGAAAGCTCTTTTCCATTCTTCCGGCCGGAGCCGCCGGATGTCTCGGCTGCCCGGGCACCGCCCGGTGCGCCGCCCAGGCCGGAGCGCAGCCCCCGGCGCATAGTTGGACTGAGAAGGCCGATATGTCCTGGGAGGATGTTTTTCGCTTCGCCTACCAGAAGGATTTCATCCCGATCATGAAAGCGCTGGCAGCGCAAATCGGACAGGAGAAGTTCATCCACATGCTCCAGGAGATCGTGAATGAGCGGGTGAGACAAGGGACGGCACGGCGCTCGCTGCCCAAGCGCGACCTCGCCGCCTTCACAGCCGGGATGAAATCCATGCCTCCCCTCTTTCAGCATGCTCTCGTTGGGGAGATTCTCGAGGACACTCCGCAGGTGTTCGAATACCGGGTTTCTCAGTGCCTGTGGGCCAAAGCGTTTCGCGAGGAGGACGCTGGCGACATCGGCTATGCCATTGTCTGCTATCCCGACTACGCCGTTGCGAGCGGCTTCAACCCGAAACTCAAACTGACCCGTACAAAGACCCTCATGCAGGGCCATGACTGCTGCGAACTCCGCTACGTGATGGAAAGTTGAGCCGCTGGCTGGGCGTGCGTCTCGCCTCGTCTTGACCCGCTCGCACGGAGCGGACCCAGGACCACGGCAGCAGTCTTGCCAGGCGAAGTGACTATGATATCATGACCATAGTCATATGGCTCGGACCAGCAGCTCTCACAAGAAGCCCGCAGGCGAGAGTATCCCGGCCGGCCAGTTCAAGGCCCGCTGCCTTGAACTGATGGATCGGGTGCGCGACCGCCGGCTGGAGGTCGTGATTACTAAGCGTGGCAAGCCGGTGGCGCGGCTGGTCCCCGTCGAAGAGCAGGAGCGCGAGGCGGCGGGCTTCCTCAAAGGTACGGTCCGCTACCGAGGCGATATCGTCAAGCCCACGGGGGAGCGCTGGGATGCCGACGCCTGAAAGCGCCGCCTGGCCGTTGCTGCTCGACACTCATATCTGGATCTGGCTAGTGGACGGAGCCGTCTCTCAGTTCTCAACATCCTGCCTGCGGGCTCTGGGAAAGGCCACCCGCGAGGGGCGAGCTTTGGTTTCTGTGATCAGCGTCTGGGAAGTGGCGACGCTCGAAGCGAAGCAGAGGATCACGCTGTCAACCGAGTGCCGGGACTGGATCGAGACGGCGCTGGCTGCCCCAGGCATCCGGCTGGCGGAGATGACGCCGTCGATTGCCATTGATAGCACACGGCTGCCTGGCACGTTTCATGGCGATCCCGCGGATAGGATTCTGGTCGCCACGGCCCGGGCATTGCACGCCATGCTGGTAACGCGCGACGAAGCGATTGTCGCTTACGGACGTCAGGGGTATGTCCGCGTGCTGGACGCAGGGCGGTGACCGGCCCGCTACATCCGATACAGCATCCAGTAGATGATCACGCCGGTGAGGCTGACGTAGAGCCAGACGGGCAGGGTCCAGCGGGCGAGCCGCCGGTGGCGGTCGAAGCGCTCGCGGAGGGCCTGGCGTACGGTCAGCACGGCGAGCGGGGGCACGACTGCGGCCAGCACGGTGTGCGTCAGCAGGATCGAGAGGTAGACGGCGCGGATGAGACCGGTCCGTTGAAATCGCACCGAGCCCACCTGGTAGTGGTAGACG
>CAYZJD010000339.1:0-5098 GCA_964478455.1 uncultured Solibacteraceae bacterium | reverse complement strand
CGGAGGTTGCCGGCGCCGTAATCGAAGATGGCGATCATAGCAGCCCCTTGGTGGATGGCAACTGGCCGCGCAGGCTCTTGTCGGTCGAGCAGGCGTACTTCAGCGCCCGCGCGAAGCACTTGAACACGGCTTCGATCTTGTGGTGGCTCGACCGCCCGTAGAGCACCCGGATGTGGACGTTCGCGCCGGCATGCGCGGCGAAGCCGCCGAAGAAATCTTCCATCAACTCCGCCTGCAAGTCGCCCACCAGCCGCACCTTGACTAAGTCCTTGTAGACCAGGTGGGGCCGGCCGCCGAGGTCGATAGCGGCGACGGCGAGCGTTTCGTCCATCGGCATGACGAAGTAGCCGGCGCGATTGATGCCGCGCCGGTCGCCCAGCGCCTTGCAGAACAACTGCCCGAGCACGATGCCGGCGTCCTCGACGGTGTGGTGCTGGTCGACGTCGAGGTCGCCGGCGGCCTGGAGCTTCAAGTCGAAGCCGCCGTGCCGCGCGAACAGCTCGAGCATGTGATCGAGGAAGCGCACGCCGGTGGAGATCTGGTAACGGCCGCGGCCGCCGATGCGCAGCGAGCCGCGGATCTGCGTTTCTCTGGTGATTCGTTCGATGGAGGCGGTCCTCATGGCGCGAGCGCTCCCTCCAGTTGATTGACGTCCTCGAGTACGGCCACGGCGCCCTCGAGACGGAGAAGCCCTGCCAGTTCGGCGTGCCGCGGATTCTCCCTGGAGGCGATGCCGATGAACGGCACGCCGGCGGCGCGGGCGCTCCGGGCGTCATCCACGGAGTCGCCAACATAGCGGAGCGGTGCGCCGGTGAACGCGGCGATTCTTGCCAGGCCGTCGGGGGCGGGCTTGCCGTTCTCGACGTCCTCGTGGCCGATGATCGGATCAAAGAGGATGTGCGGGGCAAAACGGCCCAGCGTCTCGCTCACCTCCTGCCGCAGACGCCCGGTGAAGATGGCCAGGCGGTATCGTTCCTGCAAGCTCTCGAGCAGGCCCGCGCGGGGAAGCCACCTCTCGCGACGGATGAGCCCGTTCTCGCCGAGGAAGATCGACTGGAAGCAGGCGATCACGTCATCGTAGGCGACTTCCACGCCGAAGTCGGAGATAATCTTGTGCGAGAGCGCCCAATCGTTGTTCCACCCGCCGGCGTTCTTCAGCGCTTGGATGTCATCGTTGCCGACGTCGCGGCCGGTGAAGCGGCGCACCGTTCGGCGGATCGTCTCCCGGTAGGATTCGGTGACGTCCACCAGCACGCCGTCCATGTCGAAGACGATCACTTCGGCGGGCATCACCAGATCTCCTCGAGCGCGGCCAGGAAACGCTGGATCTGCTGGCGCGTGCCCACGGTGACCCGGACGCAGCCGGGAAGCTCGTAGCTGCGGTCGCGCACCAGCACGCCCATCTCACGGAGCTGGTCGCGGATGGCCAGGGCGCGGTCGCCCGCGCGCATGAGGACGAAATTGGCCTGGCTGCGGTAATAGGGAACCCCGAGTCGCTCGAAGCCGGCGTACAGCATCTCCCGGGCGGCGAGCGCTTCGGCGACATAGTTCCGGATGTAGTCCGTGTCTCGGATGGCCTCGCGGGCCGCCAGGGCGGCGAGCATGTTGACGCTGTACGGCGACTGCGCCTTGCGCAAGTAATCGACATTAGCGCTTTGGGAGAGCAGACAGCCCAGCCGCATCGCCGCCATCCCATGGGCCTTAGAAAACGTGCGGCTGACGAACAGGTTCGGCGCGCGGGGGATCAAGTTGACCGAGGTGACGCCGGAGAATTCGTAATACGCCTCGTCGATGAGCACGGCCGCGCCGGTGGCCCGCGTCAGGATCCGTTCGATGCCCGGGAGGTTAAGGCCGGTACCGGTGGGGTTGTTCGGGTTGGCGATCAGCACCGCGCGGGTGGAGGGCCGGATCGCATCGAGCAGCTCCTCGAGTGGAAAGGAGAGGTCGTGCGGGCGGTAGCCCACCTCGCGGATGGCGGCGCCGGCGAGCTCGGCATAGAAGCGGTACATCGCGTAGGAAGGCCTGAGGAGAACCACGTCGTCGCCGCTGTCCACGTAAGTGTTGATGAGGACCTGAATGGCCTCGTCGGTGCCGTTGGCCAGCAGGAGCTGGTCCGGCGTGACGGCGAAAAAAGCGGCGAGTTCCTTTCTCGCCTCGACGTACTCTGGGTACACGGCGAGCGCGTCGGCCGCGAGCCGCTGGCGGAGGAACTCGACCACCCGGGGAGAACAGCCGACGGTATTCTCATTGAAATCGAGGCGCAGCTTGCCGGCGCGGCCGGCAGTGGGGGGAGAGTAAGGCGCCATGCGCAGCACGGCCTCACGGGGCCGGAGAAAGCCGGACGAAGACCCGAACGGTTCAGCCACGGACCCTCACCTCCACGGAACGCGCGTGCGCTTCGAGGCCCTCGGCACGGGCGAGGGTGGTGATGGCGGGTGCGAGCTTCTTCAAGGATTTCGGCGTCAGCTCCTGGACCGAGATCACCTTGACGAAGTCGGCGGCCGACAGGCCGGCACGCACCCGCGCGAAACCCGACGTGGGCAGCACGTGGTTCGGCCCGGAGACGTAATCGCCGGCCGCTTCGGGACTGGACGGTCCGATGAACACGCTGCCGGCGCTGGCGATCTTGTTGAGCAATGAACCGTCCGGGATACTGAGGTGCTCGGGGGCAAAGCGGTTGGAGATCTCGACCGCCTTGTCGAGGCCGGGCACGACGATGATAGCGCTCGATCGCCCGATAGCCACCCGCGCGGTGTGCGCCGTCGGCAGCGTCTCCAGTTGCTTGTCCATCTCGCGGGCGACCGATTTTGCCAGCCGGCGCGAGGTGGTCACCAGGATCGCGGCGGCCTCCTCGTCGTGCTCGGCCTGGGCCAGCATGTCGGCGGCGAGGACGCGCGGGTCGCCATCGCGCGAGATGATCAGGATCTCGGTGGGGCCGGCGACGAAGTCGATACCGACCTCGCCGGCAAGCAGCTTCTTGGCCGCGGCCACGTACATATTGCCGGGGCCGACAATGCGCTCGACGCGAGGAACCGTCTCAGTGCCAAAGGCCAGAGCCGCGATGGCCTGCGCTCCGCCGGCCCGAAAGACCCTGTTCAGACCGAGGAAAGCCGCGGTTGCGAGAATCACCGGGCCGGGCCGCGGGCAGGTTGCGCAGAGAAGGGGCACGCCGGCCACCTGCGCCGGGACGATCGTCATCAGCAGGGTGGAGGGCAGAGGGTACCGTCCGGCGGGGATGTAAGCGCCGGCCGATTCGAGGGGGCGCACCACCTGGCCGGCGCGGTGGCCGTCGGGGAGCTTCAGCGTGAACTCGCGGGGCATCTGCCGCTCGGCGAACAGGGTGATGTTACGCCGTGCCTGTTCGAGGGCCGCCAGCAGCTCCGGCGGCGCCGCGTCCAGGGCGGACTTCAGCTCGGCCGGCTGCACGTTCAGACTCTGGTCGCCCAGCCCGTCGAAGCGGCGCGCGTATTCGATGAGGGCGCGGTCGCCGTGGCGCCGGACGTTTTGCAGAATGGGCGCGACGACCTGCTCGGCGCGGGCCAAGCTCGCCGCACGCCGCTCGAGCAGCTTGTCGGCTCCGCGATGGTCAATGATCCGAATCATCTGTTGTTCCAGGCAGGCCGGGGCCTGCCCCACTACATTACGATCTTGTTCAACGGATACTCCACAATCCCCTGAGCGCCGGCCTCCTTCAAGCGGGGGATGATGTGGCGGACGGTGGATTCATCCAGGATGGTGTTCACCGCCAGCCAGTCCTCGTCGCTCAAGTGAGAGACGGTGGGCCGCTTGAGGGCCGGTAACACGGACAGCACCTGGCCGAGGCTGTCCTTGTGCACGTTCAGCATCAGCCCGACTTTGCCGAGGGCGTTGATGGCGCCTTCCAGGAGCATCCGGATATCTTCGAGCTTGCGCCGCTTCCAGTCGTCCTTCCACGAGTCGAGGTTGGCGATGAACTGCGTGTTGGACTCGATCACGGTATCGATGATCCGTAGCTTGTTGGCGCGGAGCGACGAGCCGGTTTCGGTGACCTCGACGATCGCGTCGGCCAGCTCGGGGGGCTTGACCTCAGTGGCGCCCCAACTGAACTCCACCTTGGCGGTAACGCCGTTGGCAGCGAGGTAGCGGCGGGTAGCGCCCACCAGCTCGGTGGCGATGATCTTCCCCTGGAGGTCATGAACGCTGCGGAACGGCGATCCTTCGGGCACGGCCAGCACCCAGCGCACCTTGCCGAAGCTTTGCTTGGCGTAGATGAGATCGGCGATGGTGTGGACCCGCGCCTCGGTCTCCTCGATCCAGTCGCGCCCGGTGAGCCCGGCGTCGAGGACGCCGTCCTCGACGTAGCGCGCCATCTCCTGCGCGCGGATGAGCATGCACTCGATCTCGGGGTCGTCGATGGCCGGGAAATAGGAGCGGCTGGTAGCGGTGATGTTGAAGCCAGCGCGGCGGAACAGGTCGATGGTGGCGCTCTCCAGGCTGCCCTTGGGGATTCCCAGTTTCAGCTTTGCCATTGTCATTGGCCGCCTCCGTAGACCGCGCTGGGATCATAACTTCGCTTCTCGGAGGCCACCCAATCGCCGTTTTCGAGCGTCCGGTAGAAGCAGCTCCGGTAGCCGTTGTGGCAGACCCCCGGCCCGAGCGCCTCCACCTGGAGGAGCACGGCGTCCTGGTCGCAGTCGGTGGAGATCCGCTTGACCACCAGCCGGTGGCCTGAGGTCTCGCCTTTCATCCACAGCTTGTTGCGCGAACGGCTGTAGAACGTGGCGAAGCCCGTCTCGACCGTCTTGCGGAAGGCCTCCTCGTTCATGAAGCCGACCATGAGCACGCGGCCGGTCGAGTGGTCCTGAATCACGGCGGGTGCCAGCCCGCCCAGCTTATCGAAGTCCAGTGTCATCGTCGATGCCAAATGGAAAAGCCCGCCTGAATTCCGGCGGGCCTTCTCTTCCAAATCCGTCTCGGGAGTTGCTCAAGCCTGGGCCCGTCGGGCAGAGTGAGCCCGGTGATGGTGGTGATGAAGACGCCGGGCGACGGGCACGCTGATCATGGAACCTTCGAGTATAGCACCAGGCAGAGAGTTCGGGGGCAAGGGGGAGTGGAGTTC
>CAYZJD010000338.1:3992-5110 GCA_964478455.1 uncultured Solibacteraceae bacterium | reverse complement strand
GTACTGCGGCCCTCGGAGTTCAGCGCGGACAAACAGCCGTACACCGTGGGCCCGATGGTGGAGCTTCATCTGCCGTACGGGGTTTCGGTGGAGCTCGACGCGCTGTACAAGCCGTTCAAGTACAGGGCCGCGCTCGCCGGCGGAACGCAGGCGACAACCACCGGGAATTCGTGGGAATTTCCGCTGCTGCTGAAATACCGGTTTGTTGACGCGCCGGTGCGGCCCTATGTTGGGGCGGGTCTGGCGTGGCGCCGGTTCGGCGGCTTGAAGCAGGTGCTGGCCGGCTCGCCGGGGGAGACCGATATGCCGCCGGAACTGCGAGACCGGTCCGGAGCGGGGGCAGTGCTGGAAGGGGGAATCGAGCTGAAGGTGCTGTTCGTGCGCATTGCGCCGGAGGTGCGTTACACGCGCTGGGGCTCGACGGCCTTCCTGGATGTTCTGCGAGGATTCTCGAGCCGGGTCAACCAGGCGGAGTTCCTGGTGGGGTTCACGTTTTGAAGATTGCGCTCTTCGGCGGAACGTTCGATCCCATTCATAGCGCCCATCTCATGGTGGCGCGCGAGGCGGTCCGGCATTTCCATCTCGACCGCGTGCTGTTCGTGCCGGCGGCCCATCCTCCGCACAAGACCGGCGCCACCGCGGCGAGTTACGAGGACCGGTTCCGAATGGCGGAACTGGCGTGCGCGGGCGAGCCGGCCTTCGAAGCATCGCGCCTCGAGCAAGGCCGTAGGAGGAGTTACTCCATTCTCACGATTGAGAAGGTGAAGTCGGCGCTCCGGCCCGGCGATCTGTTGTACTTCCTCATCGGCGCGGACGCGTTCGCGGAAATCCGCACCTGGCATCGCTGGCGGGAGGTCGTCCAGGAGGTGGAGTTCCTGGTCATTTCGCGGCCGGGACACAACTACCGCATTCCTGACGGTGCAAAAGTCCACCGGCTGGAAACGGTCGCCCTTCCCGTCTCTTCCTCGGAGATCCGCGCCCGGCTCGCGGCCGGCGAATCGCCGGAGGAACTGCCGCCCGCCGTGCTCGCTTACATTCGCGAGCGGGGGTGCGGTACAACCCCCGCTCGCGGATGTAAGCGAGCACGGCGGGCGGCAGTTCCTCCGGCGTTTCGCCGG
>CAYZJD010000338.1:0-3982 GCA_964478455.1 uncultured Solibacteraceae bacterium | reverse complement strand
GGGGTTGTACTGCACCCCGGCTCGCTCGGAAGCGTGAGCAGGCATGCAGACACCTTACGCTTCTGGTTTGCGCCGCGCGTCGATAAAGGACTTCACGCAGAGGGCGACGAAGTAAGCGGTCAGCAGGGCCATGACGGACTGGGCAACGACCGCCAGCGGCCGGGCCACCTCGTTGCCGGAGACGAGCCGGGGCAGCTTCAGCAGGCCCGAAACGGATCCGAGGAAGCCGGCGAGGGCCACAACCACCGCGACGTGCATGGCAAGCTTCCGCCGGCCGTCGTTGCGCGCGATGGCGCCGAGCGCGGCCAGCACCACGCCGAAGGCAGCCGGAATGAGAGCGGTGAGGCTGGCGGCGCCGGCGCCGAAGTAGCCGGCCAGCCCGAGCACGATGAGCGCGACACCGGTGGCGATGGTCTTGTTGGCGAGCATAGCAGCGGCTATTGTAGCGCCGTCACTTCCCGCTCGGCGATGAGGCTGCTGACAACATCACGGGCCCGGACTCCCCACTTGCGGCCGGCCTCGTTCGCCGCAAACGGAATGCGGAACCGCGCCGCGCCGTCCACGATGGTCACGTTGCCGGAATAGTGACGGGCAAGGCGTCCTTCGGAGTCAAAGACCTCGACGCGCGCAACGCTGCGATCCACGGGAGCGCCGGACTCGTCCGCCAGCCGCAGGTTGAGGCGACGGTCGATCTCGAACCTGGCGATGCGCGTCGGCCGCTCCAGGAGCAGCAGCGGAGCCGATGGGGAGACCTCGATCGTTTTGGCAGCAATGCCGCCGCGGAGCAGGTCGTAGACGACGCCATTCAGCTTCGGCAGCGGCACGGTCGTGCGCTTGTGAGGCAGCAGGCCGATGAGGAGTGACCGCCCGAAGTCGCGCACCGTGCGGAGGAAATCGCCTTCGATCTCCACTGGGGGCTTCACTCCGACGTCGCCGGGACCGCGGCGCACAAAGCCGTTGCGTCCTCCGGGCCACAACGGCTCCTTGCGCCACCGGCACCGCTCATCCATCCGGCCGGTCTGCTCGTCACCGTAAACAACGCCGCCGCGATCTATGAATCGCTCGATTTCGCGCGCTTCGCGATCTGACAGCGCGATCGAGTACGGGAGGATCAGCACGCGGTAATCCTTCAGCGCGCCCCTCTCGATCTGCGGGCTCGCCAGGAAACGGAACTGGAGGCCGCGCCGCTCGAGTTCTTTCACCCAGGCGTCGCGGCGCCTCATCAGCTCGGCGAAATTCTTCGATCTCTTCTCGGCGTCCTCCATCCTGGCGGAGATCGCGCCGTCGGTGATCCACGCGCCGCGAACGCTGGCCATCGAGAAGTGAATGGCGACGCCGTCCTCGCGGACCTTCGAGTGGATGAACACGCGGCCGATGCCGGACTGGATCCGCGTGAAGGTTTCCGCCAGCGCCTTGCCTTGCTCGCTGAAAGCCAGGTCCGGGTTCAGCAGCGTGTAGTGCCAGAAGATGGACGCGCCACGGTGGCCATAGAAGAGCCGCTCCCACTGCTGGTAGTGTGCGGCGTCGCCCGTCAGCTCGTATCCGGTGAAGCCGGTGATGAGCAGGTTCGGGTTGAAGAGGTGGTGCATCGGATCCTGGTTGCCGCCCGAATACGGCTGGAGGTAATCGAGAAGCTGGTCGATCTCGTACCAGTTGCAGCCGTTGTGCGCCGTGGGGACCTGCGTGCCGGAGATGGATGCGCGGGCCTTCGGGTCGATCTGCTTCAACAGGTCGCGCGCCTTGGCAAAGGCCTTGACGAACTCCTGCTCCATGTAAGCCCGGTGGTCGGCCCACGGCGCGTAGTTGCCATGCTTCTGCGCCTCGGCGGTGGTCATGGGCAGCACCGTGTCCCAGTTGGCGAAGCTCGTGCCCCACGTGGCATTAAGCTTCTCCAGGCTTCCGTACTCGCGCTCGAGCCAGGCGCGGAAGCCGGCCAGCGCCTCGGGAGACCAATCCACGTCGAAGGCGTCGCCGTAGCAGGTCAGACTCGACTCGTCGGCTAGGTAGTAGGCGAACGGCTTGAGCGGGGCCAGAGGGCGGATGTGCTTGTCAAGCTGCCTGCGAAGGCCTTCCTCGAACGCCGGAGACTGGAGCACAACGTCGCGGGTGAGGTACTTCTTGTCGCCCGCCTTCGCGTAAGCTGCTTTGCGCTCGAGGTACTTCTCGCGCCGGTACCAGTAAATGCCGAAACCGGGCAGATGGCTGCTCGTCATCAGCCGGAAGTTGCGGTTGGGGGTGGCAAGCGCGGTGATGCCGATCCGGCGGAACTGTTCGTCTACCGCGGGAATCCAGGGCTGGTACGTCCGCGGCCCGTACCATGGCATGAGGATCTCGTAGTCGGTCCACTCGCGCGAGCTGGCCGCGAAGCGCACGGGAATCTGCTCGAGGGCGCCGCCGGCGGTCGCGCGAATCCAGCCCGAGTGCACCAGCGGCCTGCCGGCCTTGAGCGTCGCGCGCTCGACGCCGTCCTGGCGCGCGATGACGCGGCCAAGTGCGTCGATCAACTCGACTGTGGCCGGTCCCGACGACTCCCAGGTCACCTCGACGGAATCGCCTTCGGCGATGATCGCCTTGGATGCGCGGAGATTCCGGATGATGTTGGCGCCGGGAAGCGGCCGGTCAACGACCGAGACCTTCCAGTCGCCCTCGGAGTGTTGTTCGAGGAAGTGCCGTCCGGGCGGCATCTCCACCGATGATCGAAAAGGACCCTTGCCGGAGGCTTGCACCTTGCCGAAGCGGTCCCGCAAACGCCACTCTTTTGTATCAGTGCTCCAGTCCGGGACGTGAGTGGGTTCGCGCCGCGCCACGTAGATCAGCGCGCGGCACAGGAGTGCGTAGAAGTACTCCCAGGCGGCATCGGTGAAGCCGTTCCGCGCCTCGACCGGCATGTGCCAACTGATGCCGGCGGCGCGGTACGAGAACGCGGCGACGCGCCCTTTGCCATGTTCCTTCACGGCGAGGATGGGATTGCCGGAAGCCGACTCAATCAACACCTGGGCGGCGCGCGCAGGCCGGCACAGATACTGCTCCACGTACTCGCTGGGAAAGGTCTCGACTGGGATGGCGCGAGTAATGTAGTGATCGGCAACGCTGCGCCAAGGCGACTTCTCCGTGCGGCCCGGGCGGCGGGGCTCGTCCAATTCATCCGCCTCGGAGGGCGGTTCCTCCAGGGGCACGAGCGGCGAAACCTCGCTCGCGAACGGGTGGATCAGCAACAGGCCGCAGCCCTCGCGGACTCGCCGGAGTACAGCCTCGCGCGAGCGGGGCGTGAGACGGCGCCAGCCGTGCACCAGCGGTAGCACCATGGCCTCGAACTGGCTGGCGGACGCCAGTTCCTCTTCCAGGTACGAGTAGATGAGGTTCAGATCGCCCCGTTCGGCGCGGGCCCCGTAGTCCTCGCCGAAACACATGGTCCACTTGTTGAGGTCCCAGGCGGGGTCGATGGTGACTGTGGTGAGATCGAGGGAAAGGCGCTGGGCCAGTTCCACCACCGTGCGGCCTTCATCGACCGTGGGCACGGCCAGCAGATGAATCGGACCGCCGGGAAGTGGCTTCGCCCACTTCACGTGCGGCGTCTCGATCTCGAGCGTGTACGGCGCCTCAAGGCGCTTGCCGCGCCCCTCGCGCTTGCCCATGCCCATCTCCTGCGCGGCAAGCGGCGCGCGCAGAAGGCCGAGCGGGCCCAAAACCCGATCGATGAATTGACGGCGATTCCAGCGCCAGAAGTCAGTCACCACTCTTCACCGGGCACTAGATGTAAGCGATGACGTCGATCTCAACCAGCGAGTCGCCGGGGATGCCGCCGGCCGCCGCAATGGTGGTGCGGACGGGAGGATTCGGCCCGAAGCGCCCCCGAAAGACCTCGTTCATCGCCTTGTAGTCCTTCAGGTCGTTGAGGTAGACGTTGCACTTCAGCACCTTCTCCATCGAAGAGCCGGCATTGGCCAGTTCCTTCTCGATTTCGTCGAGCACGTGCTTGGTG
>CAYZJD010000337.1:0-5134 GCA_964478455.1 uncultured Solibacteraceae bacterium | reverse complement strand
GCCATCGGGTCCTTCTTGAGGTCGTAGACGAACTCCCACTCGTTGTACTTGCTGCGGTCCTCGTAGCGCTTGATGCCTTCGGCTTCGAGCTTGGAGGCGACGCCGGCGATGCCTCCGCCGATCTGTGGGCCGCCGGCGGGCCCAGCGCCGGCCTGCCGCTGGAATTGTTCAAAGGCGCGGGGATTGGGCGTTGTAAGCGCCCGCTGGATGAGGGCGGCAGCGGGGTTCTGGCCCGACATTGGGAATGTGCCCGGCTGGCCCGGCGGAGGACCTGCGCCGCCGATGAACGGGGCTCCGGGCGATGGCTGGATGCCGCCGAACACCGGCCCGCCTGGCTGCTGGAGGCTGGGCGGCTGGAAGCCTGACTGCTGCAACGGCTGGGAGTAGGGGACAGGCAGACCCGGGACGGGCTGCGGCGGGAATGGTGACTGCTGCTGACCCGGCATCGTCGAGCCGGGCGGACGCGGGAACGGATACGGCTGCCCGGGCACCTGTGGCTGGAAAGGAGACAATTGGCCAGGTTGTATGGTCTGAAAGGGGGAGGGCTGCCCCACGGGAAGAGCCTGCTGCCCGGGTTGGATCGGCGCGAAGGGCACCGGCGCCATGCCGGGCTGCTGCTGTTCTTCGGGTTCGACCGCTTCCTCTGCCTCGAGAGTTTCCTCTTCCGTTCCTTCCTCCGCTTCGGCTTGCGGCTGTGCGGGCTGCCCGGGCGCAGGCGGCCCGCCGAGCGGGCTTCCCTCCGCTCCTGGCAGAGGCGCGCCGCCTTCGCTGGGGCGGCGCAGCCGCAGGGCCGCGGGCAGCGCCGAGGCAGAGCCTGTTTCAATCATCGAGCCGATGGCGGGGCCTTCGGTGATGAAGGTGTTCTGGCCGCCGGATTCCTCCTTCTTTTCGGCGCCAGGGGGCTTGTGAACGAGGGAATCGAGGAAGACGCCTCCGGGGCCGACATGGATAAGCCGCCACTCCTCCTGGCCGGTCATCGGGTCCTTGTAACGCTTGCGGAGGAACCGCACGTTGTTCGTGTTCTCGAGCGCCTCGACAGTCGGCGGATATCGCTTGAGCTTGCGGACGTAAAGCTGGACGGCGCGGCGATACTGCTCGCCGCGGTCAATGAGGTCCTGCTCACGGATGCGCTGGCCTTCAAAGGCGACGCGGGGAATCTCGCGATAAAGCGCGATGGCGGCGAAGGCCGCCAGCAAGAAAAGAAAGAGCAGCGCGAAGCCGGACTCGCCCGCGCGCCGGGGGGCTGGTGGGCGAACGGGAGATTCAGGTGGCCTGGGGCTCGAGCGGCAGCGTCTGCTCATGCTTGTGCTCCGTGTCCTCGACGACGACGGAATTCAGACCGACTCTAACAACACGATACCTCTTCTTGACCACCTCGCCCTCGGAGGCCACGAGGATTTCGTCGCCGTCGAGGAAGAAGGCGCGCTTGACGCCAAGCCGGGCCTGGGTGGTGTAGCCGAAGAACTTCAGCGGGATCGGCGGCGGTGGGGGAGTCGAAGGGGCGGTTTGGGCCGGCTTGGCTTCCTCGCCGGCCCCGGCGTCGGCGGAGGAAGTCGCAACCGGCTTAGGGATGATCTTCGGCTCAGGGGTCGGCGGCAGCGGAGCGGCGGAGAACTCGAAGAGCGTCCGCTCGCCGCCTTCGACAAGGACCTGCTGGAGCCGGGCCAGCAGGTCAAGGCGCAGCGTCGGGTCAATGGCGCCTGGGTCGCGGGTTTCGCCGCGGCGCGGCCGCAGCGACGGTCGAAACTCTTGCAAGGATGCGCGCGCCGCAGCGCGCCGTTCAGGCCGGGGAAGCTGTCCCCGGGTTTCCGCAGCAGGGACGTCGGCTGAAGCTGGCGCGGCCGTACGGGCAGCCGCAGGGGCAGGCTCGGGGGAAGAAGCCGGGCCGGCGGAGAAGACGTTGTTGTACACGAGGTAGCCGGCGGCCACCGCAAGCACGGCCAGGATGCCCAGTCTCTTCGGTTCCGCTCCGACCTTCACTGGACCTGTCCCTCCTCGCGAACGAAGGCGTTGAGCTTGAGGTTGATGTTCAAAGCGCCGCTCCCCTGCTGCGGCGTGGCCTGGAGAATCTCGAGGGTGAGGAAGCGCGGGGAGCGGTCGAGCATGTTCACGAATTCGATCAAGTCGGCGTAAGCGCCCTCATAATGGCCGGTGATGCTGAGCATGGTGAAGGCCTCGCTGCCTTCGACCGGCTCGACGGCGACGGAATGCTCCTTGGGCCTGAGGCCGCTCTTCTGGGCGATTTCGGTGAGCTCGGCGACGACGGCCGAGTAAGTGGTCCGGCGATCAAGGAAGTACTGTTCGAAGAAGCGATCGGACTCCACCCGGGCACGCTCGACCTTTCCCGCGAGAGCGCGCAGGCGCTCGACGGCGGCGCTGCGGCGGGCCGCTTCCGCACGGAGCCCGGCAAGCTGGCGTTGGAGCTCTTCCGGGGAGCCGCCCCAGGGTCTGAAGACAGCCGCTGCGGCGACGAGATTGGCCACCAGCAGAAGGCCGAGCGCGGCGCGGACGGCCAGGCGCGGGTCCTTGCCGAGCCGTGCGGCGAAGCGCGCTATAGCGCCGCGGAGGTCAGAGCGCCTGGGCATAATTCACGCTGATCCTGTAACGGAACAAAGGTTCCTGCTGCGCCGGAGGCAGCCAGTTGTGCACTGCGGTCTCCCCAAACAACGGCGAGCTCTCCAGCCGCTTCAGCATGTCGATGACGGGCGCCTGCGACTGAGCGCCGACCACCATGTCGAGGAGCACTTCGTTCTGCGCGTTGACCTGCGGGCGCACCGAGATCACGCGCACATTGTGCGGCACCACATGCTCGAGGTCGGAGAAGATCCTCGTCCAACTGATCCCCTTGCGATAAAGCAGGGTGTTGATGAAGAGCACGCGATCGAGCACCTCAGCGTTGGCCGGCTTGCGGAGCTCGGCCTCGAGGCCCGCCTGCTCGGCGTCGATCGTTCGCAGGCGGCGCTGGAGCTCGTCGATGGCCTGCCGGGTTTCCGCCTCTTCGCCACGCTGGTAAACGGCGAGCACGATGAACATCGCGAGCGAGGCGACCATCAGCAGCCCGACCGCCGCCGAGGCCACCAGAATCGCGCGGTCGCGCCGGAACGGCTCGCTCGACAGGTTGATGGGAACGCGCATCGCCGGGTCAAAACTCCTTGAGGGATTCCAGGTATCCGAGCAAGCCGGCGTTGAACTCGCCGGCCGGGCCGAAGCGCGACTGGAGCGGCTCGACCGCCAGGTCCAGCTCGACGCCAAGGCGGATTTGCGCCTCCTGGAAGGACGAGCCAAAGCCGCAGAGCAGGAGCACGGCGGGCCGCGCTCCAAGCTGGTCCTCGACAAAGGCGAGCGTCGGATGGAGGTGGCCGAGCATCTCATCCAGGCTCGAGTCGCTCAGCTCCAGCGAGCGAACCAGCTTGAGGACGCCCGTCTGCGACGCGGCGATACTGAGGATGGCGCCGCTTCGTTTGACGAGTAGTTTCGCGCCCGCGGGCGGAACCAGCTCGAACGCCGCCAGAGCGGAGGTGGTGACCATGCCAACGTGGAAATTGCAGGCGCGGAACGGCGCTTCGTAACGGGCGATGATTTCCAGCGGCGCAACAGCCACGGCGACGTCCACTCTCTTGCCGCCGGCGCCGTGCTGAACGTGGTAGCCGAGGGCGGCCGACTCGACGTCGAATGGGAGAGTCTTCTTCAGCCGGAAGCGGATGAGAGAAAGCTGCTCCTTCGGATCGGAAGGGAAGGCGTCGAAATCCAGAACGGCGACGCGGACGCAGTAATCGGGGAGGATCAGCGCGGCGGTGCGGCGCTTGCGTCCACCGTTCGGGGGGACGGCGGCGCGGATCTGGGCGGCGAGCGCCTCCGGCCGCAGCACGTTGTCGCGGAGGGGTGAGACCACGATTGTGTCCGGCTCGAGTTGCCGCAGTTGCATCTCCGGTCCCTTATGGGTCCGCGTCACGGCCATGTGCCCGGCCGATAGTTCGAAGGCGTAAGCCGGCGGTGGATCTTTGAGGAGGCCGGAGAAGGATTTGAGCAGGCTTGGCATGGCGGTCGGATCAGGCCTCGATGAACGTCACCTTGTTGATCTCGCGCAGGGTTGTAATGCCGAGCCGCGCCTTCTCGACGGCCGCCTCCCGCAGGAACGTCATCCCCTCTTCTCGGGCGACGCGCTTGATTTCGGAGGTGGGGCGCTTGTCGAGAATCATCTCGCGGATGCGCTCGCTCAGGTCGAGCAGCTCGTGGATGGCGGTGCGGCCGCGAAAACCCGTGCCGCCACACTCGAAGCAGCCGGCCCCCTCATAGAAGGTCTGGTTGCGCCACACCGCGGGGTCGAGGCCACTCTCCACGAGGTAGGAGTCGGGATGCTCGGCCGGCCGCTTGCAGAAGTTGCAGATGACGCGCACCAGCCGCTGGGCGAGGATGCAGTTGAGCGAGGAAACGAAATTGTACGGCTCGACGCCCATGTTGAGGAAGCGGCCGATCACGTCGAGCACGTTGTTAGCGTGCACGGTGGTGAAGACCAGGTGGCCCGTGAGGGCGGCGTTGATAGCGATCTGGGCCGTCTCCTGGTCGCGGATCTCCCCCACCATGATCTTGTCGGGGTCGTGGCGAAGGATGGAACGCAGGCCGCGGGCGAAGGTGAGACCTTTCTTCTCGTTCACCGGGATCTGGGTGATGCCCTTGATCTGGTACTCGACCGGGTCTTCGATGGTGACGATCTTGTCCTCGTCGTTCTTGATCTCGCTGAGGGCGGCGTACAGCGTGGTGGTCTTGCCGGAGCCGGTGGGCCCGGTGACGAGAACCATGCCGTAAGGCTCTTTGATGTAGCGGCGGAATTCCGCCAGGTCGGTTTCCGAAAAGCCGACGACATCGAGCGTGAGCTTGGCGAACTTCTCGCTCATCGACTCCTTGTCGAGGACGCGAAGGACGGCATCCTCGCCGTAGATGGTGGGCATGATGGAGACGCGGAAGTCGATGAGCCGGTTCTTGTAACGCACGCGGAAGCGGCCGTCCTGCGGGACGCGGCGCTCGGCGATGTCCAGCTCGCTCATCACCTTGATGCGGCTGAGGATGGTGGAGTGCCAGTCCTTGGCGATGGGCGGCATGGCGTAGTGCAGCACGCCGTCGATGCGGTACTTGA
>CAYZJD010000336.1:1890-5219 GCA_964478455.1 uncultured Solibacteraceae bacterium | reverse complement strand
GGCGAGTCAACGAGTTACCGGCGATGCCCTTTCAAGGGTTCCGAAACTGCTGCGCCGAAAGGGCTCCGGTTATCGCCTGCGGCCGGGCGGCCTCGGTCGAGACGATCTGGGCTCGACCGCTGTTGCTCGCCGCAGAATCACCGGGCTCCAGGGATCAAGCGTCGCTTCCAAGGAGCCGGTGGTGCTATGGAAACGGCCCGTGCGGACCTCGGTGAGCGGCGACGCCCGGTCCAGCAGCACGCGGATTCGCGCAGGCTGCTCGAGGACCGAGTTGTCAGGATAGCCAGCCTCCTTGAGATAACCGGTGGCTCCGAACTCGGGATTTCGCATCACCGCGATGGATTCGCTCGTCGGACCCTTGTAACGCAACACTTCGACGCAGGGCGCGGGCGCGCCGGTGGCCGCGTCTACAACCCGGATCGCCGGCTCGACCCCCGATTCCCTGAGCAACGCCGTGAACAGATCGCGGTACGCATCGCCGCGCGGCGGCGTCAGCCGGTAGCGGCCGTAGTGGTGCATGTCCAGGTTGAAATAGACGGCGCGGCCCGAGCCGATACGGTTCTCGATGACGGCCGGCGAGCCCCCGGCGGTGTAACGCGCCGCGCCGGTGGTGAGCGAAACTTCCGGCTCGAAGATCTCGAACGGCGCTTGTGATGTGCTGCCAACGTGAAACGACGCCCCCGCCGGTCCCGCTCGCCACCCGACGGCGCTCCGCGAGATGCCGAACAGCGGATCGAGGCGGCCCCGCGCCAGCCGCCGGCAACGCTCGTTCATGGTGGCAGTCATGTTGTCGGCAATCACCGTCCCGCCCGCCTGTACGAAGGCCTCGATGGCCGCGGCCTCTTTCTCGGAGATGGCAACCGACTGTGGCAACAGCAGCACGCGGTAGCCTCCACCGGTTAATTCACCGTTCTCGATCTGCTCGTACGACACGAGGTTGTATTGGAGCCCCAAATCCTCGATGACGCGCAGAAAGCTGTCCCGCACGCGCGCGTACCGTGAGTACGTAGCCTCATACGAGGAGAACCGCCTCGGCCACGTGTCCAGGTCCTCGCGCGAATCGAACATCCAATGCGCCCGGATGCTGGCCTGTGAATAGTGAACGGCGATCCGGTCGTCGAGCCGGCGGAGGCCGATCATCCTCCGCGCCACCGGCCGCAGTTCCGAGAAGATCTCGGCCAGACCCCGGCCGCGGGCGGTGATGGGGAGATCCTCCTGCGTCTTCTGGATGCTGCGGCTCTCTTCGTCGTCCCACACAATCACGCCCCGGTCCCCGTGCAGCATGCGCCACCACAACTCGCGCCGGATGCGCGGCATGTCGCTGCCGAAAACGGTACCGAGCACTGGAGTGTCCGGCGGAAGGAACGATCGGAAGATCTCGTGACTGCTGGCGATGTCATACGGCTCGACCCAATCCACCACCCGCGAAAGCCGCCACAGGTCGTAACCTCCCCAGGCGCTCGGCATCTGCGTTCCTTCAATCCCTACCGGCGTCACAGCGTCGAGTTCGCGGATGTAGCCGCGGAACCGGTCGAGCGCCTGCGCGAACGTCAAATCCATGAATGCGCGATGATCCGCCCACGGCGCGTAGTTCTCGGGTCTGCCGGCCGCAAGCGCCGCGCGTTCCCTGTCCTTGATCTCGTACGTCGTCATCGGGGCGGCCGCCTCCCAGGAAGAGAACGACGTCTCCCACTCACGGTTCAGCGCCTCAAGCGAACCGTACTGCGATTTCAGCCACTCCCGAAACGCGGCCAGCGTGTGCGGCCCGAAACAATAATCCATCGGATTGGCGTAGGAGCCGATGGACAGCTCGTCCCGCAGATCGTAAAGCAGCGGCCGCAGGGCGGGGTAGGGCTGAACCCACCGCAGGACATCGGTCCTGGCCGCCGGCCAGTACGCGGGATCGTTCAGGCACGGCTTCCGGATCAGATACTTCTTGTCGCGGCTGCTTGTGTAGCCCTGCCAGTCGGCGTCGTACAGCGGCCGCCGGCTGTGAAGGAAGGCCAGTTCGGAAACGAGGTTCTCGACGTAAAAGCCGAACCCTTTGGCGACGTACGGCGTCGCATCGCACCCGCGCGTGCACTGTTCCGCCGTGAAGCCGAGTTCCCGGAGACGGTCGATCCATAGGGACCGGTCGCGCGGCTCGCCGGTGCTCCACATGATGATGTGGTAGTCGTTCCAGCCCCGCGGCGGTTGCGCCGCGGCGGCCGCTGCGAACAGCAGCGCGAATGCCCCCTTTCGCAAACTCACGGAACCATCATAGTCAAGAGCCGCTGCTACACTGAGGGGAGCAGATGCTGTCTCCTTCCTACCTGGCGCTGCTCGAAAACGGCGAACTCGCCCGGCGTGTCGAACTGCTCGATCGCATGCTCGTGAGCTGCGACATCTGCCCGTGGGATTGCCGCGTCAACCGGCTCGCGAACCAGACGAAAGTTTGCGTGGCCGGCCGCCTGCCGATTGTCTCCTCCTGGACGCCGCACTTCGGCGAAGAGCCCGCGCTTAGCGGTTCGCACCTGCCGCGCGGCGAGGCCCGCGGGGCCGGCAACAACTTTTTCGGCCACTGCAACCTGCGCTGCGTTTACTGCCAGAACTGGCAGATCAGCCAGGATTTCCACGACACCCGTCCCGGCGGCGAAATCGGCTTCGACCGGCTGGCTGAAATCATGCTCGAGCTTCAGCAGCAGGGCTGCCACAACATCGGCTTGGTCTCGCCCACGCACTTCGTGCCGCAGATCGCGCGCTCGCTCGAGATCGCCGCCCGGCGCGGGCTCCATCTGCCGCTCGTCTATAACACCAACGCCTACGACAGCGCGGAGGTGCTGCGGCTGCTCGACGGCGTAATCGACATCTATCTGCCCGACCTGAAATACTCCGACGACGTGGCGGCCAGGGAGTACTCGAAGGTCCCGGAGTACGTCGAGCACTCGCGCGCGGCGGTGCGGGAGATGTACAGGCAGTTGGGCGACGAACTCGTGACCGACGGCCGCGGGCTCCTGCGGCGCGGGCTCGTGATCCGGCTGCTGGTGTTGCCGAACGACCTGGCCGGCGTCCGCGAGACGCTCGAGTGGATCCGCGACGCCCTCTCCCCGCTCGTCACGCTGAGCGTGATGTCGCAGTACTATCCCGCTAACAAGGTGAGCGATGAGCGGTTTCCGCTGCTGAACCGCAAGGTCCGTCCGCGGGAATTCGAGAGGGTGCTCGAATGGCTGGAAGACCTGGGCTTCGAAAATGGATGGATCCAGCCGCTGGAAGCCGAAGCCGCCAGTTACTACCGCCCCGACTTTCGCAACGCCGCCATGGCCTTCCGCGATGCCGCGGATTTTGTGTAG
>CAYZJD010000336.1:0-1790 GCA_964478455.1 uncultured Solibacteraceae bacterium | reverse complement strand
CTGGCCGCGTCCGGCCTTACTCCGCGAACATGCCGTCGTAAAGCACGGTGCTGAGGTAACGCTCGCCCGAGTCCGGCAGGATGGCTACGATCGTCTTGCCCGCGAACTCCGGATCAAACGCCAGGCGCGCCGCCACCGCCATCGCCGCGCCGCAGGAAATGCCCGAGAGAATGCCCTCTTCGCAGGCGAGCCGCCGCGCGTACTCGATCGCCTCTTCGTTGGTCGCCTGTTCCACGCGGTCAACCATCGACAGGTCGAGCGTGTCCGGAATAAAGCCCGCGCCGATGCCTTGAATCTTGTGCGGCGACGGCTTCACCGGCTGCTTGTTGAGTGTTTGCGTGATCACCGGGCTGGCGGCCGGCTCCACGGCCACGGAGAGGATCTTCTTCCCCTTCACGTTCTTGATGAACCGCGACACGCCGGTGATCGTGCCGCCGGTGCCGACGCCGGAAACGAGCACGTCAATGGCGCCGTCAGTGTCGTCCCAAATCTCCGGTCCCGTGGTCTGGAAGTGGATTTCCGGGTTGGCCGGGTTCTTGAACTGCTGGAGCAGCACGTACCGGTCGGGGTTCGAAGCCACGAACTCCTCCGCCTTGACGATGGCGCCTCCCATCCCGAGGCCCGCGTCGGTCAATACCAGCTTCGCGCCGAGCGCCTTCAGCACCTTGCGCCGCTCGATCGAGAAGCTCTCCGGCATGGTGAGCGTGACCGGATAGCCGCGCGCCGCCGCCACGAATGCCAGCGCGATGCCGGTGTTGCCGCTGGTCGGCTCGATGATCTCTTTGCCCGGACCGAGCACGCCGCGCTTCTCCGCGTCCCATACCATCGACGCGCCGATGCGGCACTTCACGCTATAAGCCGGATTCCGGCCCTCGACCTTGCCCAGAACCGTCGCTCCGGCGCCTTTCGTGATCCGGTTGATCTTCACCAACGGCGTCCGGCCGATGCTCAACGAATTGTCTTCGAATACCACGCGATCTTTCTCCTCCTCGGATGCTGCGGCAACAGCCGGCTGGCGGCTTCGCTATCCCCTGCTTGGCGCCTTGCCCGTCACCGGTTCTTCAACGAACTCTCAGATCTCCCAATTCGCCACGTATCGGTGCTGCCTCTCCGCCCAAGCCCGCGCCACTTCGGCAAAGCTCGTCTCATCCACTACCCCCGAAACGGCGTCCTCCACGCGCTGCCACATCTCCGCGAACGGATTCTCGCTCCTCCGCCTGCCTTTATGCCGCGGCCGCGTTCCCTCGACGAACCGCAGCACCTCGCCGACCATGATGCTGTCGGCCGGACGCGCCAGCAGGTAGCCGCCTTCCGCGCCGCGCCGCGACTCGACGAACCCGCCCTGCTTCAGCGTCGCCAGAATCAGCTCGAGAAACTTCTGCGGAATCTTCTGCCGCCGCGCGATGTCCGCGATCTTGACCGGCGTGCCCGCCCGCTGCGCCGCAAGGTCAAACACAGCTTGGAGCGCGTATTCGCCTTTCAGGGAGATTCTCATTGGGAGAGGAAGGAAATCACCTGTATTCAACTAGAGATTAGAGGATTAGCGGGCGAACGTCAAGCAAGCCCCTGGCGGAGAAGCCTCCCCAAAAGCCCGTTGAAAGGTTGGCTCCCAGCGGTGCGGAGCGCCTCGCGGAGTTGGGCCTGGCTTCGATGGTAACGCATATGTTACTATTATGCAGATGCCGGAAATTGAGATTCGGGAGTTCCTGGATTCGTCTGGGCGGTCTCCTTTTGGGCGGTGGTTTGACGGCTTGCATGCTGTTGCGGCGGCACGCGTGGCCGTGGTCCTG
>CAYZJD010000335.1:0-5228 GCA_964478455.1 uncultured Solibacteraceae bacterium | reverse complement strand
GGCGGTCTTGGGCCGTTTTGGTGACTTCGCGGGCATGTCAGTCAAAGGGATGATGAAAACCCTGTTGGCAATTTCGTGGGCGGCAGGTCGGCCACCTGCCCCAAATTCACTTACGGCAGTTTACGATGGTAGCATTGCGCGAATCGCTGGCACTCGCTCTGGCTGTGCTCGCTGTCTACGGCGCCTCGATCGCGGCCCCGTTCCAGTTTGACGATTACGCCATCCTTGGCGACCCCGTTCTTAACTCGGCGTCGGGCTGGCTCGACGTGTGGCGCCCACTCCAAACACGCCCGCTCACGTACTTCACGTTCTGGCTTATTCAAGAGCCGGGCGGCGGGAGTCCAGTGGCCCATCATGCGCTGAGCCTCATCCTGCATCTGGCCGCCACGCTGCTCTTATGGGACGTGCTGGCCCGGCGGATCCCGCGGCGGGCGGCGCTGGTTGCCGCAGCGCTGTTCGCGCTGCACCCGATTCAAAGCGAAGCGGTGGTGTACGTATTCGCCCGCGGCACCCTGCTGATGACGGTCTTCTGCCTGCTCTCGTTGCGGGCCTGGACGCTCGGACGCCGCTGGGCGGCGGTCGCGTGGTTTGCCGCAGCGCTGCTCGCCAAGGAGGAGTGCGCCGCTTTCCCGCTGTTTCTGCTGCTCCTTCACTTCTCCGGCTCGCGCAACGCGGCGGAATTGCGGCCCATCGCCGCCATGTTGGGCCTCTCCGTGGCCGCGGGCCTGCGGGCGGTGTTTGCGACCATCGTGCTGCCGGGCACCGCCGCCGGCCCCCAGGCCGGCATCTCGGCCAGCTGGTACCTGGCGGCGCAAGGGACGGTCATTCTCCGTTACTTCCGCCTGCTCGCGGTTCCCTGGGGCTTCACGGTCGATCCCGATGTGCGAGTTCCGGCTTTGTGGCTCTCGTTGCTTGCATGGAGCTTGATCGCGGCAGCGGTGTGGCTCGCGCTGCGGCGATTCGGCAACCTGCGCGCAGGTTTCTGGATGCTGGCGGGCCTGGTGTTGCTTTTGCCCAGTTCCTCGGTGTTTCCGGCGGCCGACCTGGCTGCCGACAGGCGCATGTACCTGCCGATGTGCGCCTTCGCGGCAGGGATTGCGCTGCTGCTGCGCAACATGCGGCTCCGCTATCTCGCGCCGGCTGGCCTGGTAGTGGCCGCGCTGTGCTTCGGCCGGGTGCTGGTATGGGGAAGCAGTGAATCGCTTTGGACGGAAGCGGTGCGGCGCGCGCCGGCCAAGGTCCGGCCGAAAGTGCACCTGGCTCGCGCTGTGGGACCGAAGCGCGGCCTGACGCTGCTCGAGGAAGCGAAGCGCCTCGCGCCTGACGACGCCGTTATGGCCGCCGAACTCGGCCGGATACACATGCAGCTTGGCGATACGCCGCGGGCGCTGGCCGAGTTCGGTCGTGCGCTGGCGCTCGCTCCGCAAAGCGCGCAGGCGCTTAACAACCGCGGCGCCGCGCTCTCGGCACTCGGGCAACTGGAGCCCGCGCGCGAGGATATCGCCCGGGCCCTGGCGATCGACCCCTGCCTGTTCGACGCCCGTCTGAACGCCCTCAGGCTGGGCCTTCAGCCTCCCGAGCCGCGCGGCTGCCGCTTCTCCGACGAGCAGCGCCTCCTGCTCCAGACGCCCTGACCCGCGCCCGGCCACAAGCTTACAATCGAGGGTTCGAGGCGCTGATGCCGTTCCTGCATGCTCATCGACGCCCGTTGCTGCTGGCGCTCGCGATCACGTTCGGCGCGGCGACGGCCTGCTACGGCGTCATTTGGATGTACTACATCCGCAGGATGCCCCCGGCGGGCATCGGAATCGCCTTTCGGGCTTACAAGGATGGCGACACCGGCTTGTCAATCCACCGGGTGTTTCCGGAGACCCCCGCCGAGTCCGCCGGGCTTCGCCCGGGCGATCTGATCGTCGCGGTCAACGGCCAGCGCCTGCGGAGCTTTTGTCCGTTCTTCGATCAAGTGCTGCGCGGCCGCCCGGGCGAAACCGTCCGGCTTTCGGTGGAGCGCAGCGACTCCACAGCACGGGAGATCACGTTTACGGTTCCACCGCAGCCTAGCGGGATGATTGTGAGGACGCCGGCCCAGGCAACCGCCCTGAATATCATCGGCTTCTACCCGTTTCTATTTCTTGTGGTTGGCTTTGTAGTGCTCCTGCTGCGCTCCGATGACCGCAACGCCTGGCTGCTGGCCCTGCTGTTTGCCTGCTTCATTGCAGCGCCGGACCTTGGGACGCCCGACGCGGAACCTCTCATTCATCCGTCTTTGCGAGGCTTCACACTCGGCTTTCGCAACGTCTTTGGGATACTGAGCCCGGCGGTGTTTTATTTCCTGTTCGCCGTTTTTCCCGTTGCCTCGCCGCTGGAGCGCAGAGCGCCCTGGCTCAAGTGGCTGTTCCTGGCGTTCGGCGCCACGACGCTTCCGGTCGCACTGCGCGTGTTCGCAGCCGGCAGCCGTGAGCCTCTCCTTGACTTCGATTTGTGGGTGAACCGCCATTTTTCAGTCCAGCCGGTAGCAGCCGGCTATGCCTTGCTTGGCTTCGGGCTAGGCTTGGTATCGCTTGTATGGAACCGCCTCGCGGCCCCGGCTGCGGAGGCGCGCCGCAAGCTGAGCGTGATCGTTTGGGGAACCGTCGGAGGGCTGCTGCCCATGCTGCTGCTGGTCGTGGCGGGGATCGCGCTCGGCCGGAATCCATTCTTCGAGTTCCCGCTCCTCATTTGGGCTTCAACCATCGCTGCACTCTTTCTGATCCCGCTCTCCTTCGCGTATGCCGTGGTGAAGCACCGCGTGCTGGAGATCCCGGTACTGCTGAAGCGCAGCGTGCGGTACCTGCTCGTCCGGCGCGGCTTTGAAGTGGCGACGCTGGCGGAGACGGCCCTGGTGGCGTGGCTGTTTGTCAGCGTGATTTCACGGCTCTCTCAGCAGTGGCAACAGATCGCCTTGCCGGGCGGTATTTCGGCCGGAATCGCGTTCGGCCTGGCGCTGGCATGGGTCAACACGCGGATACAGGAGAAGGTGACGCAGCGCATCGACAGGGCCTTTTTCCGCAGCGCCTACGACGCCCGGAAGATCTTCCAGGAACTTACGGAGAAGACGCGGATCGTGCACAGCCGCGAGGAACTGGCGGCGCTGCTCGGCCGCCATGTCAGCGAGGCGCTGCACCCGCAATCGCTGGCGATTTACCTGGAAGGGACAGACGGGCGGCTGCGCGCCGAAAGCGGCGGGCCGCCCGCGACGCTCGATCCGTCGCTGCCCGTGTTACAGGCGGTGGCCCAGCACGGCGAACCGTGGGAGCCGCCGCTGGGTTCCAAAGCTCCGGCTGACTTTCACGCACTCGCGCCGCTTGAGCCGGAGTGCGTGGCGCCGATGCTGGCGCGCGACGGCCGGCTGGTGGGGCTGATGGTGCTCGGCCAGCGCCTCTCCGAAGAACCTTATTCGCGCGAGGACAAGCAGTTGCTGGCCTCGGTGGCCGGCCAGGCGGCTCTTGCCATCGAGAGCATCCGCCTGGCCGAGAAGATGGCCGAGCGCATCGAAGCCGAGCGCCGCGCGCGGTATGAGATGGAACTGGCCAAGAGCGTGCAGGCAAGGCTATTCCCACAGCGTCAACCGGTGCTAAGAACACTCGAGTACTCGGGCCGGTGCATCCAGGCGAGGGCTGTCGGCGGAGACTATTACGATTTCCTCGACTTCGGCTCGGGCAGGGCCGGCCTGGTCTTAGCTGATGTCTCCGGCAAGGGAATGGCCGCCGCCCTGCTGATGGCCAACCTTCAGGCGAGCCTCCGGAGCCAGTACGCGGTGGCGCTCGAAGGGCTGCCTCGGCTGCTGAAATCGGCTAATGGCTCCTTGTACGAATCCACCGCCTCTGAGCACTACTGCACCCTCTTCTTCGGCGACTACCAGGATTCGGCCCGCCTGCTTCGCTATGCCAATTGCGGCCACAACCCGCCCGTGCTGCTCCGCGCAGGCGGGCGCGTGGAGCGCCTTGACTCCACCGCAACCGTGCTCGGTGCGTTTGCCAACTGGGAGTGCGCCATCGACGAGGTGGAACTCGAGCCCGGCGATCTTCTGGTAGCGTTCACGGACGGGGTCACGGAAGCGAGGAGAGAAAGCGATGAGGAGGAGTTTGGCGAGGGCCGGCTGATCGACGCGCTGCGCGCGAACACGGCGTCGCCGGTCTCAGTTCTCCTCGATAACCTGGTCGCCGCGGTCGAGCGGTTCAGCAGCGGGGAGCAAGCCGACGACTTGACGCTCGTGGTGGCGCGAGCGGTGTAATCACGCCGGCCGGCGAGAATGCCTGTCGTGCTGCAGGATGGTGTTTTGTTGCGGGCTGCTACGGCGTGCTGAGTTGTACCTCGGCGACCAGGAACTGCCAGTCGGGGAGCTCGTAGGTGCGGAGCGCTGTGTCGAGGGCGGCCCGGACCTCGCGCGACTCGTACGGACCGATGCTCGGCACCCGGAAGCTGAATGTGCCGATCGGTTTTTCGTCGGGCTTCTCGGACCGTGGCTTCAAAGTGACGGTCCCGGCCAGGTCGGCGATGTCCGCGGCCGAGTGATTCACCACCAGGCACTGCACCTGGGTCTTCTTGTTCGCGTCCTCCGTCAGACGGATGCCCGTCACTTCCACGTAACGCGCCACCAGGTTTGTCTTGGGTGTCGGCAGCGGCGGCGGCGCGGGCTTCTCGAACTGGGGCGGTCGAATCGCGTTTCCGCGCGGCCCGGAGAAGTGCTTGTAAGCGTAAAACCCACCTAATCCCAGTGCGATAAAGCCCACCGCAAACAGAATGCTCAACAGCCAGCCGGGCAGCTCTTTCTCCTCCTCCTTGATCCGGGACGGCCGGACGGCCGGCCGGGAGAACTCCGGTTGCGCCGCGTTGGCCGCCGGCTTTGGCTCGTGAGCCGTTTGCACCGCCGTGCAGTCGGGACACTCGTTGTAGGAGGGGGGAACCTCGCGGCCGCACCGCGGGCAGATCCAGGTAAACATGCTGTAACCTTCTACTCTACCGCAAGCGGCCCGCGACCATGTGCTCCGGTCGATAATCTAGGCATGCAGTTCTTCCACCGGGCCGCGGGGTCGCCGGCCAGGCTCGCGATTCTGGCGGGAACGTTCAACCCGCCCACGAGCGCCCATCTCGCGCTGGCGCGCGCCGGCCTCGCTTTCGCCGACGAGGTGCTGTTCGTTCTGCCGCGCGCCTTCCCGCACAAGCCGTACGAAGGGGCTGGCTTCGAG
>CAYZJD010000334.1:0-5230 GCA_964478455.1 uncultured Solibacteraceae bacterium | reverse complement strand
CTACACCTCTCTATTCGTCGGCAGCGTCAGATGTGTATAAGAGACAGCTATTGGTCCTCGTCCAGCCCCGGTGGAGGAGGTTCCGGCGGCCGCGGAGGTCCCGCGGGAGCCGGCGGCCCGGCGCCGGGCGCGCTGCGCCATCGCCCCGGCCGCTCCCGCCAGCCTTCCTGGAACATGCGCCCGCGGCGGCGCCGCTGAAGCTCCTGCCACTGCTGTGGTGTTAGCACAGCCCTCAGTTTCAACCCCATGTGCGACATCGTCCGCATCAGGTCTCCACGGGCGGCGATCAGCTTCTCAATAGCCTCCCGGGCCTTCGGCTCGTCCACCGGGTCTTTGTTCAAGGCGTCCTGGAGGGCGCCTTCGGCCTTTTGAACAGCAGCCCGTTGCTCGATCAGCTTGTCGCGATGATCGCGGACGGTCGAGTCAATCTGCTTCTGCTGATCTTCGCTGAGATTGAGGTCTTTCACCAACGGGCTGTCCCACCACGGAAACATGCCCGGGCCTTGCGCCGAAGCGCAGGCGGCCGCAACACATAGGAACAAGAGTGCTCGTTTCATTGCTTCTCCTCGAACAGGCCCTGCACCGGCGAGAGCGCCTGAAGTTCGGCGCTTTCCAGCGTGTCGTAGATGTCCGCGAATAACTCGGCGTCCTTCGGCCGGTCGGAGGACGCCAGGGTCGGCTGCGGCGAGGGCTTCGGGCCGGAAAGCAGCAGAGCCGCCAGTATCATGGCCGTGGCGGCGATGGGTACGCCCAAGGCCGGTTTCCAGAAGACGTGCCGCGGGGCTTCGATGCGCTCGTAGATGCGCCTGCGTTGCGCGGTCAGGAACTCCTGAGACACCTCCGGCTCGACCAGCGCCCGCTCGCGCACGGCCACGAACCGCCGCCACCGCGCCGCGCACTCTCCGCATTCCTCCAGATGCCCGTCTTCCGGCCCGACGCCGTACAGCCGGGCGATCAACTCATCGTCGGTCCAATGTCTTGCCGGCATGGTTACTCTCCTGGCGTCCATACAGATCTCTCAACTCCACCCGGAGCTTGGCGAGGGCACGGGCCAGGTGCGCCTTCACGGTGCCGATGTCCAGCCCGAGGATCGCCGCGATCTCCTCCAGGCTCCGGTCTTCATAGTGGCGCAACACGAACGCCGCTCGCTGCCGCGGCGACAGCCGCGACAGCGCTTCCGCCAGCCGGCGGCCGATCTGCTGCGCGAACAACTGGTCTTCGCCCGTCGGACTGGAGGAGGACGCGGTGGCGAGGATCGCCGCTTCGTTTTCCTGATTCGGCCGCCGCCTCCAGAACTGCCAGCGGCGCGAGCGCAGCCGGTCCAGACACGTGTTGACGGCCACGCGGCTCAGCCACTTGGCCGGATCCTCCAGCGCCGCGGCACCCGGTCGGCTCAGTGCCTGCCAGGCCTTCACGAACACCTCCTGGGTCGCCGTGTCGGCCTCGTCGGCGTCGCCGAGGAGCCGCCGGCAAAGCAGGAACACTCGCTTCTGCTCGGCCTGCATCCAGCCGGCAAAATCCCCGACCAGGGCCGCCGGCGCGTGGCGCGCCGCAAGTTCGCCGGCCATGACGCCCATCATATATGGCCTGACGCAAGACCCCACCGGAGGTTTACATGGGGACAGCCCGCATGTTTCCGCGCTCTTGCGCGGAAACATGCGGGCTGTCCCCGGTTTTCTGCTAGACTCATGGGCCATGATCAACCTCGTCCTGCTCGGCATTGGGCTGGTGGCCGGCGTAGCCGCCGGGATGTTCGGCATCGGCGGCGGCCTCATCATCGTCCCCGCGCTGATCTTCCTGCTGAAAGTGCGCGAACTGGAGGCCATCGGCACGAGCCTGGCCGCCCTCATCCCGCCGGTGGGATTGCTTGGCGCCGCCGAATACTACCGGACCGGCTACATCAACCTCAGGTATGCGGTGCTGGTTGCCATCGGGCTGTTCCTCGGGGCGTACTTCGGCGCGAAGATCATGATCGCGCTCCCGCCACATGTGATCCGCCGGGTGTACGGCACCTTCTTGTTGCTTGTCGCTGCCAGAATGCTGGTGATGGGAAAGTAGGCGCTACCGCAGCAGCTTGCGGCCCCGTGAGTTCGTTCCCTCCTGCAAGCGCTCGCTTCGCTCCGCCCGCTTCTCCTCCACCGGCAACTCACGCTCGATCCAGTCGCAGAGCGGGATGTTGCGGAAGTAGATCCTCTCCTGAAGCACCAGGCACTTGCGCGAGCCGGCCGGCGAGGAGATCTCGCGAACGTAGTGCCGCTCCTCCACCCGCACGTCGGCCAGGAATTCATCCAGCGCCTTGCGGCGCGCCTCAGCTTCGGCGGCCTTGATCTTCTCCTCCGCTGTCTGGCGCTGCTGCGCCAGCACGGCCCGCGCCTCGATCAGGTCCTGTCTTTCCCTGGCAATCACCACCTGCATGCGCGCGTGGACGACGATGAACGACAAGAGGCCGGCGCCGAGAGCGGCCACGAACGGCAGAGTCAACTGGAGGAGTTCGCCCATCGGGAGACCCTACTCCAGCCATCGGGCGGGGCAGTGGGGAACGTGCGCAAGGCAGGCGAAAAAGCCGCCGTTCTCAGGGGTTCGCCTCAGAGAAGGTCAGCGCACCGGCGTCAGCACCACGCGTTCGAGCGACATGGCCGGCGTGCCGCCGGCCGGATTGGCCTTCACGCGCAAGGTCATTTGGCCGCCGGGGAGCGCGATCTCGCCGACAGGAAACGTCTTGAACACCCAGTCGCTCCAGTCGCCCTTCGTGTCGGCAACCTTGCCGGCGATCTGGCTGGAGCCGGCCGATACCGTGAACTCGACGCCGATGCTCGACTTTGCCGCGCCGTAGGTCATCTCGACCCGGTAGTGGCCAGCCGGCGCTGTGAACACCCATGCCGGCACGTCCTGCGGGCGGGTCCAGTGAGTGAGAAAGACGTGACCGAGCGCGTTCTCCTTCTTGGCTCGCTGCTCGAACTCGGTCTCGATCTCGCACGACTCGGCGACCAGCCGCACGACGCCGTTTGCATCCGGCCGGATGACGAACGGCGAGACCCGCGGCGGGCCGTCCAAGACGAGCGCGACGACGCTGGCGGTCTCATCCGGAGCTTCCGCCGGAAGGGCCACGACAACATCCTGGCCGGAGCGGGCGGCCGAGAGCCTCGCTGCCGGCGCGCCGAGCAAGCGCGCCGAAGCGACCTGGTTCCCAAGGCCGGGAACAACCAACTTCCCGTCCGCCGGCCATTGGAACACGTGCAGATAGAGGACGTTGCCTTTCTGGGTCGCCCGGCCGAAGAACGGCAGCCGGGCAAAGGGGCTGGCTTGGGTGCCGTAGATGGCCTCGCCGTTGACCTTCAGCCATTCCCCCATGGCTTTGAGGCGGCTGACGAAGTCGTCCTGGATTCGGCCGTCCGGCATGGGACCGACGTTCAGCAGCAGGTTGCCGCCCTTGCTCACGACCTCGATCAACATGCGAATCAGGTCCCGCCGCGTCTTGAACCGGGTCTCGTACTTGTTGTAGCCCCAACTGTCCTCGTTGATGGTGACGCAGCTTTCCCAAAGCACGGGCTTGCCGGAGGGATCCTTGATGCCGGTGGCCGGCACGAACTGCTCCGGCGTGCCGAAGTCGGCGCGGTTGCCGGGCTGCCGGTTGAACAGGCGGTCGTTGATCAGGGCGTTCGGCTGGAGCTTGCGGATGAAGTCGTAGATCTCGTCCGAGCGCAGCTCCTGGTTGGTGTGCTCCCACTCGCCGTCGAACCAGACCACCGCGATGTCGCCGTACCCGGTGAGCAACTCGCGGAGCTGCGCCTTCATGAAGTCGAGATAGCTGTTGAGATTGCCGCCCCGGTTCGGGTCGGCGACCTCCCAGGCGCGCTTGGGGACGTAGTCCGGATGATGCCAGTCCATGATCGAGTGGTAGAAGCCAAAGCGCATTCCGCGGCTGCGTACCGCGCCGGCAAGCAGACCGAACGGGTCGCCTTTGTACGGCGTGATCTCCATGTCGTAGTCGCTGACCTTGCTCCGGAAGATGCTGAAACCGTCGTGGTGCTTGGAGGTGATGATGACGTACTTCGCACCCGCGCTAGCGGCGATGTCCGCCCACTCGCCGGCATTGAACCTCACCGGATTGAAACGGTGGGCGTACTTGTCGTATTCGGCCTGCGGGATCTGAAGCATGTGCCGCGACCACTCGTGGCGGCCGATCTCGGCGTAAACGCCCCAGTGGATGAACATCCCGAACTTGGCCTCGCGGAACCAGCGCGTGCGTTCCGCTTCGGGCAGGGAGCTTTGCGGCGGCTGGGCCAGGGCCAGCGCCGAGAGCAGGAGCGCAGATGCAGAAGTGCGGTATCCCATAAGCCGCCCATTGTAGTACCGAAAGCCGCGCGGCGGCGCGAAATCAGACAGCCTGTGGAGGCGGAAAGGCGATGGCCCGCTCCATCAGTTCAAGCTGGGGCCAGTTGAGGGAGGCGAGCCGGAAGGTCTCGCCGAGACCGTTGCCGTGCAACCGGTTGAACGCGGCCACCAGGTCGGGGTCGCGCCAGCCGCGCCGCGATTCATCGACGAGGACATTCAGCGCTTCCTGCGGCGGGAGGGCCGGCTTGTACGGGCGCACAGTGGTAAGGGCATCGTAGATATCGGCTACCTGAAGGATGCGGGCGGGCAGCGGGATCTCGTGGCCGCGGAGGCCGTCGGGGTAGCCGCTGCCGTCCCAGCGCTCATGGTGGCTGCGAATGATCGGCAGCACGTGCGCCAGGTTCTTCATCGGCCGGCAGATCTCCTCGCCCTTCACGGTGTGGAGGCGCATGATCCCCCATTCCTCCTCGGTCAGCTTGGCGTTCTTGTAAAGGATGGAGTCGGGCACGGCGATCTTGCCGATGTCGTGCAGGAATCCGCCGCGGTGAAGAGCCAGCAGTTGGTGACGCGGCAGCCCGAGCGACACTCCGATCGAGACGCTGTACCAGGCCAGGCGCTCGCAATGGCCGGCAGTGTACTTGTCACGATGTTCGACGGACCGGGCCAGCGCGAACAGAATCGTCTCGGCCTCCTCGAGCGTGTCGATGGCGGCCTTGTGCCGCAGCATCGCCCGGACGCGGGCACGGACTACCGAGGGATGCAGCGGCTTGATGAGGAACTCGTCGGCGCCGGAGGCGATGCCGGCGATCTCGTTCTCCACTCCCTGGATGCTCGTCAGCATCAGGATCGGGATGAGCTGGGTGCGGCGGTCCGCTTTCAGGCAGCGGCAGAACTC
>CAYZJD010000333.1:1339-5257 GCA_964478455.1 uncultured Solibacteraceae bacterium | reverse complement strand
ACGGCGAGCGAAACGGGCGGTTCGTGGGTGATGCGCGAGACGTTGCCGTCGCCGGGGTTGAGTGCGACGCGAGCACGGGCGGCCGCGGTCAGCGGATAGTGGCGGCGGTAGTAGTCGCGGACCGCGTTGCGGTAGGCGCGGTAGAGCGCGGTCGAGCCGAAGGACTCGATCCACGGATGCTCGTCGGGAGGAACGGCCTGCGCGGTGAGTTGGCCGCCGACCCAGTCGGTCTCCTCGGTCATGACCACGCTCATGCCGTTGCGCAGGGCCGCGAGCGCGGCGGCGCAGCCGCCGGTTCCTCCTCCGATCACCGCGACCTCGCAACGCAACTCGCGCGCGGCGGTGACAACGCGAGGCAGCGCGAGCAGCGCGCCGGCCTGCCTCAAAAAGCTGCGGCGCGAGTGGCGCCCGATCACGCGCGACGTTCCGGCCATGCCGGTACGATATCATGAGCATGGAAACCCGGACGGCATGGGAGTGATTACGATTGCCGGCGAGCCCGGCGGGCGCCAGGAAGAAGTCGCGCGGCTCACGGCGCAGAGGCTGGGTTTCGAACTGGTCACCGAAACCCGGCTGGGAAGCCTGATCGAGCAGGAATTCGGCGCCGACAGGGCGATTTCTGACCGCGCCTGGCGTCACGCGGTACTGGCGATTCTGGCGCGGCTGGCCACCCAGCATCACCTGGTGGTCTGCGCCGGCGGCGTCGTTCACTTGTTCAAGAATTTCCTCGGCGTGCTGCGCGTCCTGATCGTCGCCCCGGAGTCGCGGCGGATCGGGGCGCTGATGCTGGACCGGCGGCTGGACCGGCCGAGCGCCAAGAAGCTGCTGCGCGAACTGGAGAAAGCGGAGCGGGCGGCGCGGAAGCGCCGGTTCGGGCGGTCGGTGACTCCGCCGCATTTCTTCGACCTGGTCCTCAACTCCGAATCGCTGGAGAGCGAGCAGATGGCCGCTCTCATCGAAGCAGCGGTGCAGACTCGCGGGTTGATCGAGCAAGGCTTGCTGTCGGCCGCCGCCGACGCGCAACTGCAATTCCAGGCGCGGCTCCAGTTGTCGAAGTACGGCATCGTGCCCGCGGGATCGGTCAGCCTGAAGCGCGCCGACTTTTCGCACCCGAGCGAAGAGATCTTCGCTCACCTGCTCGATTTCTACAGGATTGCCTGGGAATTCGAGCCGCGCAGTTTTCCGGTCCAATGGGACAAGGACGGAAAGGTGCTGGAGTCTTTCACGCCGGACTTCTACCTGCCGGAGTTTGACCTGTACGTCGAGCTGACGACGATGAAGCAGCCGCTGGTGACGAAGAAGAACCGGAAGGTGAAGTTATTGCGCGCCATGTATCCGCACGTCAACATTCAAGTGTTTTATCAGAAAGACCTCCAGAACCTGGTCTTCAAATACGGACTTACCGAGCGGCTGGCGCGCGTATGAGTAACCCGAGCCTGCCCGCGATCGAGCGTATCCTGTTCACCGAAGAGCAGATCCAGCAGCGCATCCGCGAGGTGGCGGCGGAGATCTCCGAGCGCTACCGCGGTCGCGAGCTGAAGCTGATCTGCGTGCTGAAGGGCGCGGTGTTCTTCCTGACGGCGCTGGTGCGCGAGATCGAGATTCCGGTGAAGATCGACTTCCTGGCCATTTCGAGCTTCTCCAACCGGACCGGCGTGCCGGGAATGGTGCGCATTGCCAAGGACTTGGACGACAGCATCGAAGGCGAGGATGTGCTGCTGGTGGAAGACATCGTGGACACCGGCTTCACGGCGCGGTTCCTGTTGCAGACGCTGGCCGGCCGCGGGCCGAACTCGCTCGGCATCTGCACGCTGCTGGACCGGACCTCGAGCCGTATCGTGCAGGTGCCGGTGGAGTTCCGCTGTTTCGAGATTCCGGACCGCTTCGTCGTCGGCTTCGGTTTGGACTACAAGCAGTTGTACAGGAATCTGGGCTTCGTGGCGGTAATGAAACCGGAGTAAAGGAAATATCGGAGTAATGCTCGGGGGAGTACTCTTAGGCCGCCAATCTCTTTCGGTTCGTTTTCAGGAGGTGCCCCGATTCTTCTTGAAGCGGATCCCGATCGGGTCCATAATGTAGTTGCTAGCAGGAGGCCGGTACAGATGGTGAACGGTGTTTTGTTCGTCTCGCCTTCCTCCGACGATGCCCGCACTCTCGCCAGCATGCTGGGACCCGTCAAGATTCCGGTGCAGCACGCCGAGACCCTTCAGCGCGCCAGACAGAAGCTCGACCAGGAATCTTACGGAGTGATCCTGACCGAGGCCCGGTTCGGCGATGGCAGTTGGGAAGACGTGGTGCGGCTGGTGGAAAGCACGCGGCAGCAGGCGGCGGTTGTGGTTACGGACCGCCTGGCGGATGCGCGACTATGGGCCGATGCACTCGACATGGGCGCCTACGACGTGCTCGCGCAGCCGTTCTGCTGCTCCGAGGTGCAGCGGGTGGTGAGCAACGCGCTCGCTTCGCCGGCCGAATTGAGGAAGCTAGCTCATAGCACCTTATAATGGTTCTTCCGATCAGGAGGAACCAGCCGAATGTCAATCCCCGTGGATCAGTATGTCCAGGAACACCGTGGACGATTCCTGGACGAGCTCAACGAATTCCTTCGCATTCCGAGCATCAGCACGCTGCCGGAACACCAGCCGGACATCGAGCGCGGAGCGGCGTTCGTGGCCGGCAGCCTGCGGGCGGCGGGTCTGGAGAACATTGAAGTCATCCCGACGGCGAGGCACCCGTTGGTGTACGCCGACTGGATGCACGCGCCGGGCAAGCCCACCGTGCTGTGCTACGGGCACTATGACGTGCAGCCGCCCGACCCGCTGGAAGAATGGATGAGCCCGCCGTTCGAGCCGACGCTGCGCGACGGCAATCTGTACGCGCGGGGCTCGGCCGACGATAAGGGCCAGATGTACATGCACGTCAAGGCGGTGGAGGCCTTGCGCGCGGTCCACGGCTCGCTCCCGGTGAACCTCAAGTTCCTCGTCGAGGGTGAAGAAGAGGTGGGCGGCGCGTCGATCTCGAAGTTCGTCGCGGAGAATCCGGAGAAGCTGAAGGCGGACGTCGCGCTGGTTTCCGACACGGCGATGTATGCCGACGGCATGCCGACGCTCTGCATCGGCTTGCGCGGCCTCGTGTACTTGGAAGTGGAGGCGAACGGCCCAGCGAGAGACCTGCATTCGGGCTTGTACGGAGGCGCGGCGCCGAATGCGGTGTTCGGCCTGATCGAGTTGCTGGCGAAGGCCAAGAACCGGAGGGGAGCGATTCAGGTTCCCGGGATCTACGACGACGTTGAACCGCCCACGGCGGAAGAAAGGGAGAGTTGGGCGAGCCTTCCGTTCAACGAGAAGGAGTTCCTCAAGAAGGAAGTGGGGGCGAAGAAGCTGACGGGCGAGCCGGGTTACTCGGTTTTCGAGCAGATCTGGGCGCGGCCAACCCTGGAAGTGCACGGGATCGGCGGCGGCTTTACGGGCGCGGGCGCCAAAACGGTGATCCCGGCCAAAGCCACCGCGAAGGTGAGCCTGCGGCTGGTGCCGAAGCAGGATCCTCAGAAAGTGATCGCGTCCTTCCGCGAGTTCGTGAGGAAGAAGACGCCGAAAGGAATCAGAAGCGATGTTCGCGTGTTGAGTTCGTCTCCGGCGGTGATGGTGAACCCCGGCCATCCGGCGATCCAGGTGGCGGCGCGCGCGTTCAGCGAGGTGCTGGGCCGGCCGACGGTGTTCATCCGCTCCGGTGGCTCGATTCCCATCGTGGGCGACTTCGCGCGTCACCTTGGCATCCCCACCGTGCTGATGGGCTTCGGCCTTCCGGATGACGGGTTGCACTCTCCGAACGAGAAGTTCCGGCTGGAGAACTTCTACCAGGGGATCCGCACGGTAGCGCTCTTCCTGGAACGGTACGGGCAATAGTGGTTCCGGTGGGGCG
>CAYZJD010000333.1:0-1239 GCA_964478455.1 uncultured Solibacteraceae bacterium | reverse complement strand
GAGAGCGAAGACATTGTCGCAACAGGAAAAGCTGGTCCGCTCAGCCGGCGTCGTTTCCATTTCGGTCTTGGCTAGCCGCATCAGCGGCCTGGTCCGCGAGATCGCGATGGCACGCCTGTTCGGCGCGGGCCAGGCCTACGACGCGTTCCTGCTCGGCTTCCGAATCCCGAACCTCACGCGGGACCTGTTTGCGGAGGGCGCCCTTTCCTCGGCGTTCGTTCCCACATTCACGCATTACCTCGGCAGCAAGAGCAAACAAGAAGCGGCGGTGCTGGCGAACCTGGTGGGGACGGCCATCGTGATCGTGGTGGGCGGCATTTGCGCGCTCGGGATGCTCTTCAGCCCGGAGCTGGTGGCGTTGCTGGCCCCGGGCTTCGCGCAAGTGCCGGGCAAATTCGAGCTGGCCGTCACGCTGACGCGGATCATGTTTCCGTTCCTGCTGCTGGTGGCGCTGGCGGCGCAGGCCATGGGCATGTTGAATGCCTGCGACCAGTTCGCAGTGCCGGCGCTGTCGTCCACTTTCTTCAACATCGGCTCGGTGGTTTTCGGCGTTCTGCTCGGGTACTGGGCGGGCCCGATGCTAGGCTTCTCGACTATTGCCGGGATGGCGCTGGGTGTGGTGCTCGGGGGAGCGTTGCAGCTTGTATGGCAGTTGCCCAGCCTGTATCGCGCGGGCTTCACGCCGCGCCCGCAACTGAACTGGTCGCATCCGGGCCTCCAGCAGATTCTGCGGCTGATGGGTCCCGCGATCCTCGGCAACGCCGCGGTACAGATCAACGTGATGGTGAACACGAATTTCGCGTCGCGGATTGCGGACCCGGTGACCGGGCCGGACGGCCCAGTGAGCTGGCTGGGCTACGCGTTCCGCTTCATGCAGCTTCCGCTCGGCCTGTTCGGGGTGGCGATCGCCTCGGCCACGCTGCCGTCGATCTCGCTCAGCGCCTCGACCGGGAAGATCGACGAATTCCGGCAGACGTTGTCGCGGTCCCTGGGCATGGTGTTTCTGCTGACGGTGCCGTCCTCGGTGGGCCTGGCGGTGCTCGGGCAGGCGATGATCGGCGCCATCTACGAGGGCGGAAAATTCCGCGCTTACGACACGCAGCAGACGGCGCTGGCGCTCACCTTCTACGCGATCGGCCTGGCCGGCTACTCGGCGCTCAAGGTGCTGGCCCCGGCGTTCTACGCGCTCGATGACGCGCGCACGCCGATGCTGGTCAGCCTGGCCTCCATCGCCATCAA
>CAYZJD010000332.1:0-5275 GCA_964478455.1 uncultured Solibacteraceae bacterium | reverse complement strand
CTCCTTCCCCGAGAGTGTGAGGGTTCTATTGTACGAAAGCCCGCCAGCTGGCGGGACCGCGGTCTTGCAGCGCGCGCCAGCGCGCCCGCAAGAAGATAAACAACGATCGGACGGCGGAGCCTGTCAAGTCAAATAACCGGGTAACCGAAAGGAGGAACGTGCCGGTCTCCGCCCGAGGTATACTACTGGCAGCTTTCAGCGATCCATCAGGTTGGACCGACTGATTTCACTCAGAGGAGGACTCACATGTCGAGAGCAATTCGCTTCACCATTCTGCCGGCGCTGGCGCTGGCGCTGCCGCTGGCCGCCCAGGATGCGGTGAAGGTAGATCCGAAGCATTACAAGGTGGAGTTCGAGAACGCCCAGGTGCGCGTGCTGCGGATCACGTACGGCCCCGGCGAGAAATCCGTCATGCACGACCATCCGGCGAGTGTGGCCGTGTTTCTGACGGACCACGAGGTGAGGTTCACTTTGCCGGACGGGAAGACCGAGGATGCGCCGGGAAAGGCAGGAGACACCCGCTGGTCACCCGCAGGAAAACACCTGCCACAGAACGCAGGCTCGAAGCGGCTGGAACTGGTCTTGGTGGAGCTGAAGGGGAAGTAGCTGGCGTAGCGCCGGGCAGACGGCCGCCGGCAGCACTTTCGGGCGATTCGGTCCAGCCCCCGCGGCCCCCGGAGCCACCGTCTTCCCGAATGGGCCCCATCCAGCGGCGGAGCAACAAGTAGTTCACCGGACGGAGAGCGGGCACAGTGCCTTGGGGCCCCCAACAGAACCCTTGTGAACGTTCCGCTTGCCGACCGTGCGGGTACGAGGTGCGCCCCTCAGCGGAAGTTCTCCACTAACATCAGGTCGCTGCCGATTTGGTCCCCCTGCGTGTAGAGAAGGTACCGCTCGTCGGGGGAAACGGACAAACACCAAAAAATGGGTGCTGGAGTCGTCGCGATCGTGGTCGTCTTGCCGGTCGAGAAGTCGCGAAACTCGATGGGATTGCCGCCCTGGGGCTGGCGGGGCCGGGCGAAATAGATGCCCCTGGCGGTCACCGCCAACGAGGCGCCGATCACGGGCTCCAAAATCTTCTCCTCCTCGCCGCCGCCCACAGGAAGTCTCCACAAGCTGTCCTCGAACCTGCTCTTCGTATAGTACAGGTGTTTGCCGTCAGGGGACTCCAAGCCAATGTGTCCACCGTTCCTGGTTACCTGGACCGCCTCCCCACCTTCCGCCGGCATCTTCCACAACTCAAAACGGCCGGTCCGCGACGAAGTGAAGTAGATCCACCGGCCGTCTGTGGAGAAACTCGCGACTGCGTCATCGGCGGGATGGTTCGTAAGACGTATCAGTCTGCCGCCCCCCGCGTCAATCACATAGACATCGAAATCCCCCTCCGCGGTGGAATCGAAAACGATCCGCTTTCCGTCCGGCGACCAGCGCGGCGCGCCCGAATGTGTCCGCAGAGATGTCAACTGCACGGGGTTGGAACCGTCGCTCCCACAAACCCAAACCTCCCGGTGCCCGGAACGGCCGGAGATGAACGTTATGCGGTTGCCGTCCGGCGAGTACTGGACCGAATCGTCGTCCCACGTGGACGAGATCAGGTTCACGGCGTTGCCGCTCCTGCCGCCGGGACCCTGCGGCCCGAGCCGCCAGATGTTCAGGTCTACCAGCCGCCGCTGCCATACCAGGCGATTCCCTTGCCGGGAAATCGCCAGGCTTTCAGCCCGGTCCCCGGATAGCTCCACCCGCTGGGGTGCGGCCGATCCGGATGCAGGCACTCTCCACAATTCGCTGGAAGTTTCACTGAAGCTGACATAGACGATCTCGCGCCCATCGAGAGTCCATGCGGGGTTGTGAGCGATCCGCCGTTGGAGCGTGATCTGTTTCGGCTCTCCTGTGGGGCGGAGGTCCCCGGAAAGTTCCAGCAAATGGAGTTCGCCGAACGCGTGAGGTCCAACCCGGCAGAAAACCAGGTTCCGGCCGTCCGGAGAGAATGCGGCTGCGCCATCCCAAGCATGAGGCGGCGGTGAGGTCAACCTGCGTCTCTCGCCCGTTTCGATGGAGAGAGCGTATAGGCTGGAACTCTCGCCGGCCGGGTTGACAGAATCCCTATCCGTGAACGCCAGCCAATTGCCGTCCGGAGACCACGCCAAATTTGACTCGCGCCGAGAGCGGAACTCAACGAGCTTGCGTTCCGGCCCACCGATGGCCGGGATCAGGAACACACCGGACTGGCCCCGAAAAAGCACGCGCACAAACGCAACGGAGCGCCCATCCGGCGACCAGGCGGGTCCGGTCTCCGCGGCGGGGTCAGTAGTGAGCCGCAGCGGCTTCTCCGCGCCGATCAGTTTGACATAGATGTCCCAGTTGTCCTGCTTCGGCCCGTCCCAGGAAAATGCGACCTGGCTGCCGTCGGGGGAGAAACTCGGGCAGCGTTCTTCGCCGGGATACGTGGTGAGCGGCGCGACCACGGGCTGGGACCGCGGGTGTTGTCGAGTCAAGAACCATGCCCCGACTGCGAGTGCAGCAACTACGACCAGCGCTCCTGCCCAGACGATGGTCCGCAGCCGCGTTCGCACCGGCTGCGGTGCGCCGCTGAGCGTGCCGGAATCCGATTCTTCCTTCAGTTCCTGAAGCGCGATCTTCACATCATCCATGTGCTGGAATCTGCGGCTGGAATCCTTGCGCAGACACCGGGTGATGACCTTCTCCAGATCGTGGGGAATTGTCGGGCTCAACGGCTCCGGTTCCCTGTGGATGATCGCCGCCAGCGTGGACATCTTCGTATCACCCTGGAAGGCCCGCTGGCCTGTGACCATCTCATACAACACCGAACCGAAGCTGAAGATGTCCGAGCGGGCGTCCACCGGCTTGCCCTCGGCCTGCTCGGGCGACATGTAAGCGACGGTGCCGACGATCTTGCCCTCTTCGGTCACCGGCCGCATGGTGCGGGTGGCGTCGTCTTCGGGAGGCGGAAGCGCCTGCCCCACTACCACCTCGGTGAGCTTCGCCAGGCCGAAGTCGAGCACCTTCACCAGACCGTGCTCGTCCACCATGATGTTGCCGGGCTTCAGGTCGCGGTGAATGATACCGGCCGAATGCGCCCGAGCCAGCGCATCGGCGATCTGCACGGCGCATTTCAGCGCATCGTTCAGCCGCATCCCGTGTCGCGGAATCAGCCGGTCGAGCGTCTTGCCGGCGAGGAATTCCATCGAAATGAAGTCGATGCCTTCCGCCTGGTCGATATCGTGGATGGTGATGATGTTGGGATGATTCAACGCCGAGGCGGCCTTGGCTTCCTGCACGAACCGCCGCTTGCGCTCGGGGTCAGCGACTTTCTCGGCCGCCAGGACCTTGATGGCGACGAAGCGGTCGAGGTGCGTGTCGCGCGCCTTGTAAGCCACACCCATCCCGCCCTCGCCGAGCTTCTCGAGGATCTGGTAGTGCGAAATGGTGCGCGCCACCACGGGATGACGCCTCCGGACCGCTGGATGAAGTGTATCGCCAGACGGATCGGGAGGCAATCCGCTCAGGAGATATGCGCTTGTGTCTCGATGGAGCGATCCACCGTTCCGACGGCTCTCCTCTGTCTCTCACGTGACTTGACCAGTAGCACAGGGCTCGTGCGTGAGACTCTGAACGCCAAGGAACCCTTCCACCCGAAGTTTCCCGCCGGGTTCATGCTACACTCTCTTCGGCACACGTTCGAAAGCAGGCTTGGCGAGTCCGTATTTTCATCGTGCCCGGGTGGCGAAACCGGCAGACGCAAAGGACTTAAAATCCTTTGGGGGGCAACCCCCGTGCGGGTTCAAATCCCGCCCCGGGCACCAGCAGGCGGGTTGGGCACAATGGATCGCTCACAGGATTGGCTGAACCAGGCGGCGAGAGACCTGGCGGCGGCGCGGAACAACGCCCAGGCGGGCTACCACGAGTGGGCCGCGTTCGCCGCGCAACAGAGCGCCGAGAAGGGACTGAAGGCCTTGGTGCAGTCAGTTCATGGCGAAGTGCGCGGCCACTCACTAACGGGCATCCTCCGCGAGATCTCCGGGATCACGCCTGCCGGCGAAGAGGTGCTTGAAGCAGCAAGAGAACTTGACCAGGTTTATGTGACTTCGCGCTACCCGAACGGATTCGCCTCGGGCAGCCCGGCCGATTACTTCAGCGAGAAGACCAGCGAGCGGCTTCTTCATCATGCGGAAGCGATTCTCGAATTCTGCCGTGGTCGAATTTCTTGACCAGCCGAAGGTCCTGGCCGATCTCCGGCAGGCGGCGGAGGCGGCTAAGGCGGCGCATCCGGAGATCCGCCGCGTGCTGTTGTTCGGCTCGCTTGTCGAAGGCAACTGGACGGCAGCGAGCGACGCGGACCTGATCGTGGTCGTCAGCAGAGAGTTCGCCGACCTGTTCGAACGGAGCCGGTATCAGATCCAGTGCCGTTCCATCCCGACCGATACGCTTGTTTACTCCGAACGCGAATACGAGCGCCTCGCCGAAGATCCAGGCAGTTTTCTGGCTAGGGCGTTGAAGGTTTCAATTGAACTCTGAGGCGGGGGCGCGGCCACCTCAGAGCGAGCGCAGGTTGGGAAGCCGCAGACCTCGCTCGCGGTTGAGCTTGTCGGTGAGTTCGCGGTCAATGGCCTCGGGCCGCAACTCGTGGCGCACGCCCTCCGGCGTCACATAGTGCAGCTTGCCTTCCTGGAGCCAGACCGCCGAGGCGGATTCGACCACGCCCGATCGCAGCGCAATCGCAAAGGCCGCCATCTCTTCCGCGATGACCTCGGGCTTGCCAATCTCGGGCCACTTGTAGTCGCGGACTTCCGGCTTGGCGGGTTCGGGCGGCGGCGGTGGTGGCTCGGGCGGCGGGGCGCTCTGGATGATGAAGACGTTGGTCGCCGGTGCGCCGCCGTACACGTATCCGGCGCCGTAAAGGGGGACGCCGTAAGGATAGCCGTAACGCGGGTAGAAACGGCGCGGATAGACGGGCTGGCCGAAGGCGACATTCGCTGCGCCCGGCAGGGTCTGGGGTCCGAGGAAGGGAATGGGACCCACGGGCGGCAGGGAAACATCGAATGGAAATGCGGGGCGCGGGGGCGCTACAGGCCGCGGGGCTCGACCTCGGATCTGCGCACCCGCTGCAACGGTCGCCAAAGCGAGCACGCCGATGGTCCATGCTGCTCGCATAAACGCCTCCCGCTTGGAGGATACCGCCGGCGGCGTCCGGGGGCAAGAGGGCGAATTGGGTCGCTTAAAATGTCACCAGAAGTCGATCCGTTGGGTCACGAAG
>CAYZJD010000331.1:0-5279 GCA_964478455.1 uncultured Solibacteraceae bacterium | reverse complement strand
GTTTCGATGCCTCCTGAAGCGCGCGCAAAGCCTCAACGGTCTTGGGGCCGGCGCCGGCAGCCTCCAACTCGACGATCGTCCTCTCCTGGAGGCGCTCGGCCAGCGTGCTCTTGCGAAGGAACTCGGCGATCTTCTTGTCCTCGTGGCCGAGCTGGATGGAGGAGCGGACGAAACCGGCAAGCTGCTCCTCCGTCAGCTTCGTCTGGGCCCACGCCTGAAGACCCAGCAGGAGGACGAAGACGGCGACAAACCGGCGCATGCTTCTATTGTGACGAAAACGGGTGACGGTCAGTTGCTCTGGCGGGGCTGTTGCGTGTGTCGACCACACCGGAATCGATATCATCGCCCGCAACCCGCACACGCAGGAAGTCTTGGGCATATCTGTCAAGAGTCGGTGCCGGACGGAAGGCCGTGAAGAGGAGTACGTCAGAATTCTAGAGGACGACTTCAAGAAGGCGGAGGAGGCCTGTAAGGCATTTGAGTGTGTTCCGTACTTTGCAATCGTCGTGGATGCTGGGAACACTATACAGGGATTCATCCTTGCCATGAACCACCTCCGTCAGATGTTTCCTCCAGGGAAGACCGGCTCATGGTGGAGGATGACGAAGGAAGACCTCAGCCGGTACGCCCAGGATCCGAACATCAAGACGTTCCGGTTCCAGGTCGAGAACATTCAGTGGTGGTAGACAGCCAACACCGCCTCCGGACACGGATCGTTGAGGTTACACGGTGAGCAGGCCCGGGCTGATCTGGAGTGCGGCCATCTCCCGGCGACCGGCGTTCGATCTGCCACATCACGGACATGCACCTCCGCGCCGTCCGGCTGCGTGTACTTGGCTTGTCGCCAGCAGTCGTGTCATTGTGCCCGGAACGGCGTCTCGGCTATTCGTGTAATCGAGGCTGGTGTCGACATCCGCTACGAGTGACTTCGATGTCATAATGTCTACTGACACAATAGACAGTTTCAAGCAGGACACCTTCGAGGAGGTTTTACGATGAGCCTCGCTCAGGGTTTTCGGCTCGACTCATCAACGACTCCGGCAACTCCGCATGGCTCGCAGGCTGACCCAGACCCGTGTCGCAGAACTGGCCGGTGTGAGCCCCCACGTTTCTGGGACGAGGATCAGAAGGCGGTAGCGATCATGCTCGACGGCCTGGTGAAGCGCTCCAGGGCTGGCCGGGCCATGGCCGAGCTTTAGCGGCTAAGAGGAGAATCATGGAACCGAATCTGAATCGGGAACGCCAGCAGGCCCACGCGTTGCTGGACATGCTGCCTGCCGAGAAACTGAACGCCGTGCGAAGCCTGCTGGAAGTGATGGTGGAACCGCTGGCGCGTTCGTTGGCCTTGGCGCTAGTGGAAGAAGACGAGATCACAGCCGAGACGGCCGCGGCGCTGGAGCGCGCCCGTGCTTCGCTCGCCCGCGGGGAGGGCGTTCCGCACGAAGAGGTGCTGCGCGAGTTCGGGCTGAAAAAGTGAGCGAGGACACCGCGCCCGAACGGATCGCTGTCATCTGGTCGCCGGAAGCCCGCTCCCATCTGCGCGCGATCGAGCGGGAAACCGCCATCCAGATTCTCCACTGCATCGATCGCTATCGGGCCAATCGCACCGGCGATGTGAGAAAGCTGAAGCCGCCGCGGACCGGCTTCCGTCTGCGTTGCGGTGACTACCGGGTGTTCTTCGATCTCAAGGACGAGAACACGATCGAGATCACCGGCGTCAAACACCGGCGCGAAGCGTACCGCTGAGGGATCAACGGGTTGTACGAAGGCCTTCTGGAAGAGACGTGAGCTGGCTTCCCCGAAAGGACTGGTGAAGACGGCAGGGAGTCTTATCCTACGCCGGCGGCCGGACGGAACCCAGCGCCAGGATCGCCTCCCGCAGCCGGGCGTGGCGCTGCATGAGGCGCACATAGCCGGTCTCCTCGGCGGCGTCCTTGGCGCGGATGACCTCACCGAGGAGCCGCTTGTCGCGGGCGCTCCACCGGTCGAGGTCGGGCACGAGCGAAAGCACCTGCGCGAAGGTCTTAAACGCTGCCCCCGATCCCGCGGGCGCGCCCAGGGCGCGGGCCAGCGCGGCCGCCGTGGCCGCGCGCATTTTCGCGGCGTCGCTATTGAACTGCTCCGCCATTTGGCGCGCGACCGCGATCCCCACGTCGCGCACGTGGAAGCGGTCCCAGTCTCCCTGCCGGGTTCCCGGCATTTCGTAGACCAGGTGACCGGCGGCGAGCCGGCGCAAGATCTGCGGCGGCGTGCGGTATGCCGGGTCCCGGCGCAGCTTCCGCTCCTCCTCTTCCAGCAGTGCCTGGACTTCGGCGAGCACGGGGCGGAAGCCCAGCTTCCGGTAGAACCAGAACGCGCCCGAGTCGATCGCCTCTTTGTTCTCGTGCCCGATCTGGTACGGATCGATGGAGAAGCAGCTTACGCCGAGCAGTTGGCGGAAGAGCCGCAGCAACCGCGCGAACAGCCACGCCGATTCGCCCTCGCGGAAGGTGTAGTAGACGTTGAATCCCACTTCCATGCGCTCGAACAGCGTCAGCGTCTCGAAGTAGCCGACGGGAACGCCGTTCTTGAATATCAGCGCGGCGTGATACGCTCGCAGCGGCAGGCGGCGCTCGGGCGGGACGCCGCCAACGAAGACCTCGACGCCGCGGCCGGCCCTGGCCCGGTAGAGACGCGCGGGATCGCCATAAGTGAAGCCGTGCAGTTCGCGATAGCGGACCGCCGACGTTTCGAGAGCCATGTCGAGCACCGCGCGCCCCTCCGCGGCGGACAGCTTCTCGACCGGGAGCGGCGGCGAGGCCAGCTCTTCGGCCAGCGAGACCTCGCTGCGAGCGATCAGTGGCCCGTCATGATAGAACACACGCCGCACCGGGCGGCACATGAGGGTGCGCGACGCGGGTGAGTCGCCGAGCCGCCAGCGCACCGGCAGCTCCAGCGCGTTCCACAGTCCTTCCCTCTCCTTGGCCTCGATGGGCAGCGAATCCAGGCGGCGGATCAGCCAGGAAAGCTCGGCCTCGCGCCGCGCCCGGGCCGCGCGCAGCCACTCCAGATAGGGCACGTGCGCCTCGACCAGCGAATCCTCCTCGAGCAGCGGCAGGATGAGCCGCCAGGTTCCGGCCAGGCGGTCGCCGATCTCGTAACGGTCCCAGTCGATCTCGATCTCTCGCGGATGCAACTCAGCCAGCCTGCGGACAACCTCGTAGCTGAGGATCGCCGAGCACTCCGTTCCGGCGATGCCGGAGATCTCCGGGTTCTCGGCGTCAACTCCCGCGTCCCCCGGTCCGAGTTGACTCATGCGGCCGAAGAAGGCGCCGAGCAGCCGCTCGACGCACCGCAGAATCCCCGGGCTTCCAGGGTAGGCGCGCAGAAACAGCAGCGCCTCGTGCAGCCGGACGAGCGATCCGGCATCGGAGATCTTCCGGCGCTCGAGCGCCGCCAGCAGCCGCTCCGTCTTTTCCGCTTCCCCGGGGCCGAAGCGGCGCTTCGCACCGTCGAGGCGCGCCAGCAGGCGGTCCAGCGATCGGGAGGCCATTCAGAGCCCCGCCTGCTTCCACAGCTCGTCCACGCGCCGCTTCACCTCCGGCGCCATCTCGATGACGTCGGGCCACGGGCGCGTGAAGCCTTCCTCGGGCCACTTGCGCGTGGCGTCGATGCCCATCTTCGAGCCGAAGTTGGGCAGGCGGCTGGAGTGGTCGAGTGAGTCGATGGGGCCCATCACGAACTGAATGTCGCGCTCAGGGTCGATGTTGTTCAACGCCTTCCAGGCCACCTCGCGGACGTTCTGCACGTCCACGTCCTCGTCCACCACGACGATGACCTTGGAGAACATCGCCTGGCCCAGACCCCAGATGGCGTGCATCACCTTGCGCGCGTGCAGCGGGTAGGACTTGCAGATGGAGACAAGAATGAGGTTGTGGAAGATGCCCTCGGCCGGCATGTTGATGTCGCGCACTTCGGGCAGTTGCAGCCGCATCAGCGGCAGGAAGATCCGCTCGATGGCCTTGCCCATGTAGTAGTCCTCCATCGGCGGCGGCCCGACGATGGTGGTGGCGTAGACCGGCTCCTTGCGCTGGGTGATGCAGGTGACGTGAAGCACCGGGTAATCGTCTTCGAGCGAATAGAAGCCGGTGTGATCGCCGAACGGACCTTCGGTGCGCAGCTCGCCGATCTCGACGTAGCCTTCGAGCACGATCTCGGCGCAGGCGGGAACCTCCAGGTCCGAGGTTTCGCACTTGACCATCTCGACCGGCTTGCCGCGCAGGAAGCCGGCGACCATCATCTCATCGAGGTCGGGCGGGAGCGGCAGAACGGCGGAGTACATCGTGGCCGGATCGGCGCCGATGGCGACGGCGACATCCATCCGCTGCGCGCCTTCGTGCTTGCGGCGGCGGTAGTGCTCGGCGCCCTGCTTGTGCGTCTGCCAGTGCATCCCGGTGGTGCGCTCGTCGTAGACCTGCATCCGGTACATGCCGCAGTTGCGCTTGCCGGTGTCGGGGTTCTTCGTAAACACCAGCGGCAGGGTGATGAAGCGGCCGCCGTCCTTCGGCCAGCACTGGAGGACCGGGTAATCGAACAGCGAGAAACCGTCGTGCCGGACGACCTCCTTACACGGGCCTTTCGAGACGACCTTCGGGAAGAACGAGCCCATCTCGGCGAGCTTCGGCAGCATCTTCAGTTTTCCGATGAGGCCCTCCGGCATCCGCAATTCGAGGTACTCGGCAATGCGGGCGGCGATCTCCTCGACCGAGGAAACCTCGAGCGCGATCTGCATCTTCCGCTCGCCGGCGAAGCCGTTGATGAAGACCGGGATGCTCGATCCCTTGGGCTTCTCGAACAGCAGCGCCGGCCCGCCGCTCTTGACGGCGCGGTCGGCGAACTCGGCGATCTCGAGCACCGCGTCCACTTCGAACGGAATCCGCTTCAGCTCGCCGGCCTGGTCGAGAGCGCGGATGAACTCACCGAGATCGTTGTAGGCCATAGGGAGAACTCCCTTTTTACTATGATTGATTGGATGCAGGAAACCCCGAGGAGAAACGCATCATGAACCGTGTCGCCTTCGTTACGGGCGCAAGCCGCGGCATCGGGCGGGCGATCGCGCTGGCGCTTTGCCGGCGCGGCCACGACATCGTGGTCGCTTCGCCCGAGGTGGACAAGAACGAGGAAGTGGGCGGCGAGATCCGCGCGGCGGGCGGGCGGGCGCTGACGCTTGGCTTCGACCTGGCGTCGCTGGATTCGATCAAGCAGGGCGTGGCGGCGACGCTGAAGGAGTTCGGCAAGAT
>CAYZJD010000330.1:0-5281 GCA_964478455.1 uncultured Solibacteraceae bacterium | reverse complement strand
CCGGATGCGCCTTCGGCTCACCCTCCGTTTTCAGAAGTCCCGAAACGGCTGGCCGCGTTGCCGCGTTGCCCCTTTCGCCCAAGGAAACCACGGACCACACACTTTTAGCGCACTACCTACCGGATTTGCCTCCGGAATTGCCGCCGCTCCTCCCAAAGAACCGTTCTGGCCATCGTGGCCGGCGTCGCCGGCAGAACGGTTGCGCCCGTCAGGTCGAGTTGATAAACTCGGGCTGGGTCTGAATTTGGGGGATAGTAGTGGGTGCCGATAGCGGCGTCCGGAAGACAGAACTTGTGCCTTCGGCCGTCGCAATACCTCAGACTGACGATCGGCGGGCCCTGGTTGTGAGGGTCGCCGCCAGCCCGCATTTCCAGAAGTCGCCAAAACTCCGTGAGTTCTTGCTGTATGTTTGCGAGAAAGCCCTCGCCAACCAGCCCGAACAAATCAACGAGCAGCTCATCGGCTGCCGGGTCTTTGGACGGCGCCCAGACTACAACTCCAACGAAGACAACATCGTCCGTGTGGAAGCGCGCCAGCTTCGAAGGCGCTTGGCCGACTACTTCGACAAGGAAGGCCGGGACGAGCCCACGGTGATTGAAATCCCTAAGGGGACCTATGTCCCGGCGTTCGAGCCACGGCCGGTTGCCGCCTCCACGGTAACGGTTAAGGAGACGGCTCCAGCGGCGGTGCAACCCGTGAGGGAGCGCGGCCCCAGATCAACGATAATCGCGCTCGGTCTGGCTGTCACGGTTTTGGCCGCCTTGTGCATTTGGTTGTGGAAGCGCGGCGCACCCGTACTCGATCCGGCCACTTCGTCTTTGCGGCGCCTGTTGTGGTCGGAGCTGTTCGACGCCAGCCATCAAACGTACGTCGTCGTCGCCGATTCCTGCTTTGTGCTGCTTCAGGACTTGACGCGGCGCCCGGTTTCGCTCAACGAGTACCTGAGTCGCGATTACCCGCGGAACCTGAAGCAGGCCGGGATCTCGTCGGAGATGAGTGCCGTGCTGGATTTGATTTCGTCAAGGCAGTACACCAGCCTTGCCGATTCGGACCTTACCGCGCGGATTCTCCACCACAGCTCGCCCTTCCGCGATCGCACCCTCATCCGCTACGCGAGGAATCTCCAGGTTCGCGATTTCAAGGCCGCCAATTTCGTGTTGCTCGGAAGCACGCGCGCCAACCCATGGGTGGAGTTGTTCGAGCCGCAGCTCGATTTCAACTTCGAGGTGGACGAGGCACTGCGGAAATCCTACCTGCGGAACAAGTCGCCGCGCTCCGGCGAACTGCCTTTCTACCGGGCGGGAGGCAAGGACGGCACCACGACCGAAACCTACGGTCTGATTGCTCTGTGTCCCAACCTGAACCGTAACGGGAACGTACTCATCGTCGCCGGCACGACGATGGAAGGGACCGAGGCTGCCGGCGAGAGCGTCACCAATGGAGAGCTGTTTCTGAAGCTGTTGCGAGCCATGGGCCTGAACACGGATCGGGAGCGGCTTCCGTACTTTCAAGCGCTCCTGAAGACCAGCACCATGGCCGGCGCTGCCCGCGAGTCGGGACTAGTCGCCTATCGTTTCACCGAACGCTGACTGCTCAGGCATCCGGTGTTTCCCACCCGGCGCCGGCGTCGTCATAATGTGTTTACGAGGTCACCATGAGCCGAGAGTCTTCCAAGTCCATCCTTCCACTCCTCCGACGGTGCGCCGGACCGCTGTTGCTGTGTGCGGCAGTCCTGCTTGTGTTACGCGGCGCGGACCCTCAAAAGGAACAACTGTCACGCCTGCGCAACCTGGGCAAGGCGTTCTATGAGAATCCAACGACACACGCCGAGGCGGTGGAACAGTTCCGGAAGGCGCTGACGCTGGCGCCTGGCTCCTTGCGCGAACGCGTCAACTACGGCCTGGCGTTACTGCGGACTCTGAATGTGGAAGACGGCATTGCCGAACTGGAGAAGGTGCAGAAAGCGGATCCGTCGATTCCCCACACATGGTTCAACCTCGGAATCGCTTACAAGAAGAAGGGACAGTACGACCGCGCCATCACGCAATTCGAGCGAATGGTGCAACTGGTGCCCGATGAGCCGATCTCTCATTACAACCTGGGAGTCCTCTACCGATATACGGACCGGGCTCGAGATGCATTGAAGGAACTCGACTTGGCGTCCAGGCTCGACCCGAATTTCGCTGCTCCGCTGTTCCAGATCTTCGACATCCACCGGGAGGCGGAGCGAACTGCCGAAGCTGAACGGGCGCTCCAGAAGTTTCAGCAGGTCAAGAAGCGACAGGAGGGGCCTGACGCGTCCTCGGAAGATCCCAATTGGAGCTATTACGCCGAGATCTACGAAGAAATCGATCCGCGGGATGCGGTAGAAGCCGCCCCGGCATCCACGGTCCGGTTCGAGGACCGTGCGCTCAAGGGCAAGGCCGATGCGGATACGGCCGGCCTGGTTGTGCTTGATGCCGAAGGCGCCGGTCGCGCCGACTTGCTGGTCTGGTCGTCGGCCGGCCTGCTCTTGTATCGCGGCGCTGCTGAGCCGGTCGATGCGGGCTTGTCGGGCGTGGGCGCTGTTATCTCGGTTGCCGTGGGGGACTACGACAACGACGGCCTGCCCGATTTGTGCGTGCTCACTGCTGATGGCGCTTCGCTCTATCGCAACCGCAAAGGCAGATTCGAGAAGCAGCCTGCCAGCCTCGCGGCCGGACAGTTCCGTAAAGTGCTCTGGCTCGACTACGATCACGACTACGACCTCGACCTGTTGTTGATCGGCGACCGCTTCGCGCTTCTTCGAAACCAGGGCCCGGCCGGCTTCCAGGACCGAACCAAGGACTTCCCGTTTGTGCCGGGCCAGTCTCTCGATGCGATTCCCCTTCGAGTGGTGGCTGATGCAAAAGGGCTCGACGTGGTCGTCTCCTATCGCGACCGCGTTGCGGTGTTGTACCGCGACCGGCTCGCCGGCTTGTTCGAAGCCGTGTCGTTGGATGCGGTGCCGCCAGCGGCGTCTTCACTCCTCGCACAAGACCTCGACAGCGACGGGTGGATTGACCTTGCCTTCCGTCGCGGCGAGAGCATCGGCGTGCTGCGCAACCGGCAAGGCAAGTGGGACCGCGCCGCCGTTGAATCGATCGCTGCGTCGGATCTCCAGCCAGCCGACCTCGAGCGCCGGGGGCTCCTGGATCTTGTCTCCGCAAGCGGCGTGTTGCGCAACGAAGGTCTCCTTCGTTTCTCCGCGATTCAGAAGCCGGCCGGTCTGCCGCAGGGGAAGGCATGGACCGGATCGGACTTCGACGGCGACGGCGGTGCGGATTTGGCGTGTGTAACGCGCGATGACGCCATCCATGTTCTGCTCAACCGCACAGCTTCCGCCCACAACTGGCTGGCCGTGTCTCTCTCGGGCGTGAAGAACGCGAAGCTGGCGCTGGGCTCGGAGGTGGAAGTGAAGGCGGGGGCGCTGTACCAGAAGCAGGTCTACCAGGGGGTGCCGCTGACCTTCGGGCTGCGCTCCTACAAGGAGATCGACACCGTCCGCATCACCTGGCCCAACGGACTGATCCAGAACGAGACGCGGCAGGCGGCCAACCAACTGGCGCGGTACAAGGAAGCGCCGAAGCTGTCCGGCTCCTGCCCGATGATCTTCACGTACAACGGGCAGCGGTTCGAGTTTCTGACCGACGTGCTGGGGGTGGCGCCGCTGGGGGCGTCCTCCGGCGACGGCCAGGTCTTTGCCGTCGATCACGACGAGTACGTGCAGATTCCCGCAGCGGCCCTGGCCGAGCGGGACGGCCGCTACGAGATCCGGATCACGGAAGAGCTGGCCGAGGTGAGCTACCTGGACGAGATTCAACTGCTGGCCGTGGATCACCCCGCGCCGGTGGACATCTTCAGCAACGACAAGTGGAAGAGCCCGCCGTTTGCCGAGTTTCGGTTGTACGGGGTCAAGCAGCGGATTTACCCGGTGGCGGCCTTTGACGAGCAGGGGCGCAACTGGCGGGAAGCGCTGCGGCTGCGCGACCGGCGCTACGTGGGCGGCTTTCGCCGCAACTACGCCGGGGTGGCCGAAATGCATGCCCTGGAGCTGGACTTTGGCGCCGCCGCCCAGGACAACCGAGCGGTGCTGGTGCTGACGGGCTGGGTGGACTGGGCCGACGGGAGCACGTTTCTGGCGGCGGCGCAGGAGGGCAATGGAGGGCTGCGGACGCCGTCCTTGCAGGTGAAGGACGCGGCCGGCCGCTGGCGGACGGTGATCGAGGACATGGGCATGCCGTCGGGCAAGACGAAGACGATCGCGGTCGACCTGACGGGAAAGTTCCTGTCGGCCGAGCGGAAGGTGCGGATTGTGACCAACCTGTGCGTGTACTGGGACGAGATCTTTTTGGGGGAGGACGCCTCGGCGCCGGAGGCGCGGTTGCAGCCGGTGAAGACGGTGCGGGCGGAGTTGGGCTTCCACGGCTTCTCTGAGCGGCGGCTGCACCGGCAGCGGAAGCAGCCGGAGCATTTCGACTACGGCCGGGTGCGGATGGCGTCGCACTGGAACCCGACGCCGGGGCTGTACACGCGGTATGGCAACGTGCAGGAGTTGCTGGCCGCCGTAGACGACCGGATGGTGATCATGGGCTCGGGCGACGAGTTGCGGCTGAGCTTCGAGGCCCGGTCGCTGCCGCCGCTCGCGCCGGGCTGGCGGCGCGACTTTCTGCTGAAGGTGGACGGCTGGGAGAAAGACCGGGACCCGAACACGGCCCATTCGCAGACGGTGGAGCCGCTGCCGTTCCACCAAATGTCGGGCTACCCGTACCCGGCCGGCGAGAAGTATCCGGACGATCCGTGGCGCTTGGCGTACCGGCGGGAGTACAACACCCGGCCGCCCCTGCGGTTCATTCAACCTCTCATCAGATAGCAGGAGTATCCAAAGGCTCGGGACGGTCGTTCCGAATCACGCCCATCCGCACCGGCCTCGCGTTCCGGCCGAGTTCATCCCAGCGGATTGCGCCGCTTACTCCCTGCCACGGGGATAACGCGTCGAGCGCGTCCAGGATGCGCACGCGGTTCAACCCGGCCTTTCGAATGGCGGTGATGAGAAGCTTCACCGCGTCGTAGGCTTGCATGGCCGCATAATCCGGCGGGAAGCCGTGGCGCGTGGTCCACTTCTGAATAAATTGCGCCGCGGTATCGGACGGCTCTACAAGAACGGGTACCCGAATGCCCTCCGCAAAGGCGCCGGCGGCGTCGAGGAAGGCCTGGCGGCCCATGGATGGGCCTCCGTAGATCAGCAGTTCCTTGCTACGCC
>CAYZJD010000329.1:0-5301 GCA_964478455.1 uncultured Solibacteraceae bacterium | reverse complement strand
CTGCAACTGGCGCCGCTCATGCGCCCGCTCAACGCCGACGCCGGTTTTCTGTTCGATGCGGACTCTGACCGCGTCGCCTTCGCCACCGACGACGGCGCGGCGGTGAGCGAGGAGATGGTGCTGCCGGTGCTCGCCGACCACCAGCTTTCGAGCCGGCGCGGCACGCTGGTCATTACGAACCTCTCCACCACGGCCCTGGTCGATGAGATCGCCGGAGCGCGCGGAGGCAAGGTCGTGCGCACGCCTGTCGGCAGGCAGGCGGCCATGGATGCGCTGGCGAGTTTCCCCGCCGCTGAAATCGCCATCGCCGGCGAAGGCACCGGCGCCGTCATGCTGCCGCAGTTTCGCTTCGTCTACGACGGTATCGCCGCCATGCTGAGCATCCTGACGATGCTCGAAGAGCGCGGCAAAACGCTTGCCGAACTGGTGGCCGTCTACCCGCGGTATTCGATCCTCAAGGGCCAGGTTCCTTTGATCTCTCAAAGGATCCCTGCCCTGCTGATGGACTTGCAGGCGCGTTACAGCGATGGCGTCGCCAATGTGACCGATGGGCTGCGCGTCGATTGGCCCGGCCGCTGGTTCCATGTCCGCGTCAGCCAGACCGAGCCGGCGGTGCGGATCATCTGCGAGCAGCGCGGCGATCCGCCACAGGCGCTCTTCGACGCGCTCGTCGACCACGTGCGGAGGTTCGCCTGAATGCCGCGCGAGCATCTGCTGAAGGTCGGCGTTTCCGGCGTCCGCGGCGTCGTCGGCGAGTTCCTCACGCCGGCCTTGGCCTGCGCCATCGGACAGGCGTTCGGCACTTACGTGGGCGGAGGGCGCGTGGTCGTCGGCCGCGACACGCGCTCCAGTGGGGAGATGCTCCAGCACGCGGTCACCTGCGGGCTGCTCGCCGCCGGCTGCGAGGTCACCGACGTCGGCGTCCTGCCGACGCCCACCATTCAGATCTTCATTCCCGCCGCCCGCGCCAGCGGCGGCCTGGCTCTCACCGCCTCGCACAACCCGCCGGAGTACAACGCGCTGAAGTTCTTCAACGTTCATGGGCTCTTCTTCAACAACTACGAGCGGAGCGAACTGCTCGACCTCTGGCACCAGAGCGAGTTCCGCCAGGCGGCGAACGAGGAGATCCGCGCGGTCCGCTGCGACTACGATACTCCGCCGCGGCTCCACGTTGAATGCGTGCTCAAGCACATCGACGTAGAGCGAGTCCGCGCGCGCCGCTTTCGCGTGGCGCTCGACGCCGTCAACGGTGCGGGCTCGGCCCTGAGCTGCCGCTTTCTGGGCAAGTCGTTGAACTGCGACCTGCATGCGATCGCGGTGGATCCATCTCAGCCGTTCCCACGCGTCGCCGAGCCGCGGCCGGACACTCTCGGCCAACTGGCGGAACTCGTCCGGCGCGAGCACTGTAAGGTCGGCTTCGCCCAGGATCCCGACGGCGACCGCCTGGCCGTCTGCGACGAGACTGGCCGCGTGCTCGATAACGACGACGTGCTGGCGCTGGCCGCCGACGCTGCGCTCGAACGAATGCCCGGCGACGTCGTCGTTAATCTCACCACATCCTCCGTCATGGACGACGTCGCGGCGCGGCACGGCTGCAAGGTCCATCGCACGCCTGTCGGGGAGGCCAACGTCGTCGAGAAGATGCAAGCCGTCGGCGCGGTATTCGGCGGAGAAGGCGCCAACGGCGGCATCATCTTTCCCGCTGTCCACCTCTGCCGCGACAGCTATACCGCGATGGCCTTCCTGCTGGACCGGATGGCGCGGACCGGCGCGACGGTGTCGGCGCTACTCTCCCGACTGCCGCGCTACTTCCGTGAATCAGACACGCTCCCTTTCGCGCACGGCCGCATGGGGAGCCTGATTCAGGCGCTCGAAGCGAGCTTCCCAGACGCGCGAGCGGACCGCTCCGATGGCGTCAAGCTCATGCTTGCGGAAGGCTGGATCCACGTGCGACCGTCCAACACAGAGCCCCTCGTCCGGCTCGCCGCCGAGGCCCGCTCGCGGGAAGGCTTGGCCGTGCTCTACCGCCGCGCCATGCAGGTGCTCGAATCGTAACGGTGTGCAAGACAAGACGGGAGAGTCTTATCCCGCCCGACCTGCGCTGGGGTGAGTCTGCTGGCCCGGTTCGGCGTAAGCTGGGAGCGGAGGCGGCCAAAGCCGCTCCCGACTTGCCGATCACTCGAAGCTTAGCAACGCCAGGTTCTGGTTCTCGTAGCTCTCGAAGACCGTATACAGGCGCGTGACCTGTAGCAGATCTCTGATCCTGCTCTGAGAGTGCAGGAGCTTCAGCCTGCCGCCCGCGTTGCTCACACTGACGTGGCTGCCGACGAGCTCGCCCAACCCGGCACTGTCAATGTAGGTGACCTCGGCCAGGTTCAGCAGAATATTGCGCTCGCCGCGGCCGAGCAAATCCCTGATCGTCTGGCGCACCAGCGCGCAGCCTTCGCCAAGCGTGATTCGCCCCGCCAGGTCGATCACCGTTACGTTCCTGACTTGTCGTACCGATGCGTGCAACGCCATGCCGCACTCCGGGCTCACTCGGGTGGCGGCTGCTTGGGCGGATCCTGAAGAATGTAGGTGGTCTCTCGTTCCTTCAACAGCTTCAGACGCTGGCGGATTTCCAGTTCCTGCTCCGTGCGGCTATCACGCAATCTTTGGATCCGCTCCCGTCTTCTCTCGATTTCCTGTTGGAGACGGGAGTTCTGCTGCTGGAGTTCACGAACCTGGCGCTGCTTGTCGAGCATCGCCGGCACGCCATTCGGGCCGCTCAGCGTGGAATAGGCGAACAGCCCCGCCAGCGCGAAGAGGAGCGCGCCCAGAAGCGTCTTCAAAACCGTCCTCGGGCGCGAACCTGTCAAGTGCGTTCCTCTTTGTTTCTGTTTACCCTTATAATCCTCTTTTGTCAATCAGCGCGGCTGGTCGGATCCATTAGACGCCGCGACGGCCGGTGCAGGAGGCGAGACACCGGCGGCCCGTTCGAGAGGGGGTACGAATCGCGCATGACGGACAAGATCGTGGTGCTATCAACCTGCGGGTCGGCGGAGGAGGCCGAGCGGATCGCCCGGCGGCTGACAGAGAAGCGACTGGCCGCCTGTGTCAACATTGTTCCGGGGATGCGGAGCATCTATCGCTGGCAAGGGGGCATTGAGGATTCCGCCGAGTGGCTGCTCCTCATCAAGTCCCGGCGTGACCTGTTCGTTCCACTACGCGCCGCCATTGAGAAGAACCATTCATATGAGGTCCCGGAGATCGTGGCGTTGGCCATTGTGGATGGTTCTCCGGGCTACCTGGGCTGGCTGGAGAGGGAACTTGCCGCCGGGGAAGAGGCCTAACCGAATGGCCTCCGCACCGAACCCCCTGGCTCACGGGCTCAAGCCCACGCGGGCGCGCTACTGGGTGATCGTCTTCGCCGTCACCCTCGCCATCCTCGCCTACATCGACCGCGTTTGCATCTCCATGGCAGCGCCGAACATGAGCCGAGATCTCGGCCTGTCGAAGGTCCAGATGGGCTACGTTTTCTCGGCGTTCGCTCTGGCCTATGCGCTGTTCGAGATTCCGGGCGGATGGATGGGTGACGCTTGGGGACCCAAGCGAGTGTTGATCCGGATCGTCCTGTGGTGGTCGTTCTTCACTGCTGCAACGGGGTGGGTCTGGAGCCTCGTCTCGCTGTGGATCACCCGCTTCCTCTTCGGCGCCGGCGAGGCGGGCTGCTTTCCCAACTTGACGAAAGCCTTCACAACCTGGCTTCCTTCTCACGAGCGCGTGCGCGCGCAGGGCATCATGTGGACCTTCGCCCGTTGGGGCGGCGCGTTCACTCCCCCGCTGGTGATCCTGGTGTTCGAGTGGTTCTCCTGGCGCCAGTCCTTCATGATCTTCGGCGCGCTCGGCCTCGTCTGGTGTTTCTTCTTCACCACCTGGTTCAAGGACGATCCGCGTCACCATAAGAGCCTGAACGCGGCCGAACTCGATCTGCTGGCCGGCGCGGAGACGATGGCCGCCGGACACGGCGACGTGCCATGGAAGAATCTCGTCTCCTCGCGTACCGTCTGGCTGCTCTGGGTGCAATATTTCCTGCTCGCCTACCCCTGGTATTTCTACATCACCTGGCTGCCGACCTACCTCCAGGAATTCCGCGGCCTCGACCCGAAGATGGCGTCGAAGCTGGCCATCTTCCCGTTGCTGTTTGGCGGTTTCGGGTCGCTGTTCTGTGGCCTCATTTCCGCCTACGCGGCGCGCCGGATGGGAAGCGTAAGCCGCGCGCGGCGCTGGATGGCCTCGACCGGCTTCTTCTGCGCCGGCATCTTCATCATCCTGTCCGTCCAGATGAAGGACCCGCTGCTGGCCATGGTGATGATGGGGCTGGCCAGTTTCTCCAACGACCTTGTCATGCCGCCGTCCTGGGGAGCGTGCATGGACGTCGGCGGCAAGTACGCCGGAACGCTTTCCGGCTCGATGAACATGATGGGCAACATGGCGGGCTTCGTGGCGCCCACCGCCACCGGCTACATCCTCAAGTACAGCGGCGGCGACTGGAACATGAGCCTGTACGTGATGGCCGCCGTGTACCTGCTGGGCACGCTCACCTGGCCGCTCATCGATCCAGTGACGCCGCTGGAGGACAACATGGAACCACAGAGACACAGAGACACGGAGGAACGATGACAATGTCATTGAAACCTCTGTATACCAAGTTCGCAAGAACTTGTTTTTTGGGAAAGGAATTTATGCGGCGGTGGAGAGTTTGGTGATGTCGGCGCGTCTCAGGGTCTGGGCGGCTGTGAGGACGAGGTGGCCCTTGTGGGTCAGCCGGTAGATGTGGGTGTGGGGGATCTTCACAAGCAGGCGATGGGCGGTCAGTAGTCGTAGCCAGCGGGTGATTCGGCCGGTAGTGCGTTTCCCGTCCGGGTCCGCTTCGACGCGATCCGGCCAAAGCGGCTGCAAGTCGCGATTGCGAACGCCCTGGATGAGGAACTCTCCGCGTTGCAACAGAGCCAGCTTGCTGCTGTCTTCCGGGCTGATGGGGCGCAGTGCGCGAAAGGCTTGTCTCCCCGTGCTGCGGCGCCGGCTGACCGGATCCAAGATGGCGCAGGAGGGCGTCGCTTCGGCGCAGAAGCTCAGCGCCGTTAGATAGCGCCGGTTGGCGCTCAAGCAGATCTGGGCGCGGCGGCGAAAATCCGCGATGCCCTTGCGCAGCGGCAGCCAGCGGCTCACAGAGCGTCCCTGCCGGCGCTGCCCACGCCGGACCCCTGGCCCATCTTCGTTGCTGGAACTGATCCATCCAGCGTTGGGCCTTTTTCAAGT
>CAYZJD010000328.1:0-5359 GCA_964478455.1 uncultured Solibacteraceae bacterium | reverse complement strand
GAGGTGGTGAAAGAACTGCGCCGCCGCGGGATCAAGATCGCCAACACCACCGGTTTCGATACCGGCATGATGGTAGACCTTATCAGGCTCGCAGCCGAGGGTGGCTATTCGCCGGATCTGTGGGTGTGCCCCGACCAGGTGGGCAAGGGTCGCCCGGCGCCCTGGATGGCGTTCTACGCAGCTCGTCAGCTTGACGTGTACCCGATGCGAGCCTTTGTCAAAGTCGGCGACACGCCGAACGACGTGGCCGAAGCCCACGCCGCCGGAATGTGGGCCGTCTCCGTAATCCGCCACGGAAACGAGGTGGGCCTGTCGAAGGCAGAATTGGAGAGCTTGCCGGACGGGGAGCGCGAAGCGTTGTGCCGGGCGGCGAGGGCCCGATTGTCAGTCCTGGGGCCGCACTACATCATCGACTCCACGGCCGAGCTGCTCCCCGTCATCGACGACGTTTCCGCGCGCCTGGCGCGCGGCGAGCGCCCGTAACCCGGCCTGGTTCACCTCGGGCTCGTACTGGCAGGCGTTCTCACAACCTCAGGTCAGCGGCCCTGAGGTCCTCGGCTAGGTGCGCTCCTGGATCCTCCGAGGGAAGCTGCACTCTACTGCCGGCGGAAGGTTCCAGACCCCGCAAAATCATTGGCTGTTCCCCACTGCGGGCGCCAGCGGATCCGCAACGCCCATTCGTTCGGGTCCCGATCGATGGCCCCGACGTTCAGCCGAAACTGCCGCCACGTTCCGGCCTGGCCCTGGTCCATGAGCGCCGTTGGAACGGCGATTTCGGCGCTGTGCCCGGAGGCGTGCCTGCGCGACGCGATGCGCACGCCCCGTGGCAGGCGCTCCCGCTCGTCGATATAAGCCGGCTCGGCACCCTCGCCGGGGCTGAAGCCGAGATATAGGACCTTGCCGACACGCGGCCCCGCCGAAGGCGCCGGATCGATCCAGACCTCAAGCCCATCCTGCTCCCAGTGCTTCAAATGGGGGTCGAACACGCCGTGGTCATCCGTCACCTCCGCGGCGAGGTAAACGTTCTCGTCGTCGTAGGCAGTGCCGAAACGAAAACTCAGATCCTCCGGGCCTGTCCACAGACGATTCGCCGCCCCGGAGAGGTCGATGACATCACGGACCAGGACGGGAAGCACGGACCACTCGTCCAGGTACCCGTCGAGCACGACGGGGCCCGTCCGTCGCGGGCACCCGTAGAACTCTCTCTCGATGATGAGTCGGCTGACGCCCTCGAATGTGGCGGGACGCTCGTTGGGGAACTCATAATAGGCGGCCCAGTGCATGGACGGTGGAGAGAGGTCCTCTGCGAGAAGCGGCTTACCACTGCTCACTTTCACGTCCAAGGCCCGCTCCGATTTGGGGGGCACGACCAGGCTCAGCCGATCAGGTTCCATGCGCAAATCCGCATGCGGCTCGAAGTAGGCCCGGTACTTCATCACCAGGTCGGCATCGTTCCTCAACCTCAACTGGGTGCCCCCGCCGGAGAACGCGGGCGCGCTGAAGACCAGCGGCGCGAGCTTGACGGCGCCTCCGCGCAAAAACGCGCTGAAGCGAGCGTCGGTCGCCGGCGTCCGCACGTCCGGGCCCAAGATCCCATCCAAGATCAAGTTCGCCACCCGCGGCCCGTCTTCGGTCATCGAGACCCAAGCGATCTGATCGAACTCTCCGTAAAGCGGACCGCGAAGCTGGCTCCCGGCTCCAGTAGTCGCCAGCATGATATGATCCCGTCCCTTTCGGACGGTCTTGTAGTAAGTGTGACGGTGACCTGCGAAGACCGTATACGGCCGATTCTCGAGCATCGCCTCCACTGCCGCCCAGGCCTTCAGGCCGGGAGTCATCCAGAGGGGCTGATGCAAGAACAACAGCGTCCAGGGCACCTCTGGATTCGCGGCGAGGGTCTTTCGTATGTAGGCCAACTGCGCCTCACCCGTCCCAGCGCCTGACAGATCCTGGGAGTTCAGGCAAAGGAACAGCACATCCCGATACACGAAGTGGTAGAAATCGCGGCCGAACCGCCCCGTCCACTCCTGACGCAAAGCCGGCGTAGCCAGATCATGATTCCCCGGTAGATAGAAGAAAGGCATCTCGAGTCCATTTGCCAGACCCGTCAGCTCCTCCCAGAAGGACCGGTAAAGCCCGGGATCCGACGTGTAGCCTTCCTGGAGGTCCCCGAGCGACAACACGAATGCAGGTTGCATAAGGTTCAGCTTACGGACCGCTTCCGCCAGGACCCCTGCGCGGTTGCCGCCAGCCCGGTCCGCCACGATGGCGAAATGAAACCGGCCTGCGCCGCTTTTCAGGTCCAGCCGCGTCCATGGGTTTGCCTGGGAATCTCTCTCGATCAGAATCTCCTGACCCAACGCAGTGTGCGCCGCCACCCCAAGCGCCAAACCAAGACAAAGGGATGTGACAACCGATTTCATATCGCGCCTTCCTGCCGCCCTACCGGAATTGCCGCAGCTTCTTGAAATTTCGTGCCCCGCTCCTGGGCGCGGTTCCGCTGGGTTTCCTTAGATCACAGATTCCCATTAGGGAACACGGCTTCCAGGCTTCTTCTTCCATTCCTCGAATGCCGCACGGACGCGCGCCCATCGTTGAGGATCCGCCCGCTCCGCCTGCGGCGGGATGCGGAGTTCGGCGTGAGGATACTCCGTGTCCCAGTGCTCGAGTTGCCGGGTAAGCTGTCTGACCACAGCCGTGTACTTCGGGTTCGTGATCACATTGTCGAGTTCGTTCGGATCGCGCTCGAGGTCATACAATTCGCCGCCGCCCTCGTCGTAGCGCGTGAGCTTCCACTGCCTCGTGCGAATCATTACCAGCCTGTCGTCGCCCTCGAAGCCCTCGCCGCCGAAAACGACTTCGCGGCCCTTCGCGGCGGCGCGCCAGAGGGAAACGAGGCTGCGCCCTTCGACTCCGCGAGCTGGGGGAAGCCCGAGCAAATCGAGCATAGTGGGCAGGAAGTCGATGTTCGACACCGCGCCTGCGACCTTCCATCCGCGCGAGGCCCCGCCGGGGGCACGGAGGATCAGGGGAATGCGAATGGCGGGCTCATAGAAGGCGAACCCTTTCGTGAACATACGGTGCGTGCCCATCATGTCACCGTGATCGGCGGTGTAGACGACGACAGTCTTGTCATCCAGTCCCAGCGCGGCCACTTTGTTCAGCACTTTGCCCACCAGCATGTCGCTGTAGGTGACCAGGCCGTAATAGTGCGCCAGGATGATGCGGATCTGCTCGTCGGTGAAGCGGTCGGCCCCGGTCTCGCGCCAGATGCGCTTCTGCATCGCGGGCTTGGACTCGTACTCGCCGGCGCGGTAGGGAGGCAGCGGAAGGTCCGACGGCCGGTACAGCGTGTCGTACGGGGCCGGCGCCACCCAGGGGTCGTGCGGGCCGTGCAACTGCACCGTCAGGCAGAAGCGCCGGTCCTTGTTCTCATCCAGGAACCGCGTTGCGTTCTGGACCGTCCAAGCATCCAGCGTGTGCTCCGGCGACAAACCGGCCCGGCCGACGGCGTACCGGTAGGGCGTCGGGATTATCTGTGCTTTATCTTTCGAACCGATGATCGGACTGGCCACGTCCTTATAGCCGAGCCTAACGAGCCACTCGAGATGCTGGGCGATCCGCCCCCGCCCCCCGGGTTGCGCCGAAAGCGTGTAGCCGTTCTTCTCGAGGATCGTCCAAAGCGTCTGGAATTCGATCCCGAGCGGCACGCCGTTCTCCCGTACCCCGTGGCGCTGCACCCGGAGACTAGTGTCCATGGATGCCCGCGACGGCGCACAGGTGACTCCTGCCGTGTACGCGTGGGTAAAGAACACCCCTTGCTTGGCAAGCGAATCCAGGTTTGGCGTGCGCACGATGGGGTGTCCCGCACAGCCCAGCGCCACCCCACTATGCTGATCGACGATGATGAAGACCAGGTTGAACGGCTCCCGGCCACCGAGTGCCAAGGATGTGGCAGCGGGCGAAGCGGCCGCCAAGGCCGCCGTTCTCAGGAACTCCCGACGTGTCGTCATCATGGGCTAACCTTTCAAGAATCCCTGTCGCGACGCGCTCATGCCGCTGCCGCAGGGCCAACTCGAAACTGCCGCGGCCTTCTCTCCGCAGGCCCCGTCCTGACGGAGCCGCTCGCGAACTCCCGGCCGCCCCAAGCGCCCTAGAAAGTCAGCCTCGCGCCCATCTGCGCCTGCCGCGGGCTGTTGCCTTGAGCGCTGATCACACCCATGGAGGTGTCGCCGAACCTCGTGTTCGGATCCCGGAAGCGCGGAGTGTTCAGAAAATTGAAAAACTCCGCTCGGAGTTGCAGTTTCAGTCCTTCCCGCACTTGCAGGTTCTTGAACACCGAGAAGTCCACGCCGCGAATCCCATCGCCGCGTAAATTGCCGTTGAACCGCGGCCCATTGCCGGCTCTCTGGTCTCCCGGGTCTGAGAACGCCGCGACGTTGAAGTAGTTGTTGGCCCCGCGCCCGTTCACGACGTCCTTGATGCTGAATCCACTGCGCGGATTGCCGGAAACGTTGGGACGCTGGCTGCCGTCTTGGATGCGGTTGGTGCGCATTCTCACATTCAACGGAAGCGCGGTCTGAAACGTGACGTAAGCATTTGCCTGCCAACCTCCCACGATCGTATCCAACGCCTTGCCAATATTCGTGCCCAGCACCCTGCCTCGCCCAAAGGGCAGCTCATAGCTTCCGCTGAACACCACGCGATGCCTTGCGTCGGTGGCTGCGACCGAATACTCCGCTCGGATGTCATTCAGGTCCTGGATGCTGGCCGAGTTCCCGAGCCAACTATTGGAGGAGACGTCCGAGTCGTCTCGTTGGGTCGCCAGCGTGTAGCTTCCCACGATGTTGAGGCCCTTCGAATAGCGCTTCTCGTACTTCACCTGCATTGAGTTGTACCAGGAGTTCGCGACAAACTCCGCGAACCCTTCGAAGCTCCCTGAGAACTGCGGGAACGGACGCAGCAGATTGACCTGTTGAATCGTCGGCTGCGCGTAGACGGAATCGGGCTGATTGAATTTGGCGGCCGGGCCGGTGAAGTAGGAGTAGAAGGGATTGGCGACGTACCTGCTCAAACCGCTGGTGCCGAATTGCTGCCGAGCAGCAGTGCGAATGTAGTTGCGATTCCGGGAGCCGCCGACGGGAAGATGCGTGCTGCGGTTCCCGGAGTATGCGACCTCCACCATTTGGCCGCCCCCGAGTTCATGTTGGACCGAGAACGCGAGTTGGTAGATCTCGGCGTTGCGGAGCGTGTCGCTCAGGTTCGATCCGGATGCGAATCCCCAGCCGTTCAGGGTTCCGTATTGCCGGCCCTGCGCCGATACGATTCCGGAGGGAAACGGGTTCGAGAGCGTTGCGTA
>CAYZJD010000327.1:0-5369 GCA_964478455.1 uncultured Solibacteraceae bacterium | reverse complement strand
ATTCCGTGCAGATTTCCGTTGCGTTCCACGGCTCCCGATGGTATGCTGAGAACGCGTGGATTGATTTAGGGCGGCTTAGGCGCCCGGCTAATTGCAACCACGAAAAAAAAGTGCTAAAGGCGAGTAGGTCCTGAACGAAACGCCCTGCGGCCTTAGCGCAGGGTTTTTTGCTTCTTGGGCCGCACCCGCCGTGAAAGCTGCCGCGCGGAGGCGGCGGTGACGCCGCTGCCGCAGAGGGGAGGAGTTATGGCGGTTCGGCCCGAGACCATCGCATGGAAGAGCCCGACCCTGTCTGGGACGGAAGGGGAACTGGTTTCCGTTAGCATCTCGGTGGAGCCACGCGCGCTCGAACGCCTGTTGGACACGCTGGCAACTCTGGACTTCCCGGTCAATCCCCAGTTGTTCCACAGCGCGGCCATCGCGCGCATCCATCCGGACGGTCACGAAGAACTGGAGCCGACCACATTGGTGGAGTTCCCGGCTTACGCAAATCGTCTCGAGCAAATCAGGGAAGCTCTTCATGCTCGCGGGTTGGACCCCGCATCGGTGTGGGCGAGGAGCATGCTCGAGGAAATCCACACGTTGGCGGAGTGGCGGCCTGCGCCTCCCGGTGCGCCGTACTCCAAGGTTGTGCGTTATCGGCGCCCAGCAACGGCGAGCTGACCCGGACCGGCTCTCTAGTACGGACTCGCCGCCTGCCGTCCCAGGATTTGTGCTACGTCAGAACGGAGGGGTCCAACTGCTTTCGCGAAGATCATCTTGTACGCCGGACAGAAGTAATCCAGATCATCGAAGCTATGCCTCGGCGCGTGGCGGAACTTCGGGCAACCGCCGTGGCAGATCGACTGGTACTCGCAGACCCGGCACTCCGGGTGTCCGATCGCCTTCTTGCTCGCGAAGCTGTAACGCCGCTGCCGGCGCGCAATCTCCGGCCACGAGTCGAGAGCGACGTTGCCGAGCTTCCAGTCCTTCTCCACGAAGAAGTCGCAAGGAAAGACGTCTCCGTTGTACTCAACCACCACGTAGCTGTCGCATGTCTCGTGCAGCGTGCAGCTTCCCGGTTTCTGCCCGGCGAGCGCCTCGGCCAGGTTATCGAAGAAGCGGATGCGCACGTGCCGCCGCTCCGGCCACCAAAGGTCGAACGTCTCGCACAAGAACTGGCCGTATTGGTCCGGCGTGATCGTGAAGGGCAGCGGCTTGCCCTCTCCATCGAATTCAGCCAGCGGAATGTATTGGATGTGATCGATACCCAGCTTCCGGAAGAACCGGTAGAGTTCCCTGGGCAATTCCACATTAGCTTGGCTGAGGACGCACAGGACGTTGAACTCCACCTTGTTCCGTTGGAGCGTTTCGATCCCCTGCATTACCTTGCGCCAGGTCCCACGACCCTGTTTGTTAAGGCGATAACGGTCATTCACCTCCTCCGGCCCGTCCACTGATACGCCCACGAGCCAGTTGTACTCGCGGAAGAGCGCGCACCAGTCGTCATCGATCAGGGTTCCGTTGGTTTGGAGCGCGTTGCTGACGCTTTGCCCGTTGCGGCCGTATTCTTTCTGGTACTCGACCAGTCTCTCGAAAAACCCCAGCCCGGCGAGGGTCGGCTCGCCCCCCTGAAAGGCGAACACGCTCTGGGGATAGGAGTAAAACAGGTAGGAATCTACGAGGCGATCGAGCGTGTCGAGCGTCATCCGCCGCCCCGGCAGCTCTTTGTACGGATCGGCCTCGCGATCGAGGTAGAAGCAGTATGCGCAGTCGAGGTTGCAAACCGCGGAGACCGGCTTGATGAGCAGGGAAGTGATCCGTGGCGCTGTTCCGAGTCCTGCTTCCAGGATGGGAAAAGCGGTATCGCCCCCCACAGGCCGAGTGTAGCATCGAGCGGTGCGGCCTGAATTACACTTGACCTGTTGCGATATGCCCCTCCGCGTCTCCGTTCTACTTCTGCTGGCCGGTCTTTTGGCCGCCCAGCAGCGCTTTGACGTCGTCGTTTACGGCGCCACCGCTGGCGGCGCCGTCGCCGCCATTGCCGCCGCCAAGGAGGGCGTCAAGGTAGCGCTGGTTGAACCCGGCAGGCACGTCGGCGGCATGGTTTCGGGAGGGCTCGGGCGCACGGACATGGATCGCCAGCAACACGTCATCGGCGGCTACTCGCGGGAGTTCTTCGAGCGCGCCGGCAAGGCGTATGGTCTTCCGGTGGCTTGGACCTTCGAGCCGAAGGTCGGCGAACGAACCTTCGTCGAATGGCTGCGCGAAGCGAACGTCCCTGTCTACTTCGGGCACCGCCTTGCCTCTGTCCGGAAGACGCGAAACCGCGTGGACGCGGCGAGCATGGAAAACGGCGTCGAGTTCTCCGCGCAGGTCTTCATCGATGCGTCGTATGAAGGGGACCTGATGAAGGCCGCCGGTGTCTCCTACGCCATCGGCCGCGAGACGAGAACGAAGTACGGCGAGTCCTGGGCGGGCCGGCGCGAGTTCCTTCCCGGCGGCCACCAGCTTCAGGTTCCGGTTTCACCCTACGACGAGAGGGGCAAGCTGCTGCCGCACATCCAGCCCTACGATTCGATCGGGCAGCTCGGCGAAGGGGATGGCAAGATCCAGCCCTACTGCTTTCGCATCTGCCTCACCCGGATCAAGGAAAACCAACTGCCGATCCCGCCGCCGAACAACTACAACCCTGAGCGGTACCTCCTGGTCAAGCGGTACATGCCCGCTCTCGGAGATCGGGCTGCCCTGGCGCACTTCCTGGGCATCTCCGAGATGCCAAACGGCAAGACGGACATCAACGCCGGCGGCGGCGTTTCCACAAATCTTCCGGGCGCAAGCTGGGATTACCCCGAGGCGGATTATCGCCGTCGCGCCGAGATTTGGGACGAGCACCTGACCTGGGCGCAAGGGCTTTTGTATTTCCTTGGCCACAACCCCAGCGTTCCAGCGAAGGTCCGGGCGGAAATGAACCGCTGGGGCCTGGCCAAGGACGAATTCCCGGACACGGGCCACTGGCCGCACCAGCTTTACGTCCGGGAAACGCGGCGCATGCTCGGCGAGTACGTGCTCACGCAGCATGACCTGGAAACGAACCGCCGCAAGTACGACTCGATCGGCATGGGCGGTTATAACATTGACATCCGCGAAATTCAGTGGGTCGCTGTGCCGGTCCCGCGCTTCCCTGACATCGGCGACGAAGTGCTCCAGGAAGGCTACCTGAGCGTGCCGGTGGAGCCCTACGAGATTCCGTACCGGTCACTTCTGCCCCGCTTCAATGAGTGCTCCAACCTGCTGGTCACTTCCTGCATCTCGGCGTCCCACGTCGCTTACGCGTCCTTCCGCATGGAGCCGCAATACATGATCGCCGGCCACAGTGCCGGGGTTGCCGCGGCGATGGCCATCAAGTCCGGCCGGGCGTTGCATCACATCGATGTCGAGGCCTTCGGGCAACGGCTCGCCGGGCAAAAGCAGATCCTGTCGCTTGAAAAGGGGAACCCATGAGGAGAATGAAGACCGCAGCCCGCGCCGGCGGCGTGTCTACCCCAGCTTGGGCGGCACGTCGTTGAGCGGCCCCATCCACTCCAGCTCGCGCTCGATGTCGCGGTGCATCCGGTAAGGTTTCTTCACCGCCGCCAGAGCCGCGCCGCGAAGATCGATCTTGGCGAGATCATACTGCCCCAGGCCGACCTGCCAGCAGTATTGGAGGTAGCCTACCCACGCCGGGTTGATGCTCATGGCCTCGATCGCCACCCGGTCCGCCGCGATCAGGTCCGTCGAGGCGATCGCAATTCGCGAGGGCACGGGCGTGCCCGATGCCGGACCGTTGCCCTCCATGCCCTCAAACCCGTCGATCAGCGTTGCGCCCCAGAACGGACGCATCTTCTGCGCCGTCAGCATCATGTTGTAGTGCGTCTGCCGCACTCCGCCGTGATACTTGCGCTTGTCGTTCCAATGTGGCCTGTCTTTCAAGAGGCTCCGGATCGGGGCTCCGAGCGTCATGTTCTTCACCGACAGCGTTGCGACCACCGTGTTGTGGGTCTTCATCACCGCTGAACAGATCACGAATGCGTCAGGATCGAGCAGGCGCGCCGCCAGCCGCACCGGCTGCACATGCAGGTCCGGCGAGAGCAGCGGCATCACCTCGTGCTTCGCCTCGCGGTTCAGGTCCACCAGCTTCACCTTCTGCGACTTGTGCTCGGCGGCGACGCGGTCGTAGTGGAGGTTCTCGTAGGCCTCCAGCGTGTCACCGGCCGAAGATTCGGCGATCACCACCGGTCCTTTGAAACGGGGCGCCAGGAAATCCAGAATCCCGCGGAGTGCGTCCGGGTGCGTGCAGGCAAGCTGATTGACTGTCGAGACATTGTTCGGCTTAATGACGACGTACTTCTTCGTTTTCAGAACCGGCCGGATCTGGTCCTGGATCGCGGCCAGCGCGTCACGGACGATCTTCCGGCGTTCTTCGCCCTGGACCACTGAGACCGTCGCCCGGTGGTCGTACTTGTAGACCGGCTCCAGCGGTTCTGCGGGGCTGGCCGCCTGCTCGCCCCTGGATGCGGCCGCGGTACCAGCGGCTGCTGCCGCTTGCAGGAAGAAGCGACGGGTGAGAGAAGACGGCACCGGGAGACCTCCTGGCCTATAATTGAGACCTTAGCAGGTGATTATAACTCAATTCAGGAGACCTTCATGAAATCCGGCCCGTCACGACGCAGGTTTCTCGCCGCCGGCCTCGCTGCCACTTCACCTTTCTCAAGCCCCGTGACGTCCGGCGCCGGCGCGCTCAAGGAAGGAGAACTCCGCTACCGCGTCCTCGGAAGAACGGGCTTGAAAGTTACCACGGTCGGCTTTGGCTGCATGATCACCTCGGACCCAACGGTGATTGAACGGGCGGCCGACACCGGCATCAACCTCTTCGACACGGCGCGCGGTTATCAGGGCGGCAACAACGAGCGGATGGTCGGCTCCGCGCTCAAGATGAAGCGCAAGAACGTCATCATCTCCACCAAGACCGGCGCCGCGACGAGGCAGGGCGCGCTCGATCACCTCGACACCAGCCTCCGGGAGCTTGGAACGGACTATGTTGACATCTGGTATCTCCACGGCAAGGGCAGCATCGCCTCGGTGACCGACGAGCTGCTCGAAGCGCAGGAGACGGCCAGGAAAGCAGGGAAGATCCGCTTCTCCGGCGTCAGCACGCACTCCGGCCATGCGGACCTCATCCCAGGCCTCATCAAGAGCGGCCGGATCGACGTGCTGCTCACGACTTACAACTTCACGATGGACCCGTCCATGACCGCCCTGGTGGACGCGGCGCGCAAGGCCGGCATGGGTGTTGTGGCCATGAAGGTGATGGCCGGCGGCTACCGGAAAGTGAAGCCCGGCGACCCCCT
>CAYZJD010000326.1:4562-5404 GCA_964478455.1 uncultured Solibacteraceae bacterium | reverse complement strand
CGCATCGATTCGATCTGGTCGCCCAGTAACTCGATGCGCACCGGGCGCTCGGATTCCGGCGGGAAGACGTCCACAATGCCGCCGCGGACTGAGTATTCTCCAACCATCTCGACCGGTTCCCTGCGGCCATAGCCGGTGCTCTCCAGGTGCTCGATGAGCGCCTCCAGAGGCACTTCGTCTCCTACCCTGAGACGGAGCGCGAGCTGGCGGTAGAAGTCCGGCGTCTCCGTGCGCACAAGCGCCGCGCCCACGGGCGCGACCGTAATCGGCACGCGCTCCGAGGCCAGGCGCCACAGGCCGATCGCCCGCTGCTCGCTCACCTCCGTGTGCGGGCTCAACCCCTGTCCCGGCAGCACGTCCAGCGCCGGTACCAGTTGTGGCCGTCCGGCACTGCGGCGGGCCGAAAGCAGCTCGAAGAACGCAGACAACGTCTCGAAGAGCGCCTCTGCCTCCCGCCCGCCGCCCGTGATCATGACGACGGGCCGTTCCAGGACGTGCCACAGAAGGACGGCGTAGAGCGCCTTGGCCGTGGCGCTCAAGCCGGACAGCAGGAGGCGACCCGGCCGGTCCTCCGGCAGGTCGCGCAAGAGCTGCTGGAAAGCCGGCGCGTGAGCCAGACTCTGGAGCAGGTCTCGCAAGGCGGGGTGAATCAAGGTTGGCGTTCCAGCGCTCTTTCCACTATTTCTGTAGTTGAATAGCCGGCCTCGAGGGGCAGCGCCAAGACCTTACCTCCGGCGGCCTCGACCTCCTCGCGGCCGGCAATGAAATGAGACCAGTCGGCGCCCTTGACCAGCACGTCCGGGAGCACCGCCGCGATCAATTCTCGTGGGGTGTCTTCGTCA
>CAYZJD010000326.1:0-4552 GCA_964478455.1 uncultured Solibacteraceae bacterium | reverse complement strand
GGCGACCCGCTCGGACTCCGGGATCAGCGGCCTCGTCGGGCCCTTGAGCCGCGCCACGCTCGCGTCGGTGTTCAGCGCCAGGATCAGGATGTCACCCAGCGAGCGCGCCTTCTCCAGAAGCCGGATATGGCCGGGATGGAGGAGATCGTAGCAGCCGTTGGTGAACACCACCACGTTCCCCTCGCGCTTCCACCGTCCACGAGCAGCGACGAGTTCTTCCCGGGAATAGTAACCCGCCATGTCGATTTCATTGTAGCGGACAAAAGCAACCGGGCCTCCCACTCCGTTTGCCGGGCTGTGACGCGAAGCTTGCGTCTACCGTTCGAACTCCAGAAAGGGATTGCAGACCGTGATGCCGAGCAACTGTTGCCCGTGGTTCAGATCCTCGGTGTAGAGCTTCGAAGAGCCGCTCTTGGCTGCGGCCACCACGATCAGCGCATCCCAGAACGAGAGGGTGGCATCCCGGGCAAGCAGACCCGCCTCCCGGATCGCCGGGTAGTCAACAATGAACAGCGGCCATGCGGCGAGGTCCTCCAGGCAAGCCAGGGCTTCGCTTGGAGAGCACGGCTTACTCACCTTGCGGGTCAAGGCGACAAAGAGTTCCTGAAGAACCTGAGTGCTGAGGCGAATCCGGTCCTCGTCCATGAGTATCGACACAAGACGCTTGGAAGCGATGTTCCGGGGGGACGCTGTCTGGTCGAACGCATAGACAAGGATGTTCGTATCGACGAACGCAAGCCCCTGTTCATCGCTCATGAAGGCTGTCTCTCGTCCAGGTTGGGGCGCCGACTTCCACGATGCCTTTCGCGAATGCCGACCTCAACCGTTCAGCCGCCGCCCGCCGGCGATCGCGCTGTCTCACCAACCCGCCCAGGTAGTCTCGCACCAGTTGGTTGACCGTAGTCCGCCGTTCGAGGGCGAGCTTGCGAGCCTCCAGTAGGACTCCCTCGTCGATTGACAAGGTCAAGTTATGTTTCGTCCCGGTTTGCACAGGACCAGTGTAGCACATGATCCGTGTCCAGCCTCGCCGGAAGGCGTCCTGAGGCCGGATTCAGCGCCCACGTTCACCGTCCTTCCCGTCCTTCCACGTCGACTCTGTACCCACGACAACCCGCGCTGCTACCATGTAAGACCGGCCGGGACCATGCTGTTCTCCAGAATCCTAATCCGCGCAACCAACTGGCTGGGCGATGCGGTGATGTCGCTGCCTGCACTCCGGGAGATACGGGCGCGGTTCCCCGAGGCGCATATCGCGGTGCAGGCGCGGCCGTGGGTGGCGGACCTGTACTCGCGGGAGAAGTTCGCCGATGAGGTAATCCTATACACCGCCAAGCCCGGCGCGGGGGATTGGAGAGGGAAGCGGGCCGCGGCCCGTGGGTTGCGCGAGCGCGGCTTTGACTGCGCCATCCTGCTAGCGAACTCCCTGGATGCCGCGCTGATCGTCTGGATGGCGGGCATCCCCCGCCGAATCGGTTACGCCAGGGACGCCCGCCACCTCTTGCTCACCGACCGTGTCCCTCCGCCCAAGGCCGGTGAGATACCGCGCCACGAGCGCTTCTGCTATCTCGAACTCCTGCGGCGCGCCGGCTTGCTCGACGACCTGCCTGTGGCCCCGGTGATCCGACTGGAGGGCGCCGAGCCTGCCCGTCTGGCGGGCGAGCGGCGCCTTGACGAACTCGGAATCGCCCGGCCGGTGGTCGGCGTCAGTCCGGGCGCGGCCTTCGGCGGGGCCAAGCGCTGGTTCCCGGAGCGGTTCGCCGAAACGGCAGGCCGGGTGGCCGCCGAACTGGGGGCATCGGTTGCCGTGTTCGGCTCCTCCGCCGAGCGGCCTGTCTGCGAGGCTGTGGCCGGCGCGCTCCAGGCGGCAGGCCGCAAGGCGGTGAACCTAGCCGGGCGAACGAAGCTTGCCGAATTCATCGAGCTGGCCGCCGCCTGCCGCGTGTTCCTCACCAACGACTCCGGCGCCATGCACGTGGCCTCGGCGCTGGACGTGCCAACCGTCGCCGTGTTTGGCGCGACCGACGACATCACCACCGGTCCAGCGGGACCACTCGCCCGGGTCGTTCGGGAAGCGGTCGATTGCAGCCCTTGCCTCCTGCGCGAGTGCCCCATCGACCACCGCTGCATGTCCGCCGTCAGCGCGAACCGGGTGGCGGCAGCGACGCTCGAACTGTTGAAATAGACTCCTTGGACACACGCACCAAGATCCTGACTGCCGAAGCAGCAGCGGAACTGCCGGGCCGGCTGGCCCGCGAAGGACGGTCCCTCGTCGTCGTATCCGGCTACTTTGACCCGCTCGTGGCCGAGCACGCCCGCCTCCTCGAGCAGGCACGGGGCGACGCCGGCGCGCTCCTGGTGGCGATCTTGTCGCCCGAGCGTCCGTTGCTTGATGGCCGGGCCCGCGCCGAGCTTGTCGCCGCGCTCGCCGTGGTAGACTACGTGGTGCTTCCCGGGCAAGAGCCGGCCGATGAGTTCCTTTCGCGCATTCCGTGCACGCGCCTCGTGCGCCAGGAACCGGAGCATGAGCGCATCACCCGGGACCTGATCGCGCATGTTCACCGCCGGCAGCAATCGAACGAGCCGCGCCCGTAAACGAGCGGTATGAGCGCCGGTCCCCGCATCCTCGTTGTGCGCCTCGGTTCGATGGGCGACATTCTGCACGCGCTGCCCGCCGTTGCCACCCTCAAGCACAGCTTCCCGGCTTCGACCATTGCCTGGGCCGTTGACCCGAAATGGACGGCCCTGCTCGAAGCCAACCCCTTCCTCGATCGCTCGATCCCGCTCGAGCGGCGGACGCTCGCCGGACTTCGCCGCGCCTGGCACGACCTGCGTGCCCAGCGCTTCGATTGGGCGGTGGATTTTCAGGGACTGCTCAAGTCCGCCCTGGCCGCATCGGTCGCGCGCCCGGACCGGATCTACGGCTTCCACCAGTCGCTCGTCCGCGAACCCGTGGCGGCGCTCTTCTATTCGAACAAAGTGCGCGCGCGCTCGGCCCACGTTGTTGACCGCAACCTCGAGCTCGCCGCGGCTACGGGAGCTACAAGCATTCTCCATGCCTTCCCGCTGCCCGCCGGCTCTCCGGAGGGCGACTTACCGGAAGGCGGCTTCGTGCTGGCCAGCCCACTCGCCGGCTGGCCCGCCAAACAGTGGCCGCCCGAGAACTACGGCGCGCTGGCGCGGCGCCTGCGAACCGAGTTCGCGCTGCCGCTGGTGATCAATGGTCCCCCGATCTCCCGGGACGCGCTCTCCGGCATCAGTGACGTGCGGCTTCACCTTTCGGGCCTCCCAGGCCTCATCCATGCCACGCGCGCGGCGCTCGCGGTCGTGGGCATCGACAGCGGGCCTGTGCACTTGGCCGCGGCCCTCGGCAAACCCGGCGTGGCCGTCTTCGGTCCCACCGATCCGGCACGCAACGGCCCTTACGGCAACACGTTCACGGTGCTGCGCAGCCCGCGCGCCGCGACCACTTACAAGCGGCGGGAGCAAACCGATCCCTCGATGCGGGACGTCACGCCGGAGATGGTGTTCGACGCCCTGGCGGCGCGCCTCGCCGGCAGGCGAAGGTCCGCCGGCTGCTCCGCCTGATGCGCCGCTCCCGGTTCCCGAAGCCGTACGCCGACGCGGTCGCTCGCCTGCGCGTGTTCCTCGGCTTCCTCCTCGTCGCGGCATTTGCACTGCTGTCCCGCCCGGACGTGATGTCGCTTGTGTGGGGACTGCCCGTCGCCACGACCGGCTTGCTCCTGCGCGCCTGGGCCGCAGGCCATCTCGCCAAGAACGAGCGTCTGGCTACGAGCGGCCCCTATGCTCTGGTTCGGAACCCGCTCTACATCGGAACGCTGCTTGCGGCTGCGGGCTTGGCCATCGCCTCCCGGAGCGTGCTGCTGGCGGTGATCTTCGCCGCCGTCTTCCTTCTTGTCTACCTGCCGGTGATCGAACTTGAGGAGCAGCATCTTCGAAACTTGTTCCCGGAATACGAGGAATACGCTGCGCGCGTCCCGATGCTGTGGCCGCGCCCGAGAACGCCGCTCGGCAGCGAGCGCTTTCGCTGGTCACTCTACCTGCGCAATCTGGAGTACCAGGCGCTAGCGGCGTTCGCGGCCGCTGTAGCGCTTCTGGTTTGGAAGGCGCGGCCGTAGCGCTCCGTCTCAGCGAAAGCCCTCCAGCCTGCGCGGGGCAGGCCGGGGATCTGCCTCGATTCCGGAGAGCGAAGCGGTCAGAATTCCTTGAAGTCCTCCTCCTCTAATGGAAGCGCCTGGCGGCTGGCCCTTTGGGCCGCCAGGACGGGTTCTTTGTGCTCGGCCGCCTTCGCGTCCGATGAAACCGCCTTGCGCAGCGCCGCCAGGCCGTGGACCGACTCCCCGTGCAAGTGTGCCGCCGAGGCTTTGGCCCGGCGTCGCGAAGCGCCCTGGAGCCTGTCGTTTCCATCAGCCGACTGGCCGCCGCCCACCATGGCGGTCAGCCGCACGACGACGTTCTTCAGCGTCTCGGACTGGGCGCTCAATTCCTCGGCCGCCGAGGCGCTCTCCTCGGCGTTGGCCGCCGTCTTCTGCGT
>CAYZJD010000325.1:0-5467 GCA_964478455.1 uncultured Solibacteraceae bacterium | reverse complement strand
AATCCGAGCGCCCGGTGCGCATCGAGTTACTGGGCGACCAGATCGAATCGATGCGGCGGTTCGACGTGGAAACGCAGCGGTCGGCGCTGAAGGTCGAAGATTGCCTACTGCTGCCGCTGGTGGAAGTCCCGCGATCGAGGAAGATCCTGGCTGAACTGTATGAGCGGTTGGGACGCGAATTCGTTCCCCACGCGGAGGAAACGTTCCCGGGCTGGGAGTTTCTCGTGCCCCTCGTTCGCTCGCGCAACGATTCCCTGTTGACGGTTGCCTGGGACGCGATCGTGGTTTGGGACGAGCCGGAGGAAGTCCGAGGCGCGGCGGAGCGTTTGTGGAAGCGGCTCGAGCTGGCCGGAAGCGCGTTGTGCCCGCCGGAGAAGCTGTTCCTGCGCTTCGAGGAACTGGAGGAGCAGGCGGCCCGCGGCGCCCAGGTCCACCTCGCGGAGCTGGCACTGGAGGCGGAGGGCGCCGGCCACATCCCCACGCGGCCGTCGATCGTCTTCCACGGCAACATGCAGGTGGCGGTGGCCGAGGCTCGGAACCTGGTTGAGGACGGCTACCGGGTAGTGTTCTTTGCCGCCTCGAACGGCGAACTGGAGCGCCTTGCGGACATCCTCCACGAATACGCCGTGCCGTACCAGTTGGGCTCGGAGCCGGAGACCGGGACGCCGGGTTACCTGGCGGAGCGCGCGTATCTGGCCGGCTCGGTGGCAAGCACGTTCCTGGCGAAGGGCCTGGTGCGGCGGGGAGTAGTCTTCCCGGCGGCGAAGGTCGCCCTCATCGGGGCCGAGGACCTGTTCGACGTCTCCGACCTGGTGGCGCGGCCTTCGGGCCGGGCGCAGCTTGCGAGGTTCTCCGCCGAGATGGTGGACCTCCAGCCGGGTGATTACGTGGTGCACGCCGAGCACGGGATCGGCCGCTTCGCCGGTTTGAGAGAGATCGCGCAGGGCGAGCAGAAGGGCGACTACATGCTGCTCGAATACGCGGGCGATGCGCGGCTCTACGTGCCGCTGGCGAGGATGGATCTCGTGCAGAAGTACCGCGGCGCCGGGGACGGGGCGCCGTCGCTCGACCGGCTGGGCGGAGTCACTTGGAATCGCACCCGCGCGCGGGTGAAGTCGAAGCTGCGCGACATGGCGGACGAGTTGCTCAAACTCTACGCCGAACGCCGGCTCGCCGCTGGTTTCGCTTATTCGCCCGACAGCAACTGGCAGCGTGAGTTCGAGGACGCCTTCGAGTTCACCGAGACTCGCGACCAGCTTACCGCGGCCCAGGAGATCAAGCGCGACATGGAAAATCCGCAGCCGATGGACCGCCTGCTGTGCGGCGACGTCGGATTCGGCAAGACCGAGGTGGCGATGCGGGCGGCGTTCAAGGCGCTCGGCGACGGCCGCCAGGTGGCGGTGCTCGCTCCCACCACGGTCTTGTGCTTCCAGCACTACGAGACCTTCAAGACGCGCTTCGCGCCGTTCCCCGTGCGCGTCGAGATGCTGAGCCGGTTCCTGTCGCCGAGGGAGCGAAAACAGGTGGTCGAAGACCTCTCGGCCGGCAGGGTGGATATTGTCATCGGGACGCACCGGCTGTTGTCCGGCGATGTCGAGTTCCGCGACCTCGGGCTGCTCGTCGTCGACGAGGAGCAGCGCTTCGGCGTCCGCCACAAGGAGCGGCTGAAGCAGCTCCGCAAGAACGTCGACGTGCTCACGATGACGGCCACGCCGATCCCGCGCACGCTCCACATGTCGCTCGTCGGACTGCGCGACATGTCCGTCATCGAGACGCCGCCCAAGGACCGACTGGCAATCCACACCGTGGTTGCCCACTTCAACCCGGAGCTGATCAAAGCCGCCATCGAGCAGGAGATGAGCCGGGGCGGGCAGATCTACTTTGTCCACAACCGAGTGGACACGATCTGGGACCGGGCGTCGCTGGTGCGATCCCTGGTACCGGGCTGCCGCGTGGCCGTCGGTCACGGGCAGATGAGCGAGGCGTTGCTGGAGAAGGTGATGCTGGGCTTCATGAAACACGAGTCCGACCTGCTCATTTGTACTACAATTATAGAAAACGGGCTCGACATTCCTCTCGCCAACACCATCCTCATCGACCGCGCCGAGCGCTATGGCCTCTCCGAGCTGTACCAGTTGCGGGGGCGCGTTGGACGCAGCAACCGCCGCGCCTATGCGTACCTTCTGGTTCCATCGGACACGGAGTTGACCGAGACCGCCCGGAAGCGGCTGGCGGCCTTGAAGGAGTTCAGCGAATTGGGAGCCGGCTTTAAGATCGCGGCGCTCGATCTCGAACTGCGGGGCGCAGGCAACCTGCTCGGCGGGGAGCAGCACGGGCACATTGACGCCGTGGGTTTCGACACCTACTTGAAGATGCTCGAGGAGACGGTCCGAGAGTTGAAGGGAGAGGAGATGCCGCTCGAGATCCACTCGACGCTGAACCTGGGGATCGACATCCGCATCCCGCCGGACTACATCGCCGACGAGCACCAGCGGTTGCGCGTGTACAAGCGGATCGCCGATGCGGCGGAATGCGAACAGGCCGAGCGGATTCTGGCGGACCTGGCGGACCGGTACGGGCCGCCGCCCGAAGCAGTGTCCAACCTGCTGGAATTCTCGCTGCTGAAGTCGATGGCGGAGCGGTTAGGGATCACCTCGGTCGACCGGCGGCAGGGATATCTCAACCTGAAGTTTCACCCGGAGTCGCGGGTGGATCCGGGACGCCTGATGGACCTTGTGCGCCGGACGCAGGGAGCGCAATTCACGCCGGCCGGCGTGCTGCGGCTGCCGGCGGACGGCGGCGCGCGTGCGTCCAGCGTGTTCTCGGTCCTGAAGGAGAAGCTGGCCGGCCTGGGAACCGGATGAGTTCGCGGTGGCAGGTGGCATTCGTGCACTACGACCGTAGGTATTCGATAATGGGAAACATGACCGCAGTAGGCAGTGTGTTGACTGTGTGCCTGGCAGGGGCGGCGCTCGCGGCGGACGCCAACGTCACGACGCTCGAGATGATTGTCGCCAAGGTGAACAACGAGATCATCACCAAGACCGAACTGGAGCGGACCCGCCGGCAAATCATCGCCGACCTGCGCCAGAGGAATCTGTCCGGGCGCCAGTTCGAAGAGGCCCTGCGCGAGCGGGAGAACGACATCCTTCGCAACCGGATCGACAGTCTGCTGCTGGTGCAGCGGGCCAAGGACCTGAACGTCAGCGTGGACACGGAAGTCAGCAAGTTCCTGGCGGACATCCAGCTTCAGAACAAGATCGCCGACCAGGACAAGTTCCAGCAATGGGTCCGAGACAATGCGGGTATGCCGTTTGAAGACTTCAAGGCCGAGGTGAAGAACAACTACCTGACCCAGCGTGTGATCGGGCAGGAAGTGGGCGCCAAGATCAACGTGCCGAAGGCGGAGCTGGAGAAGTACTACCAGGAGCACAAGGATGAATTCATCCGCGAGGAGCGGGTGTTTCTGCGGGAGCTGCTGGTGAGCACGGCAGGCAAGAGCGAGGCGGAGATCCCGGCGCTCGAGAAGAAGGCGAAGGAGCTGGTGGAGCGAGCGCGCCGCGGCGAGAAGTTCTTCGAGCTGGTGCGGGACAATTCGGACGCCGAAAGCGCGCGCAACCAAGGGTTCCTCGGCGGATTCAAGCGCGGCGAACTGGATCCGCGGATCGCCGCCCTGGTGTTCGACAAGGACCGGGGCCACGTGACCGATCCGATCCGGGTGGCCAACGGCTTCCTGATCCTCCGGGTGGAGAACGTGCACAAGGCGGGTTTGGCGGATTTCGAGGAAGCGCAGCCGGAGATCATGGACAAGCTGTACCCGCCACGGTTCGACCCGGCGCTGCGCGAGTACCTGACCAAACTGCGCCTGGAAGCGTTCCTGGAGATCCGCGACGGCTACGTGGACAGCGGCGCCGCTCCCGGCAAGGACACCAGTTGGAAGGACCCGGCGCAATTGAAGCCGGAGACGGTCACGAAAGAGGAAGTGGCCAGCCAGACACGGCGGCGGCGGTTGCTGTGGCTGATACCGATTCCCGGCACCAAGACGAAGGCCAAGGCGAAGAGTTCCAATTAGCGGCGGCCCCGCTCCGATGAAATCTCCCTACGTCAGCGAATTGCAGCCGAACCAGGTGGTGACCACCACCTTCCTTGTCCATTCCAAGGACGTGCGGCAGAAGAAAACCGGCGAGCCGTACCTTTCGCTGCTGCTCGGCGACCGGACGGGCGACATCAGCGCCAAGATGTGGGACAACGTCGGCGAGGTGATGGACACCTTCGACCGGGACGACTTCGTCCGCGTGAAGGGTCTGCTGCAGATCTACCAGAACCGGCCGCAGCTCACCATCCACAAGATGGCGCGGGTGGACGAGGCGGAGGTGGACCCCTCCGACTACTTCCAGGTCTCCAGGCGCGACCCGGAGGAGATGTTCCGGGATCTGCGCGGGATCGTGGAGCGGATGACGAACCCGCACCTGCGGTCGCTCGTTGAGGCGGTCCTTAACGACGAGCAGATCGCGCGCCGCTACAAGCGGGCGCCGGCGGCGAAGATGGTGCACCATGCCTATCTGGGCGGCCTGCTGGAGCACGTGCTGTCGCTCGCGCGGCTGGCGGAGTTCGCCGCCCGCCATTACGCGAACATCGACTACGATCTGCTGCTGGCCGGGGTGGTGCTGCACGACATCGGCAAGATCCACGAGCTGAGCTACGAACGCAGCATCAGTTACACGACTGAGGGCCAGTTGCTCGGCCACATTCACATCGGTCTGCGGATGATCGAGGAGAAGCTGCGCGGGCTCGGTGACTTTCCCGCGCGGCTCCGGTCGCTCCTGGAGCACATGGTGCTGAGCCATCACGGCCAGCTCGAGTTCGGCTCACCCAAGGTGCCCCTGTTCCGCGAGGCGTTGCTGCTGCACTATCTCGATGACATGGACTCGAAGATGGAGTGCATGCGGGCCCTCGAAGAGCAGGACCCGCGCATCGAAGGTGAGTGGACCGGTTACAGCCATCCGCTGGACCGCACCGTGCTCAAGAAGCTGCGCTACCTGGAGAACGGAGAAGAGCCGGTTGCGGCGGCGCCGGTGGTGGATCCTGATTCTCCACCGAGGGGGAAGTCCGGCGCGGCGAAGCCCGCACCGAAAAAGCACGGCCCACCCGCTCCGAAGACGCCGTCGTTGTTCGCCGAGAAGTTGTCGGACGCCCTAAACAAGGAAGAGTAGATGCGCCGGCCGGCTCCCCCGCGCGACATTCCGCCGCCGCTGGAGCTGGAGTGTTTGAAGGCACTCTGGGCGCTGGGCGAGGGCAACGTGAAGGACGTGCGCGGGGTTCTCGCGTCGAACCGGAACCTGGCCTACACGACGGTGATGACGCTGCTCGACCGGCTGGTGCGCAAGGGCGGCGCAACGCGGCGTAAGGTGGGCCGGTCGTTCGTATACGCGCCGGCGCTGTCGCGCGACGTGTTGCGGCGGCTGGC
>CAYZJD010000324.1:0-5467 GCA_964478455.1 uncultured Solibacteraceae bacterium | reverse complement strand
GTGGGTGGAGGGGTTCGAACCCTCGGCCACTGGAACCACAATCCAGCGCTCTACCAACTGAGCTACACCCACCGTGGGCCGGAACGTCTTCAGTCTACCACGAATGAACTTGGTTCGCGGCCAGCTTGGATCAACGAGATCAACGATCATCCCGCGCTGGTCACAAACCGTACCTCGTTGAATCCAGGGCGCTCCACTCCCGAACACTTGGAGGCTTGCGGCATCATGGTTTCGGAGGGGCGTCTTCTATCGCGGTTCCCCGTCCGCCGGATCCTTGACAATCGAATCGCCAACCCCGGCAGGCTGACGGCACAACGAAAACGTCAGCCGCGCAGCGTGACGCATCGCCGCCTTAACAAGGCCCTCAATGCGTCACGCGCCGCCCTCTGCCACTATGGAATCAACAAGTTAGATGCGCAAACGCGCCACCCCACCACGCGCGCACGATGCGTCACGCCCGCCCTTCCTGGCTGCGCGCAATCCGCCGGATGCTGGCCGCGCATGCCGCCCGCTACTGGCCGATCGCGAACGTTCCGATGTAACCCGTAATGCCCGGTTCGCCGATCCACCAGCGGTGCTGGAAGTCCTCCCCGGAAAACCGGTTGTACTCTGCCGTGGCCAGGGTCGATTCCGTCGTTGGGATGAACGGGTCGTACCAGAGCCGGGAGCCCAGGTGAGCGTCCTCCGGCAGCTTCGCCGGCCGCACCACCACCCGCGTAAGCTCGCCGGCCTTCACCGTCACCCGCTCTCCATTCCTCTCGATGGAGATGGGCGCGTCGTGAACCGCCGCCACCTCCCCCAGCGCGGCTGCGTAGTTCAGCTTCAGCAGATTCACCAGCGCCTGCCTCTGCCGCTCGGAGTCCGCGCCGTCCACGAACACCACGCTCTTGCGCAGCGTTTCGTCCAGGCCCAGGTTGGCCTGCCCAAGCACCACCGCCACCGCCTTCAGGCCCGCCAGCGGAACACCCTGGAACTCTCCCTTCTGGATGACCCAGGTCAGAATCGCTTCGCGCCCGCCGGTGGCCTGCTCGCCCGAGTACAGGCACCCGCACGTGTACACATGATGGGACCGTACCTCAATGTAGTCGCCGGTGATCGGAGGCGCCGTGGCCGCACCCAATCCCAGACTGACCAGCATCAGGACGGAAGCCCATCGGATTCGAGGAGTCATGGGTCTTAACCTCCCGATAAGCTCAATCTACCATACGCGGACGCGTACTGAAAACCAGAAATGCGCAGAACCACAACAGGCCCTGTGGCGCGCCCCTGCGTGGGAAAATCCAACAGTTCCGTCACTGTCTCCGCGCCCGCACTTGACCGAACAATCCCAATTCCGAGTGAGTCACAGCCTCAGCCGAGGCGCTAGCATATTGATACTGAAGGACTTCCATCTGTGGCCTCCCTCACTCTCTAGGTTTCGTCCGTTAGGATCAAGAGAGGGCTGTCCTTCTCTCGCTGCCCTCCAAGGAGTGCGCCCCTGCCGGAACGAATCTACAAGCTCCAGCCCGACCGTACGATCCACCTGCGCGGTTTCGACGACCTCGGCGCAGCCGCCGCCATCCATTCGGCGACCCCCACCGGCTTCAAAGTGAGCGGCATCTTCCGCGACCCGGCCGACTTCGCCGTCCTCGTGCTCCACGATGCCGACAACTTTTTCGAGCACCCGCGGCTGAAATACCTCCCCGACACGAATTTCGCCGATCTTACCCTCGACTTCGACGTCCGCTACACCGGCCTGATGCCGCTCGATTCGCCCAAGTACCCCACCATCGACTGGCCTTATCTCGACGTCATCCGGCCCGACGGCTCTTCGGCGAAGATCCCGCTGTTCGCGCACGCGACGCAGAACGGCGGCACTTACACGAAAGCGGAAGCCACCTTCACCATCGAAGCCAACGGCCTTGAGGCTTACGACCGGCTTACCCTCTGGTACCTCAACTACGCCTTCGATTACATCGTTCCGGTGGATCCGCCCCTTCCCACCGCCGCCGACGTCGCGGCCGCGCTCGCGGCGCAGATCAACGGCGCAAACTGGGCGGCGCTGGGGGCGCTCATCCCCCTGCGCGCCGAAGCGCAGGCAAACAACCTTCGCATCATTGCTGACCGTCCCGGCGTGGACGGCAACATGATCACCATTTACGCCGTCGCCAAAAACGAGCGGCTTGGCGCCACGCAGCCGTCACTCAAGCTCCAGGGCGGCACCTCCGACGCCGTCTGGCGCGTGAGTCTCGACTTCTCCGCGCTCGGCATCCCCGACATCCGCCAAATGTGGCTCACCTTCGCCCCGGCTCTTGCCAACGGCGCGGCCTTCTCGGACCTCGAGTGGCAGGCGGAGTTCACCAACTGGACCGTGACCGGCCCCGAGGCCGTCCGCGCCCTGAGCGTGGCCGGCCCTGGCAGCGTCCGCGTGGAAGAAGACGATCCGTGGTGCTCGTATACAGGGGACTGGACGCCCGTCACGGGCTTTTACTCGATGGGCCAGGCGCGCCGCGCCACGGCCGCGGGAGCCTCCATCACAATGACTTACTCGTGCGCCTTCACGCACGATCTCTACATCGGCACGTCGCTCACTGGGGACGGCGGCGTTGCCGGGCTGCGGCTCGACGGTGACGCCGAGAGCGATCTCGATTGCGCGCTTGCCGTCGAGCCGCCGGTCAACACCCGCCGCAAGGTGCGTTCCTCCGTCGCCCCCGGCTTGCACTCGGTCGCGCTTCGCCTCAAGAACGACAAGCCGTTCGTCTTCGACTTCCTGGAAGCTGCCGTTCCGTCGGACGTCCCCGACCCGCCCGAAGCCACCACGAAGATCGCACCCGCGCTCGACTACTCGACCGACCACACCTACAAGCTGCCGCCCGCGCGCGTTCTCTGGAACTTCGACAAGCTCGGATTCGCCGGGCCCATGAACGAGTACATCGGCGTCTTCTGGTGGAACCAGCGCCGGCGGGTCAACGCCGTTGTCCCCAGCGTCACGGTCACCTTCACCGGCGAGTTTCTCCCCGGCGACCAGGTCTTTCTCGACATCGGCGGGCAAGTCTGCGGCAAGAGCGTCTTCCCGAACGAAGACGCCGCGCTCATCGCCCGCCACTTCCAGTACTTCCTCAACGGGAACTACGTCGGCGTCTGGGCCTCGGCACAGGACAACGTGCTCACCATCACCGCCCGCTCGCCCAGGCCCGCCTATTCGTTCACCTTCAACGCGTGGAAGGAGACCACGCAGAATTCTTCGGGCACGGTGACCTTCATCGGCTCGCTCCAGGGAGGCCAGCCCGGCCAGTGGGTGGTGGATCCAACGCAGTCGCCGGCGCTCAACCGCGGCGCGCGGGACTGGCACCGCGATTTCTTCTTACAGTGCGCCGCGCGCAGCCGCGAAATCGTGGTCGCCGCGTCCATGGAGCTCGTCAATCCCCCGGCCGAATTCGCCGCCCGCTACCCGGCCGGAGAGCCGGTCGAAACCGCCGTCGGCTTCGGCTCGCTGGTTTCCACGCACTGCGCCTTCCGGTCGGATGTCGCTGACCACCAGAAGCAGGTGTTCCGATGCGTTGCCGACCTCATGGCTGAGGCGCTGATGGTTCCCAACCTCCAGTGCGGCGAGTTCTGCTGGTGGTATTTCACCAACCGCACGGAAGCCAATCCGAACGGCGGGATGGCGTACTACGACAGCGAAACGGCCGCCGCCGCGCAGTCCGCCCTCGGCCGCCCGCTGCACCTCTTCACCGGGCCGGACGATGACCCCGCCGTGAACGGCTCGGCCGACGCGACGTTTCTGCGCAATCGCCTCCGCGACCATGCGGCCGCCATCCGTGATTACGTTCGCGGCCTCCACCCGCAGGCCAAGTTCGAGGTACTCTTCCCGTACGACGTCAACCATCCGACGCCCGCCGGTGTCCACGCGCTCGGCGGACGCCTCAACCGCTTCGTCAACTTGCCGGTGGAATGGGAAGCCAAGGCGACGAGCGGATTCGACCGGCTCAAGCTCGAAGCCCTCGACTTCGGCGCCTGGTCGCGCGACCTCGACCTTGTGCGCGAGGCGATTCGCTTCCCGCTCAGCCTCAACTGGCCCAAGGACTCGCTCCGTCACCTGCTGCCCATCTTCCGTCCCGCCTACCCGTGGGAAAAGGAATGCCTCACCGCCCTCGGCGAAGGCTACTCCGCTGTTACCCTCTGGGCCTTCGATCACGTCTGCCTCTACGGCCTCGCCCTGCGGCCGGTCATCGGCATCGCCACCTCCCGCCGCCACGCCTGAAAACCGGTGACAGGCTACGCAATCCCCGTTTTCGCCGCGCACAACGCAGTCGCGAATCGGCGATGATGGTACCTTGCGCTTCCTCGCTACACTGCTGGCGCTTGCGGGCTCCCTGACCGCCGGTGATCTCCAGTTCTGGAACCAGACGGACGTCCGGCTTGTTGAAAGAGGCCGCTTCTCGTGGTCCGCCTTCGGCGGCTTCCGGCTCCGCGACGGCCTCGCCGACGCATACGACGACCGCATCGGCACTGAAGTCAGCATCGACCTGCACGACAGAATCAGCCTGGCAGCGGGCTATCTTCACCGCTGGTTTGATCCCACCGGTAACGGTTTTGCGAATCACAACCGCATCTACGTCTCACCCGGTTTCACGCTGGCGATGCGGCCCGCCCGCGTGGATTGGGTGACGCAGCTTGAGAGGCATTGGGCGCCCGGGCGGCCGTCGTACAACCGTTATCGGCCGCGTCTGGAGATCGAGCGGTTCCGGAAAATGGTGTCGCCGTTCCTTTCGCAGGAGTTTCTGTTCCAGCGCGAGGGCTTTCTGCGCTCGCGGACCGTCGCCGGGCTTCGCTGGCGCCTCGAATTCGGCACGTCGTTCGAGGCCGGCTATCTGTTCGACAGCATGAAGATCGGGCAGCGATGGACGCCGCGCCACGCCATCCGCACCGCCCTCAGCTTCGGCCTCCCGCGCAAGCGGACCTGACCATCACCAGATGTAGTCTTTGGCGATCTCGCGCCGTGCGTGGCTGTCGAGCACGTGCACCACGCGGAGCTTCTTCACCTTCGTAGGCGAGAGCTGGCCGATGGGCAGGTAGAGGATGTTCCGGCCCAGCCGCCCGGCGATCGTGCGGAAGATCGACCGCGGCGGCCGCGACGCCACGTAGACCACGTGCCGGTGGATCGAGTAGTCGAGCGCCGCCAGCAGCAACCGCTCCGGCTTCGTCTCGGCGAACTCGTAGTCAGGATCGCCCCAAACGTCGAACATCCGGTGCGGCGGCAGAGTCATCAGGAACCCGCCGTACTCGGCGCGCCCGATCCCCGGCCCCACTAGGTGGTCGAACGGGTCGGTCGAGTAGAACGCCATGTCCGACTCGTTCTGGTGCTCGCCGAGCCACGTGGTCAGGTACGTGCAGCGGCCCTCGCGGTCTTCGTCGAAGATCACCACCATTTCGCCGACTTCGCCCGCGATCTTGTCGAACTGCCGCACGTAGATCTTGCCCTCGT
>CAYZJD010000323.1:0-5468 GCA_964478455.1 uncultured Solibacteraceae bacterium | reverse complement strand
ATCGCCGGCGCCGGCGCGCCGCCGTCTGCCACGCCACCCTCGGCCGGAGTCGCCGCGGCCCAGGCCGTCCAGCCCTCCGCCCCTGACCCGCGCATCGAGCGCATACGCGAGCACCTGCGCCGCTACCGCGAGCTTTCCTCGCAGGGCCGCTGGGCCGAAGCCGGCAAGGAACTGGAGGCCCTCGAAGCGGAGGTCGGACGTCGATGAGAACACGGAGTGCGGCGTGGATTCCTCTCTACAGGCTGCTTGCCATCCTGCTTGTGGCTGCCTCCGCCGGCTACGCTCAACGGTGGACGCCCAATACCGACTGGGCCCACTGGCGACTCGGCCACAAAGCAGACCTGGACTTCCTCACGAGGAACCATCTCACCATCACCTTCGGCCCGGGCGCGCCGAACTTCGAGCAGGTAACGCGCGCCGAGTTCGACGCGGGAATGGCCAAGGCCAAGGAGTTCACTCGCTCCTATCATGCAAAGGGCTACATCGTTCTGCGTTACCTCTCCAGTTCGCTCAACGGGACTTCCGACACTCCGGAAGCACCGCCCCGAAAGGAGCAGATTCACTGGCGGAAGTTCTATGACGAGCGTTGGAGGGATTTCGAGGACTACATCGGCCCAAAACCGGCGGAGGACCCGACAAACTGGATCACCGTGCGTCCGGACGGGACTTTCCCGTTCTACCGCTACGCGCCGTACGGGCAGAAGACGGGCAGCGGTTTTGAGACGTGGGGATGCCCGAACAATCCGTCCTTCGTGCGCATGATGGAGGGCCGCGTCCGGGCGCAGGCCGAGTGCGGCATCGACGGCGCCTATGTCGACTGGACGCAAATCGCCGGCGAGACGTGCTACTGCCGGCATTGCCGGAGTAGTTTTCTTGCATACCTGGAGAGGAACCTGCCGCGCGATGCCGCCCGCGCCAAGTATGGGACGGCGGACTACGAGCAGGTCGTACTGCCGCGTAAGCGGGGCGAGCCGTTCTGGATGGAGTGGATCAGCTTCCGCGGCCACTCGGTGGCCGAGTTTCACCGGCGCCTTCGTGAAACCGCCCGCCGGTACAGCCCAAGCTTCATGATCTCCGGGAACGTGTATGGAGGCTTCGGCTACGGGCCCATTGCCTACGACGCCGCTGGGAACATGGAATTGCTTGGGCGCGACGGGTACGACGATTTCGTCTACTCCGAGATTCAGGAATTCCTGGACTCCGCGCCACGAAAGGATGACAGCGGCGCCAAGATCACCAACAGCCCCGCGCTGAAATTCCTGGCCGCGGTGACCCACGGCAAGCCGGTCATCGTGTACGCCACGGAGATCACGCCGCCGATCTTCCCCAATCCGACCGAGCGCTGTCTCAGCGCCATGGCGCAGATCAATATCGCGGAGGCGGTCGCCAACCACTGCGTGTTCCGCGAAAAGCGGGAGACGCCGCCGGGCGCCACCGAGATGTACCGGTTCCTGGCGGCGAATGAAGAAAAGCTCGCGGGCGCCAGAATGTACGCCAACATCGGCGTGGTCTCCTCGCTCCGGCAGTATCTCGCCGATGAGCTGAGCTTCGCCTTCAGCGCCTCAAGGGTGCTCGCGGACAAGGGGATCGCTCATGTAATGATCGCGGAGGACGATTTGCTCAGCCCGGTGGCTCTTGCGCCTTACGATCTGATCATCGTCCCGTACTTGCCGCTGATGGGCGCGAGCCATCAGGAGGGACTGGCGCGATTCGCCCGCTCCGGCGGCACGCTGGTTCTACTCGGCGCAAGCGGCGTGAAGAACGAGTACAACCTGCCGCACGCGCGCCCTCCTCTTGCAGGACTTCTCGGAAGCGGCGGCTATGGCCGATCGGAAGTAACGCGTCGAGCCGGAAAGGGACAGGTGGTCTACCTGCCGCTGGCGATCCTGCCTTCACGCTTCCTGATCCCGCTGAAGGCGCGCGGCGAATACACCACGTTCGGCCCTACGATGGCAGATGTCTTCCCCGATATCCCGCACGGCTATACGCGTAACAACATCGATCCGGCATTGCGGCGTGAACTCGAGAACATGGCCGACCGCGTTTCCTCACTGCTCGGAGCGCGGGCCACGCGGATCGTCTCCGGTCCGGCTTACGTCGAGCTGACCACCATGTTGGAGAAGAACGCGCGCCGGCTCCTGGCGCACTTCGTTAACTACGACGTGACGCTGGACGGCGTTATCACACCGGCGCGCGGAATGAAGGCGCAGGTGGCCCTACCGCCCGGCAGGACAGCGCGCAGCCTCGGCTACAGCGGTTCTCTGGGTCCCATGAGTCAACTCAAGTTTGACGTTGTGAACCAAGCCGGGCGTCAAACCCTGATGTTCGAGCCGGATGAGACGGGCATCTACGGACTTGGCATAATCGAGCTCGAATGAGGCGCCGGCCAAACTGCCTCGACCGCAATTCTGTAAGCGGGCGGTTCTGTATGATCCCTCTACGCTAGAACCATGGACCGCCCACGCCACCCGCAAGTCATCCGCACCTGGAAGGTCGAACGCCTCAAGCGCCGCTGTGAGCAGCCACCGCCGCGCTCGAAGCCCAACAAGGAGAAGACGCAGCCGCCCGGTAACAAGGGTCCGCGCTGACTACTTCAGCCCCTCCGCCAGATACAACTCGGAGGAGGTGGTGAAGAACGTGTAGCCGTAGGCGCGCCCGTCGGGCGTCATGGCGAACACGTTCAGGCTGATCAGGCCGCTGATGTCGGGCGGCGTGATCTCCCTCCAGAGTTCCCGGCGGCCGCTGGCAAGGTGAATCCGAAATACGTGCCCGGCAGGACGCTGGAACACGTACAGCCACTCTCCACGCTCATCGAAGGTGACCGGCAGATCGTCCATGACCGCGCCGCTCAACGGCCGGGGCTCGCCGCCGTCCACCGGATAGACGGTCAACTCGCCGCCGGCAGCAGGCGCTACCACCAGGTGACCGTCACGTGAAACCGCCGACCATAAAGAGCGCCCGGCGCCCTCGGGCGCAATCGCCCTCGGCTTGCCCAGAACAAACTTGTCGGAGACATCCACGACATAGAGCCGCGTGCCCCGGCCTGGCTCGTTGGCCAGCAGCAGCATGCGGCGCCCGTCCGGAAACCAATTGGCGAAATGGGGGTTTAAACCGCCGGGGATCGACAAAGTGACGGAGTCCCCAGGCCCAGTCGGTAACAATCCGAGCCTCCTGGAACTCGATGGTCCCGAAGCTGCGAGCGCCCACTTGCCATCCGGCGAAAGCGACAGGGCGAATCCGTCGCCGAGGCGCACCGCCGGCGAGCCGTCCATCTTCCGGATGTACACGCCCTGTCTGGTCCCCCCACCTTCGCCCGTTTCGTCGAACAGAATCGTCTTCCCATCGGCCGAGATGTCCCGCAATAGCGACCAGTCGAGCCAGGACAGGTCGCGCTCGCGCAACTCGCCCGGCGCTTGTGCGCGGATCATCAGCCGGATCGAGTCGCGTGAGGCCAGCACCCGGCCGTCCGGAAAGATGTCGTGCACCGTCATCGTGCCGGGAATGCGGTACACAAACCGCTCCCTTCCATCCAGCGTGACGGCGTGGAGCGCCCGGTTGCTGCCGGCCCGCGTGGCCGTGAACCACACCTCGTCGCCGGAGGGGAGCCAGGCGAGCCCCTGTTCGCTCATCCAGCCTTCCGACAGAGTCTTCTTGACGCCCGAAAGACCGATTGCGGCGACGTCGCCTCCGTCGTCTCCCCGCGTCGGATGATCGAGAAACGCGATCCGGTCTCCCGTGGGCGAAATCCGCGGATGGCTGATCCAACCGGCAGTTTCGTAAAGTACTTTGCCGATCGGAAACTCGAGCCGGCTCCGTCCCTGGACGTCGCGCACCACCAGGAATTGCGTCCCGTCGGGTGACCAGTCGGCCCACAACACCTGCTCCAGTACCTCGCGCGGCGAGCCGCCCGCCAAAGGCGCCCGTGCCAGCGTGCCGGTGGACAAGAAGCCGCCGCTGAACCGGTACCCCAACGACACGGCCAGTTCGCCGGATGCCGAGACTCCGAACAGCGAGGCGTTTGCTATGTCCAGAGCAGTCGATTCCGGGCTGCCCAGCCGCGTGGTGTAGACCCGGCGCGCCTCTCCTCCCCAGCCCGCGCCGTACACGACCGTCCTCCCGTCCGGCGCAAACCTCGCTGCGTCGATCACTCCTCGCCGGAAGGTCAGCGCCTGGAATCTCGGCGGCTCCTCCACTGGCTTGGATGACCCGGCCCACCAGCCGGCGAGCGCAGCAAGCAATCCCACAGCCACGAGCGCGGCCGCGAGCGCCCGCCGCCGGCTTGACACCCGTTGTCCCACAGCCGCAAGCGCGCTGCTCGACGAGACTTCCGACAGATGCGCCCGCAAGTCCCGCAGGTCACGGTGCAGGTCCCGTGTGGAGGCGTACCGGTCTTCCGGATCCTTCGACAAGCACCGCTCGATGATCCACTTCAGCGGCAAGGGGATGCTTGACTCCACCGGCGGCGCATCCTCCTTCAGGATCGCCGTCAGCGTCTCGACCGTCGTCTCCCGCCGGAACGGATGTCGCCCGGCCGCCAGCTCATACAGGATCAGCCCGAAGGAGAACTGGTCCGAACGGAAATCCAGCGGCGCGCCGCGGGCTTGTTCGGGGCTCATGTAGCTCGCCGTGCCGACGATCACTCCCGGCGCGGAGGCCTCCGCTTCCGCCATCGTCGCCGTCGCTTCACCCGCCGGGGCCGTTTGCTTAGCGAGGCCGAAATCGAGGATCTTGGCCCGTCCGTCGCGGGCCACCATCACGTTCTCGGGTTTGAGATCCCGGTGCACGATCCCCGCTCCGTGCGCCGTCGCCAGCCCGTCGGCGATTTGCAGAGCGACATCGAGCAACTTGCGCAGTCCCACTGGACCGCGCTGCATCATCGCCCGCAGCGATTCGCCCTCGATAAGCTCCGTGATGATGAACGATGTCCCGTCCGTGCCGCCGACGTCGAAGACCGTCAGGATATTCGGATGGCTGAGCGCGCTCGCCGATCGCGCCTCGCGCTCGAAGCGCTGCCGCCGGTCCGGATTCGCAGCTACGTCCGCGGGCAGGACTTTTAGCGCCACCTCGCGGCCCAGCCGGGTGTCCCGCGCCCGGTACACCTCGCCCATCCCTCCCGCGCCAAGGGGGGCAACGACTTCATAGGGTCCGAGCTTCGTCCCAGAAACTAGAGCCATTTCAGTTGAGCCTACACTCGCCTGCCCACCGATGCAAACCGCGGCGGAGTGGTGTCACACCTCGACGACGCGATAGTGCAGGAAGTCCTTGGTAGCCCCTTTGTTGAGCTTCCGGTGCAGCTTCAGATGGTCGGTTTTGCCCGGCGTGATCACCTCGCCGAAGTGAATGAGCGCCCCGATGACATCCTGGAGAGGATTGCCTAGATCGATGTCCAGTTCGGCGTAGAAATCGCGGTTCCGATCCCGCTCCTTTGGAACGGCCACCACGGACTGCATGCTCGGGCGGCCCTCCTG
>CAYZJD010000322.1:0-5498 GCA_964478455.1 uncultured Solibacteraceae bacterium | reverse complement strand
GCAGGCGAAACTCCCCTTGCTTCAGGATGTACTGGAACCGGCGGACCGCATCTCCCACGGCCTCGGACAAATCGATCGACGCCGGGCGATAGCGGTGCGCGCCCCTCTCGATCCGCGAAAAGCTGAGGACGTTGTCTACCAGCCGCGCGAGCCGCTCCGACTCATCGACCATCGCCCCCAGCAACTGATCCGCGACCGCAGGATCGCGTGTCCGTTTCAGGCGCAGCGTTTCGGCGAGCAAGCGGATCGATGTCAGCGGCGTTTTCAATTCGTGAGTGACGCTGGAGACGAACGTAGAGCGTAGAGAAGAAAGCTTCAGCTCTCGCGACACGTCACGTGAGGCAAAGTACCCAACCACCAGAACCAGCAGCACCGCTGCCGCCAGCGCGCCTGCGAACAGCCTTTGCCGCCATCGTTGCGTGGCAGGGTCCGCTTCTCGGGGCCGCAGGACCAGCTCGAAGCCCGGCGCCTCGGAGAGCAAGGCGGTCCTGAGGATCGCGCTCCCTTGGTACTCGTCTTTCGGACTGAGCACGGCTTCAAAGTGGCCTTCCTCGGCCGTCTCTGTCGTAAGCCATGTTGCGAGCGGGCCGGAGGCAAACAACGTGACCAGCAGGCCGTCGGAGGATTGATGGACACCCGCCAGCCGTGGCCGTTCGTCCATCCACAACGTGTGCAACGAGAATCCGCTCCTCCGGGGGTCGGCCAGCACCGTGCCCGAAACCCATTTCTCCAGCCGTCTGCCGGTTTCGATGTGATCACGGACCCGGTCGGCCTGCTCCTCGGCCTGCCGAACCAGCAGCGGCTTTAGCCGCTCCCGCTTCCCGCTTGCGGCGGGTGTGCTCCGGGCGCCGCCATACGAGGGAGGAACACTCGTGTTCTCTAAAAGCGAGGCGTCCGCTCCGCCACCGGCTCTCGCGACCAGCGCGGCGATGTCCTGGACGTCTCTCGGGTGCCCGATCATCCCTAGTTGCAGCAGTTCGCCGAGCCGTGAGGCCAGCCCGGGGAAACCGGTCCGCAACCTTCCTTGTGCCTCCCAAGCGGCGGCGATTTGTCCTGCCGCATAGAGCGCGAAGGAGACCCCGTACTCGTCCCGGGCGGCGGCGCAGCATTGAAGGACTCGTTGGGCGCTGACCTCCGCCTCGCCGTACCTCTTGGCGGCAAGTGAAAGCCTTCCGAGACGAAGCAGCACGGTGGCTCTCAGGTGCGGCTCGCTCACTGAGGGCAGCGCGGCCTCGAGCGCCCGCCGCGCTTCGGCGAACTCGCCGCGCGCCTCCAATGCCTCAGCGCGCGAAATCACTCGTTGCCATTCGGGGCGCGCGGTTGCGGATTCGTATCCGCTGGTCGCGTCCCGGTAGGCTCCTTCGTAATCCGGATAGAGCAGCTTGCCTTCCAAGCTGAACGCGTAAGCGGAAGCGACGATTTCAGGAACCGGGGGAGGCGGCGCCAAGGGTGGGCGCAAGGGCGGCAAGCTGTACCAACTCCGGGCAACTTCCTCAGCGACGACGGAGAGGTGGGGGACCAGCCCCTTGCGAATCCGTGCGGCTTCGGCTTCCGCTGCTTCTTTGCCCCTTCTGGCGGTGGCCTCCCGCTCCAGCCGGAGCCATTGATAACCGATCAGAGCGATGAGGGCACATGGAAGCAGAATCGCCGCCATAGGAACGGCGCGTAAGCGATAGGGACGCCCCATGGCGGCTCCCGGGACCCCGGTCCTTTCCCAGTCTACCGCCGCCCCGCGAAGCACTTGTCAAGGAAATGTCAAGCGGATGTTGTGTCCTGATCTTTCGCACTGGCCGCGCCGCGTGCTCTCGCTGCGCCGCTCGCGGCGAGGCTCGCGGGGAGCCGTGTTAGAATCGGTTCCTAGATGGTCGCTGACCTGAAGCTGGCAATCCACCTTCAAGAGTTGGATAACCGGATTCGCGAATTGCAGCTCGAGGTTGCGGCTCTTCCCAAGCACATCGCCGAGATCGAGCGCACGCTGGAATCCCACGTCCGGAAGCTGGAGGCGGACCGGGCCGCCCTGGCCGCCAACCAGCGCGAGCGCAAGAAGCTGGACGACGACATCAAAGTACACGAGCAGAAGGCCTCGAAGCTGAAAGACCAGATGATGGAGGCCAGAACCAACGAGCAATACCGGGCGTTCCAGAAGGAAATCGAGTATTGCCAGCAGGCGATCCGCAAAGCCGAGGACCGGATTCTCGACCTGATGTCGGAATCCGAGCCGCTCGAGCAGAACGTGAAGACCGCCGAGGCGGCGCTCGCGGAAGAAAAGAAGCGGGTCGAGGCCGAGAAGCAGGAGGCGCGCAGCCGCACGGCGGCGGACCAGAAGGAACTGGAGGAGCTTCGCGGCGATCGCGAGCAGGTGGTTTCGAGCATGTCGCCCGCGGTCTACGCCGCCTACGAGCGGATCCGTGTCAAGCGACAGGGGCGCGCCGTGGCCGAAGTGGTGGACGGCCGTTGTTCGGCCTGTCACATCTCCCTGCGCCCGCAGTTCTTCCAGGACGTGAAGTCGAACGAAACGGTGATGTACTGCGAGAGCTGCGGCCGGATCCTCTACTACAGCTCGCCGGTCACGGTGGCAGAGGACCTCGCGTCCCAACCGTCTCCGGCAAGCGGCGCGTAGCTCGCGGCTTGGGGCAGGGCGCACGAGCCACTCGCCACGGGCGGTCTGTGCTACCATCCTCAATTTGAGCGGACCGTTCCCGCCATCAGTCTCACGCATTCCTGAGGAGTCAAATCAGTGAAAGTCTACGAAGGGAAAGACATCCGGAACGTCGCCCTTGTGGGCCACGGCCACAGCGGGAAGACCTCGCTGGCCGCCGGAGCGCTCTACCTGACGGGCGCCACCAACCGCCTCACCCGCGTCGACGAAGGCAACACGCTGACGGATTACGACGACGAAGAGGTCCAGCGCAAGATCACGATCTCGACGGCGCTGGCCTTCGCGGAATGGAAGAAGGCGAAGATCAATCTGCTGGACACTCCGGGCTTCAACACCTTCATCACAGACACGCAGTCGGCCTTGCCGGCGGCGGATTCGGCGTTGGTGCTGGTGGACGGCGTCGCCGGCGTCGAGGTGCAGACGGAGAAGGTCTGGGGGTTCTGCGAGAGCGACAGGATTCCGAGGGCGCTGATCGTCAACAAACTGGACCGCGAGAACGCCAGCTTCGAGCGAGCGCTCGAAAGCATCCACTCCGTCTTCGGACGGAATGCGGTGCCGGTCCAACTGCCGCTGGGCAAAGAGCGCGACTTCCAAGGGATCATCGACCTGATCCACATGAAGTGCTACACCTACGAGCCGGACGGGAACGGGCAGGGCAAGGAGACGGAGATCCCGGCGGAGATGGCCGAGGCGGCGCAGAAGGCCCACGAGGGGTTGATCGAGATGGTCGCCGAGGGCAACGATGCGTTGCTGGAAGAGTTCTTCGACAAAGGGACCCTGCCGCCCGAGCACACGACGGAGGGACTGCGGGCGGCAGTGAAGGAGATGCGGCTGTTTCCGGTGCTCTGCGCGTCGGCGCTGCGCAACGTCGGCACGGACCAGATCCTCGATTTCGCCGTGGAGTTCTTTCCCGCCCCGGTGGAGCGCGGCCCGGTCACCGGCGCCGTGAACGGGGATCAGGGTACGCGCGCGATCTTAGACACGGAGCCTGTCTCGGCGTTTGTATTCAAGACGGTGGCGGATCCGTTCGCGGGCCGGGTGTCCTATTTCAAAGTCCTCTCGGGCGTGGTGAAGAACGACGCCAATCTGGTCAACGCGCGGAACGGGTCGGCCGAGCGGCTCTCGCACATCGGCTGCCTGCTGGGCAAGACGATCCAGCCGGTGACGGAACTGCGGGCCGGCGACATCGGCGCGGTCGCCAAGCTGAAGGACACCCTGACCGGCGACTCGCTGTGCGAGAAGGGCGTTCTGATCAGCTACCCGTCAGTGAAGCTGCCCGAGCCGTCGATCGCGTTTGCTATCGAGGCCAAGAGCCGGCAGGACGAGGACCGGATGGGCGCGGCTATCCAGCGGATCCTGGAGGAAGACCAGGCGCTGCGTTTCTACCGCGACCCGCAAACGAAGGAGTTCCTGCTGGGCGGCAGCGGCCAGCAGCACGTGGAGGTCGTTGTCAGCAGGCTGCGAAAAAGGTACGGCGTGGACGTGGCGCTCAAGGCGCCCAAGGTTCCGTACCGCGAAACCATTCGCGGGATGGCGGACGTGCAGGGAAGGCACAAGAAGCAGACGGGCGGCCACGGCCAGTTCGGCGATTGCCGCATCCGGGTGGAGCCGCTGCCGCGCGGCGCGAACTTCGAGTTCGCCAACGAGATCTTCGGCGGCGCCATCCCCAGGCAGTACATCCCCGCCGTCGAGAAGGGCATTTTGGAGGCTGCCGCTCTCGGCTACCTGGCCGGTTATCCGGTGGTGGACTTCAAGGTAACGCTGTACGACGGTTCCTACCACGACGTGGACTCCTCCGAGCTTTCCTTCAAGCTCGCCGGGCGGAAGGCGTTTAAGGCGGCGATGGCGGTGGCCCGGCCGGCCCTGCTGGAGCCGATCATGAACGTGGAGATTCATGCCCCGGTCGAGTACGCCGGCGACTTGATGGGCGACCTGAACGGCCGCCGCGGGCGCATCTCCGGGATGGACACCAAGGGCGGCACGCAGATCATCCGGGCGCAGGCGCCGATGGCCGAGATGTTGAACTACCAAAACGATCTGACGTCGATGACCCAGGGCCGGGCTTCCTTCACGATGGAGTTCGACCACTACGACTTCGTGCCGCAGGCGCAGGCCGAGAAGGTCATCGCCGCCGCCAAGGCCGCCAAGGAAGGCATCGAGGAAGAAGAAGAATAGCAGGCGGGGCGGAGGCCGCGCCGGCAGAAGGTCCAGCGCGGCGTCGGCCGTAGCCATCCGCCGGCAGGACTGCCCGACGTGGCGCGCAAGACTGCGCGCTCCACACCCACTCAGGCTCAGGGCCAAACCGTCGGACCCCTTCGCGAACCTCGATAATATTGTTGGAACGACGTGGAACGCGAGGAGATTCTCGCCAGGCTGCGCGAAAGGATTGTCGGCTACGCGGCATATCGTCTATCGAGGGACGCCGCCGAGGACGTCGCGCAGGAGGTCATGATGGTGCTCCACGAGAAGTACGGGAGCGTCAGCCTGCTGGAGGACCTGCTGCCGCTCTCGCTCCAGATCGCGCGCTTCAAGATTGCCGGCATGGTGCGCAAGTCCCTGCGGCGAGGCGAGCCTGTGCAGGTCTCGACGGACGAGCTTGACCTGCCGGACGGTCGCGCCAATCCCGCCGATTACGTTGAGCGAAGGGAGATGCTCGAGAAGCTGGCGGCGGCCATGAGCCGTCTCGGCGATCGTTGCCGCGAGCTGTTCCGGTTAAAATTGCAGGGGAGGAGTTTCCCGGAGATCCAGAAGATCCTCGGCGCCGGCTCCATCAACACCATCTACACCTGGGACCTCCGCTGCCGTAAACGCCTTTTGGAGTTGATGGGAGGCCGGTGGG
>CAYZJD010000321.1:0-5506 GCA_964478455.1 uncultured Solibacteraceae bacterium | reverse complement strand
ACGGCCCGCTACCTCATCCAGAACACGCTGTGGTGGATCGGCGCGACGGGGATTGACGGCATCCGGCAGGACACGCTGCCGTACGTCCACCGGCGATTCTGGCGGGACTGGATGGCGGCGATCAAACGGGAGTACCCGCGGTTCAAAGTGGTGGGGGAGCTGTTCGACGGCAACCCGGCGCTGGTGTCCTTCTTCCAAGGGGGGAAAGCGCGCTACGACGGCATCGACAGCGGGATTGACACGCTGTTCGACTTTCCGTTGTTCTATCCCATCCGGCGGGCGTTCGCCGGGGGAAGAAGCATCCGGGAGCTTGCTGTCACGCTGGGGCACGATCACCTGTACCCGAATCCCGGCGCGCTGGTTACGTTTCTCGGACTCCACGACGTGGCGCGCTTTATGAACGAGCCCGGCGCGACCGTGGAGGGTTTGAAACTCGCCTGGACGTTCCTGATGACCGCGCGAGGCACACCGCTCGTCTACTACGGCGATGAAATCGCCATGCGCGGCAGCAACGACCCGGACAACCGGCGCGACTTTCCTGGTGGTTTCCCCGGCGATGCGCGGAGCGCGTTCGAGGCCGGCGGGCGCACGCCGGAGGAGGAGGCGGTCTTCAGGCACTTGCAGCGCCTGGCGCGGCTGCGGGCGCAACTCGAGCCGCTGCGGCGCGGGGCAACTGTCCACCGGTTTGCCGGCGAGCAGGCGTACGCTTTCACGCGTGAGGCCGCCGGGGAGGCCGTACTGGTGGTGCTGAACAACAGCACTGGGCCGCAGACGGTGGAGTTCGAATCGCCCGAGCGCTGGAGCGAAGGCGTCGTGCTCGAAGACCGGCTCGGGGCCGCGCCAGAGGTTCGCGTCGAGCGCGGCGGGATCCGCGTGGCGCTGCCGGGGCGCTCGGGCGCTGTGTACGTCCCGAAAGCGGCACCGTAAGCTGGCTTCTCCGCGGGGCGCGCTTATTAAGCGCGTTTCAGAACGCAGTAACAGGCGAAGCGGCTGGCTTCCGGTTCCAGGTAATCCTCGAGGCCGCGCAGGACCAGCGGATGAACGTCGGGCGCGAACCATCGGGCGAGCAGCATGTCGTTATCGATCATTCGCAACTCGGTCTGGAACCCGGAAGGATCGACGAGGCGCGTTGCTTCGGGCGTCATCTCGACCGCGCTCGCGGCACTTGTCAGTCCGAACCGATAGCGCGCCTCCAGCTTCCGGCCGGACTTCCTGAACTCGAGCCGGAACAGCACCGGAGTCGCCTGATTGAGCAGGCTCACATTCGGCCGCGTGAGGAAGATCAGGCGACCCTCCCACGTTCCTTCGAGTTCTGCGACGGAGGGAACGCGCGAGCGCGGGTCGGAAAAGACCAGGCGATGGTCCTCGACAGACATCTTCTCGAACGGGTAGTTGTGGCGTGCCATAACGAAGGAGGCGAACTCGATGCCATCGGGAAAGCTGCCGAGATGCATCACGCCAATGGCGTTGTTTTCGTCAATCACCTTGATGGCGTCGTAGACGGGTCGGTACGGATCGTTGCGGTAGCGCAGGAGCAGGATCGGATCGCCGGAACGGAAATACCTGCGGCTGTCGTTTGGATACTGGACCTGGCGCACTTCGGGGTCGCCGGGCAGGAACGCAAGGTCGTAGTTCACCACGTGCCCCCTGGCAGCGCCGTTTTCGATCCGGTCGAATCTCTTCCAAAAGCTGCCGCCGGCGAAAATCCCGCCAAGTTTTCGCGCGTCATTGCCAAGGGCGGCGTTGCGGATCCGCTCCTCCCAGCCGAGCAACGTGTCTTCGGCGAAGGAGCCCTTCCAGAAGCAGTCGCGGAAGATGCGGCGGTTGTCGAAGTCGATGCGAACCTTGCCCGTGTTCAGCAGAGCATCGAGCGGCAGGGTGGGCGTGTTGCGCAGGATCGATTGAAGATCGACAGTGGGCCGGGTGCTGAAGTAGTCCGGGGTGTCTGCGCCGCGCAGCACTTCGGCGCGCACGTCATCGCGCAAGACGCCGATGTCGGGGGAAAGCGGGTCGTACTCTTGCTGCACGAACCGGGCCGTGAAGGCCATGAAGCGCATCTGCCCCTGAAGCTGCACGATGGGATTGGTCGTCCCGGTGACGCGGAACGACCGGAGGAAGTCAAAGAGGCTTCTGACGGCAGCCGGGTCCTCGAAGGTGCGGAATTTCAGATAAGCGGTTCCGAGCTCCCTCTGCCCGTTGCTGGTTTGTTCTGAAACGTGGGCGTACAGGGTGGTGTAATCCTCGAGCACTTCGCGCATGCCGCGGAGGCCGCCGCCTTCGTCCTTCTGCATGTACTTGCGGCCTTCGAGCGTGAAGCGGCGGCCGCGCGCGGTCTGGAACTCCAGGTGGTAGCGCATCTCGGCTTCGCCGGTGGTCTCGTTCACCACCAGGTAATTGAAGAAGCTGCGCTGCTCGTCGACTGGAAAGCTCACGTTATCCTCACCCTCGAAACGTTCGAACCGGACGGCGCCTTTGGCGCGCGCTTCATGGGCGGGGCCTTCAATGAAGTCGTTGAGATCCTGCACCGTCATGCGGAGCTGGAAGCTCATGTCCACCGAGCCGGCGGGTTTGCCTCTTGTGGGAATCCGGCCGCCGATCTCGAGGTCTGCTAAGCGGCCTTTCCCGGAGACCGGTTGGCCTGGGAAATACCAGCCCACCATTTCCTCGTCGAACGTCATGCCGGTGCCGGGAGGCACGCGCACATCGAGGAAAGCGCCGAGGAGCGGATTGGCCGGGAATTCCTTGCGCTCGGTGCGCTCGAGCAGGTAGTAAAAGCCGAAACGGCGCCGGCCCTGTTCTTCGCTCTCAACGTGGAACAGGCCGAGGGAGCCCTCGGGGAACAACGCGGAGGCCTCCGCCGGCACATCCATCACGTACTTGCCCACGAGCAAGCCCGCATCCACCTTGCGGATCTCGTCGTGGAACGGCGTGAAATCGTGCAGTTGGAAGCGGTTCGCGAGGAAGTTCGGCATCACCAGGCCTTCCATCAGCCCGAGCAACTGGTAGCGGCTTTCCAGGCGTCCGTCCGGTTTGAGGTCGAACTTGAGAAACGCAATGCTGCCGGCGTGGTTGGCGTTGGAGATGGTGTCCATGCGCCACACTCCGTTCAGCTCCTCCTTGGACGGCACGCTGCCGGTGTCGAACAGCCGGCGGTGGTCCTCCACCGTCATTTGCGCGAAGCCATAGACGCGGTTCATCGGGAAGGTGAACATCCGGATCCCGTTGGGGAACTCGCCCAGATAGACGCGGCCGACGAGAAGGTCCGGGGTCACCAGCTTGAACACGTCATAGAATCCCTGCCAGGGCGGATCGAGGTAGCGCAGAAGAATGTAGCGCCCCGGCGAGAGATCGCCCTCACGCTTCTTGAGCGTGATCTCTTCGATTGAGTTGCGGGCGTTGATGCGGCCGTCGGTATCGCTGGTGACGCCGGCGTAGTTGTTGCCTCGTTTGAAGAACCGCTTCTTGAAACCGGTGAAGATCGCCGCCGACATCTGATTGAGCACGTGGCCTTTGGGGAAGAAGCCCTTCCAGTACTCGTCGTTGCGGATCCGCCGGCCGGCCACGTCGATCTCGCGCGTGCCCTTGTTGAGCATCCCGTCGATGCCAAGCGAAGGCGAATGCTGGAACAGGTTTTCCAGTTCGCTCTCGCGCCGGCCGATCGCCTCGACGGGATCAACCGCGGTAAAGCCAACGCTCACCTTCGGCTGAGGGTACTGGTTGCCCTGAAGCGCCTGGATCCTGCGTTCCGCGATGCGCTCGGCCAGCGCGCAGATGGTCAGGAACGGATTGACGCCGAGGGCAGAGGGGAGCAGCGCGCCGTCGGCGACAAACAGGCCCTCGTGGACGGCGCCGTCGCCGGAAAACACGCGCCCGTACTCATCCACGGCTCCCTGGAGATAGTCCTCGCCGACCGGACAGCCGCCGAGGGGATGCGCCGTGATGAGATGGCGCACATTTATGAAGCGCCAGAGCGGGTTCTCGATGAAGCTGCCGCCGAGCGCGCGTGCGTGCCGGCGCAGTTCCTCGTTGATGCGGGTGAACACGGCCTGGCGGCCGACGTCGTCCCAGACGACCTTCACGCGCCCGTCGCGCTCGGTCCACGGCCTCTCGAAGACGATCGTGCCTCGCGCGTCGTCGATGCCCATGACGAGGTAAAGCATGGTGTGGTTGAGCGCGCCGTCGGGATGGTAGGGGTCGAGCTGGGAGAGGTCGCGCGCGATCCGCGCGGCTTCGGCGTCCTCATCGCCGGTGTCGGTGTCCGCGCCGCGCAAGGCGGCGAACACCAGTTGTGAAGCCCGCACGGCGGCGCTCGGGAAGGAGAGATCCTCGACCGTGATCCTCTGGTGGAACGGCAGATTCCCGTTGTACCGGATCGCCCCGACGATCGAAGGCCCGGGAGGGACGGCGGCGCCACGGCTGTCCGGGCGGTTTCCGAAGCCGAGAACGCGCGTTGGATGATCCGTGTTGTAGGCCAGCCCGAAGAAGTCTCCGTTGCCACTGAAATGGGTGCCCAGAGCCGGCGAGACCGAAAGACCGTGCAGGTTCGCCGAGCGCAGTAGAATCTCGGTGGAGTTGATCGAGCCGGCCGCCAAAATGACGTTCTTCGCCTCGAGGCTGAATTTCTCGTTGCGGGCGTTGCTGGTGTAATGCTTGCCGTGAACGCGCCAGCCGCCGTCGATCTTCTCGATCCACTCGACCTTGGTTTGGGTGAAGATCTCCGCGCCGGCGTTGCGGGCCGCCGGCAGATAGTTCATGTAGAGCGTGTTCTTGGCGCCGACGTTGCAGCCCGACACGCAGTCTCCGCAGTCGGTGCACGGCTTCTGCGGCGCTCCGTGCGCGTTCATCCCGTTGATGTCGAAATTGACGGCGATGTTCAGAGGAAAGACTTGTGCCCCGATCTCGGCGGCTCGCCCCCCGAGCGCCTGAACCTTCTTGAGCTGGGTGGCGCGGGGATGCGGCGCCGCGGCCAGCATCTGGCGGGCCCGCTCGTAGTAAGGGAGTAGGGCCGGGCGCCGGAGGGGCGCGGGCCAGCCGCTCTGCTCGAAGGCCTCGGCATCGGGCACGATGGCAACGTTGGCGTTCACGAGGGAAGTCCCGCCCAGGCCGGACCCCTTGATGACCGAAATCTGAGGGTACGTGATCAGTTCGTAGAGGCCGAGCGGGTTGATGTCGCTGCGCACGGCCTGTAAATAGCCGAGCTCCGTATCGGGGAAGTCCCCGACCGGCCACTCCCGCCCTCGCTCCAGAACGCACACCGAAGGCTTCGGGTTCAGATTCGCAGTCGCGATCCGCGCCGCACAGATGGCGCCTCCGTATCCGGATCCGACGATCAGAAAGTCATAGTTTTGTTTTCGTTGTTTCCAGTCCGATGACAGCATGACCCAGCTCCCAGTTCGGAAACAGAAGTGGCTCCATTGTACACGATCGAGAACCGCGCGACACAGTCAGCGTGTTCTGTTCCTGCGCGGATTGCCCCGGGCGTTCACTTGTGTGAGCTTTTGGCGGC
>CAYZJD010000320.1:0-5510 GCA_964478455.1 uncultured Solibacteraceae bacterium | reverse complement strand
GGTGTCCGAAGTGATGCTCCAGCAGACGCGGGTGGCGGCGGTGCTGGGCTACTACGAGAGATTTCTGGCGCGGTTTCCCAATGCGGCGAGTCTGGCGGGCGGGAGCGACGACGAGCTGCTCGCCGCCTGGAGCGGCCTAGGGTACTACCGGCGGGCGCGCAACCTGCGGGAGGCGGCGCGGCGGATACTGGAGCGCGGCGAGTTTCCGCGCGACTACGAGTCGATCCGCGCGCTGCCGGGCGTCGGGGACTACACCGCGGCCGCCGTCGCGAGCATTGCGTTCGATCTCGCGCACGCCGTGCTGGACGGCAACGCGCTCCGGGTGCTCAGCCGCCTGAAGAACGAATCCGGCGACATCGGCGCGGCCGCCACGCGGGCGCGGCTCGGCAACGTGGCCGCGAAGCTGCTCGACCGCAAGCAGCCCGGCCGATTCAACCAGGCGCTGATGGAACTTGGGGCGACGGTGTGCCTGGCGCGCGAGCCGAAGTGCCTGCTCTGCCCGGTGATCGCTTTCTGCGAAGCGCGCCGCCTCGGGGTCGAGGCCCGGTTGCCGGTGCAGCCGGCAAAGCGCGCGGCTGTGTTCGTGGAAAAGAGGCTGCTCGTTGCGCGCCGCGGCGGGAAGCTCCTGCTCTGGAAACGAACGGACGGCGCGCGCTTGAAGGGCTTCTTCGAACTGCCGGAAGCCGCGCAACTGCCCGACTCCGTGGCCTCGGAGACACTCGGCGAATTCCGCCACTCGATCACCAACCACAACTACCGGTTCACGGTTGTGAGCGCGCGGGCTGGGAGAATCCCTCGAGGCTTTGAGTGGATCTCGCCAAAAGAGCTGGCGCGCCTGCCGCTGAGCACCACCACCAGGAAGGCGCTCTCGTTTTTCCACTTGTAAAAGCATGTTAATTCGGCGGTAGAAAGCGCCTAATTCGGCGTGTGGCCCTTTACATTGGAAGTTAGGCGCTATGAGAACATTCACGAAGATTTCTTTTTCGGTTTCCGCCGGTCTGCTGATTCTTGTACCGGCGGCGATTCTGGGTTTTTCGGGGGGCCCGCCCAGGCGCAAGACCGGGGCGCCGGGCGACACCAACTGCACGGATTGCCACACCGGCTCGGCGATCGCGGCCTCGGCTGCGATCAAGCTCAACGGGATGAGTCACGGCGGCTCGGGCACGTACACGCCCGGCGGCGCGAAACAAGCGTGGACGGTCACGGTCGAGGATCCGCAGGGATTCTCCTTCGGCTTCCAGCTTTCAGCGCGGCTGGCAACGGACGAAAGGAACGGCCAGGCCGGGATGCTCGACGCGAGCGACAGCTCGACGCGGGTGATCTGCGACGACAGCAGCACGAAACCCGCCGGGCAGCCATGCCCGGGCAACGTAGTCCAGTTCATCGAGCACAGCACGCCGAGCGCCAGCGGGAGCTTCAGTTTCGACTGGACGCCGCCGGGCACGAACGTTGGCGACATCAGGGTCTACGTCGCCGCTAACGCCGCCAACGGGAACGGCTCGAATTCGGGGGACCGCATTCATCTGGCGAGCTTCACGCTGACGCCCGCCGTTTCCGGACCCAGGCCGACGATCAGCGCCGGTGGCGTGGTGGATGCGTGGGGCTTCCAGCGGGTGATCTCCGACGGGATGTGGATCTCGATTTTCGGCAGCAACCTCTCGCGGACGACACGTGGTTGGCGAGCGGAGGAAATCGTGGACGGCAGGTTCCCGACGGAACTGGACGGCGTGAGGGTGAAGATCAACAACAAGGATGCATTCGTCAACTTCGTCAGCCCGGGACAGGTCAACGTGCAGGCGCCGAGCGACGCGGCGACCGGGATGGTCACGGTACAGGTGACCACCGAGAACGGCGTGAGCGATCCGATCATGGTAGAGAAGCGGTCGATCGCGCCCTCGCTGTTCGTCTGGCCGGCCGGCACGGCGACCGAAGGCAACAAGTACGTCGGGGCGCTGTTCAGCGACTACACTTACGTGGGCAAGCCGGGGCTGTTACAGCCCGTTGGCATTACCACCCGTCCGGCCAGGCCGGACGAGTTCGTGCTGCTGTTTGCGACCGGCTGCGGGCCGACGAATCCGGCGGTGGACGCCGGCGTGGTGGTGGGAACGCCCGCACCGCGCCTGACAAGCGACATTGAAGTTCGAATCGGGGGCGTCAAGGCTGAGGTGTTCGAGAACACGGGGTTCCTGATCTTCAACGGCGAGTGCCAGTTCAACGTGAAGGTCCCGGCCAGTCTTGCTGACGGGGACCACAAGGTGGATCTGGACATCGGCGGGGCCGGAGCGCCGGACGACAACACGTTCCTCACGGTGCAGAGGTAAGAGCCGGAGCGCGGAGAAATCGGGAATTGCGTAGCCTGTCACCGAATTTCTTTACGGGTAGAGGAGGTACTTGGTGCGCTGCTCGAGGAATTGGTCGATTCGCGCCCGGCCGCGGCTTTGTATGTCTTCCGGGTCGTCGCCCGCCGCCAGGCTCTTGATGGTTTCGGCGCTGCCGATCAAGAAGCGGTTTTCTTCGAGGTTGATGAGCAGCGGGTACAGCTTCAACAGGGCGGCGGCGACTTCCAGGCCGAGCCGCTCGCTCGAGAAGGACTCGCGGTCGGTGATGACGAAGCGGACGCCTTCAACGGTGTTGCCGGCGAAAACGGAAGCTGACGGGCGAAAGCGCGTCGGGTAGGCGCGCACGCCCGGGATGAACCGCGCGTTGAGATACGCCGCCAGTTCCCGGGCCCGGATCCACTCGGCGCCAATCTGCTCGAACGGCGCATCAGTTCCGCGGCCGACTGAGTAATTCTTCGAGGCTTCGAGCATCGCCACGCCGGGATAGAGCAGGGCCGCGTTGAGGCCACGCATATTCGGAGACGGGTTGGCCCAGACGAAGCCGGTCGAGTCGAACCAGTCGCCGCGCTGCCAGTTCTTCATCTCGATGACGCGCAGGTCCGCGCCGATGTGGTTCTCTTCGTTGAACAGCCGCGCCAGCTCGCCGGCCGTCATTCCGTGGCGCAGCGGCAGCGGGAAGTAGCCGACGAACGAGCGCAGCTCGTCGTCGAGCAGCGGACCCTCCACGTGAACGCCGTTGATGGGATTCGGCCGGTCGAGCACGAAAAACGGCAGGCTGTGCCGTGCAGCCTCCTCCATCGCGTAGGCCATGGTGGTGATGTAGGTGTAAAAGCGCGCGCCGACGTCCTGGATGTCGAAGACGAGCGCATCGAGCCCGCGCAGCATCTCCTCGGTGGGCCGGCGGTTCTCCGGCGCGTAAAGGCTCCAGACGGGAAGGCCGGTGGCCTCGTCCGTGCCGTGGGAGACCTGGTTGTCCTCGACGCCGCCGATGCCGTGCTCGGGTGAAAAGAGCGCGGCCACCTCGACGCCCGCCGCGAGCATCAGGTCCACGTTGCGGCGGCCGTCGCGGTCGAGCCCGGTGTGGTTGGTAATGAGCCCGATGTGCTTGTTCTTCAGCGGCGCGAAGCCGTCCTGGGCGAGCACGTCGAGGCCGGTGAGCACCTCGGCGTTCCGGGCCACGGCCCGCCGCACGCCGGCCATGGTCTCGTTGTAGCCGGTGATGAGAAGATCGGGAATGTCGACGCCGAGCGCGGCCGCCACGGCGGTCGCCACGCGGCTCCGCAGCGAGGTGATAGCCGGGCGGGCTTTCGGGTGGACGCTGTTGGCGAGCAGAATGACGTACGTCTTTGTGGCCGGGTCGATCCAAAGGGAGGTGCCGGTGAAACCGGTGTGGCCGTAAGAACCGATGGGGAACAATTCGCCGCGGTTGCCGGAGTAGGGCGAGTCGATGTCCCAGCCGAGCCCTCGTAGAACGGGCTGTGAGGCAGGCGACTGCGGCGAGGTGAACTTGCGCACGGTGAGCGGGCTGAAGATGCGAACGCCGCCGCGCGCGCCGCCGCCGAGCATCATGCCAGCGAAGCGCGCGAGATCGCCAGCGGTGGTGAAGAGGCCCGCGTGGCCGGCAATGCCGTCCATGTACCTCGTGGTCGGATCGTGGACGACGCCGCGCAGCGGCAGCTTTTCGCCGGGCAACTGCTCGGTGGGGGCGATCCGCCGGCGCAGTTTCGGCGGCGGCCGGAACATCGTATCTTTCATGGCGAGCGGACGGAAGACCTGCTCGTGAACATAATCGGGCAAAGGCTTGCCGCTCACGCGACGAACGATCTCGCCGAGCAAGATGAAGTTGATGTCGCTGTAAATAAAGCGCGTGCCGGGCGGCGCCACCGGTTTGTCCGCAAGCGCCTTCTCGACGCCGGTCTGGTAGCCACTCCAGGCCGGCTCCAGGTCGAGGTCCGGACGCAGGCCGGAGAAATGCACCAGCAGGTGGCGCACGGTGATCTCGCTCTTACCGCCCTGGAACTCCGGCAGGTATTGCGTGACACGGTCGTTGAGCCGCAGCTTCCCCTCTTCGAAGAGCTTCATCACGGCGGAAGTGGTGGCCACGACCTTGGTGAGCGAAGCGGCGTCGAAGATCGTGTCCAGGGTCATCCGCTCGCGCCGGGGGACAAGAGAGCGGCAGCCGTAAGCCTTGCGGTGGACGATGCGACCCTGATGCGAGACGAGCAGGACGGCCCCGGGGATCTCGTCCTTCTCGATGACCTGCCGGATGGCGGCGTCGAGCGCAGCCGAACCTTTGAACTGGGCCGGGGCCGGCAGCGGCGCGAAGGTGGCGATGGCGAGGAGGGCGGTGGCCGGCTTCATGAGAGCTTGCGTACGATCCTGTCGGGGTGTTGCTGGAGCATCGTTCCATGGTAAACCGCGAAAGCAGCGCAGGTGGCCGACGCGCTGCCCGTGCATGGCGGGCCGGGGGCCTGCCCTCACAGACTGAAGTCTGCGCCGCCCGTGCTCAGGGCCTGTTAGGCAGAAATGCGGTCTAGTGGCAGGCCCGGGGGAGCCTGCTCCAGTTGGCCGGCGGCAGTAGACTGGGGAGCGAGGTGAGCCATGGCTGTCGCACAGAAACTCGATCTCTACAAACTGCACAAGTCCGAATACGTCACACCGAAGAAACCGGTATTCATTGACACCAAAGCCGCGAAGTACCTGACCATTCAAGGCAAGGGCGAGCCCGGCGGCGCGGAGTTTCAGGCGCAGGTGGGCGCCTTATACGGGGTGGCCTACACGCTGAAGTTCGCCTCGAAGTTTGCCGGGCGCGACTACCGTGTCTGCCACCTGGAAGGGCTGTGGATGGGTCCGAAGGGGTGGGACATCTCACAGCCGCCGCCGAAAGAGTGGCGGTGGAAGCTGCTGATCCGCGTGCCCGACTTCACCACGGAAGAGCAGGTGAAGCAGGCCATCGCCGAATTGAAGAAGAAAGGCAAGGCGCCTGCCGCGCCGAAGGTGAAGCTGGCGACGATCGATGAGGGCCGCTGCGTGCAGATGCTGCATGTCGGTCCCTATAGCGAGGAGGTGAAGACGGTCGAGCAGATGATGGCGGCGGCGCGAGACCAGGAAGTGAAGATACGCGGCCCGCACCACGAGATTTATCTTTCGGACCCGCGGCAGGTGGCGCCG
>CAYZJD010000319.1:0-5561 GCA_964478455.1 uncultured Solibacteraceae bacterium | reverse complement strand
CGATGTTCCGCCGCTTGACGGCCGGCTCGTAAAACGGATCGAAGTTGTCGAGCGCAGTGACTTTCCAACCACCGGCCAGAAGAGAGTCGACGAGATGGCTCCCAATGAAACCCGCCCCGCCCGTCACCAGCGCGTGTGGAATGGTTCACCTCCTTGGCTCACTATAGCGTGCGCCGGCCGCAGCTTTACTTTGCCGCCGCCCCTGCGGAATGATGAAGTAGGCCGCAGGCGCCCACAACACGTCACGTGAGTCGTTCGCTCAACTTCCTCCACCTGACCACCTTTTACCCGCCGTACAGTTTCGGCGGCGACGGCATCTATGTCTATCGCCTCTGTCACGCGCTCGCCAGCGCCGGGCACGGCGTGGATGTGGTTCACTGCGTGGACTCCTACCAACTACTTCACCCCGCACCGCCGCCGGTCGAATTCGCCGAACACCCGGGCGTGAGGCGGCACGAATTGCGCAGCTCGTTCGGCCGGCTGTCCCCGGCGCTCACCTATCTGACGGGGCGTCCCTACCTGAAGCGTGGCGCCATCAGGCGGCTGCTGTCGGCGAAGCCGTACGACGTGATCCACTTCCACAACGTCTCGCTGTTCGGGCCGGAGATTCTTGCGCTGGTTCCGCGAGGAAGAGCGGTGAAAGTCTACACGCTGCACGAGCACTGGCTTATCTGCCCGACGCACGTCCTGTGGAAGTACAACCGCCGGCCCTGCGAAAGACCCGACTGCCTTCGTTGCACCCTGCTGGCGAAGCGGCCTCCTCAACTCTGGCGCTACACGGGCCTGCTTGAATCCTCGGCCCGGCACGTGGACCTGTTTCTCTCGCCCAGCCGCTTCACGGCCGGCATGCACGCCAGCCGCGGCTTTTCCGCGGGGCCGTTCGAGGTCCTGCCGACGTTTCACCCGCTCACCGATGAGCACCGGGCGCGCCTGGCGCCGCCATCGCGGGAGCGGCCCTACTTTCTCTTCGCCGGCAGGCTGGAGACGGTCAAAGGGCTACACACCCTGATCCCGCTGTGGGAACACGTGCCCGATTGTGATCTCCTGGTGGCCGGCACAGGCGCCGAGGAACAACGTCTGCGCGCGCTCGCCGCCTCGAACCCGCGCATCCGGTTCCTCGGATTTCAATCCCCGGCGGCGCTGGGCAGCCTTTACTTCCATGCCATCGCCTGCATTGTCCCGTCGGTCACCAGCGAAGTGTTCGCCATGGTTCCGCTCGAAGCGCTCGCTTGCGGAACGCCGATCATCGTGCGCGATCTGGGAGGGTTGCCGGAATCGTTGCAGGGAGGCGGCGGTTTCCTCTACCGCACCGACGAAGAATTGCTCGAGGCGATCAACCGCCTGAAGTCGTCACCGGCGCTGCGCGCCGAACTTGGCGAGAGGGGGTACCGCGCGTACCGCGAGCGCTGGACGCTGGAGGCGCACCTCTCGCGATACTTCCACCTTCTTCGACAAACCGCCCGGCGCAAGTTCGGCTGCGTCCCTTGGGAAGAGGACGCCGTCGCCGGTCCGCTCGCGCGCCACCCGCACTCCGACACCGGCCATGGCTGAGGGAACCGCCCCCATCCACGCCGATTCCGGCCTGCCGGCTGTCGATGCCGGACGGCTGGCGGGGAACTACCTGACGCTGGTCGCCGGCGAACTTCTCTCCAAGCTCATCACGCTGGTCTGCTACACCTGGCTCGGCCGCCTCCTCGGCGCCTCCCGCTATGGCAGTCTCGAGTTCGTTCTGGCGGTGATGATGTTCTTCATCATCGCGGCCGAACTCGGCTTGAACGTTTTCGGCGCAACTGAGGTCGCCAGCGACCGCACTCGCGCCCCGGCTCTCCTTCGCCGGATCGTTTCGCTGCGGCTCATCCTCTCCGCCGTCGCCTTCCTCGCTCTCGCCTGCTTCGCCTGGCTCATCGACAAGCCCGTTGAGATCAAGCAACTGCTGGTGTTCTACGGCTTCAGCCTGATGGCCTGGCCGTTCGCGTTGCAGTGGTTCTTCCAAGGCCACGACCGCATGGAGTGGGTCGCGGCCGCCTCCCTTGCCCGGCACGGCACGTTCGCCGCGCTGGTGTTCGCCTTCTTCCGGCCTCATTCCTCGCTGCTGCTGCTCGGCCTGTTCGAATTGATCTCCATGTCCGCCGTGGCCGCTCTCTCGCTCATCGTCGTCCGGCGTCGTTTTCGCTCCCCAGTGCCGCCGGGCCGCCCCGCCTACATCGGGAGGTGGGAGAGCTTACGCCGATCCGTGCCCATCGGCCTCAGCCAGCTCACCGGCATCCTTCACTGGTATTTCGCCACCGTGCTGCTTGGTTTGCTGAGCGACGGCCGCTCCCTGGGATGGTTCGGGGCCTCTCATCGCGCCACGGTGGCTCTGCACACCTTTGTCTGGCTTTACTTTGTGAACCTGCTGCCCTCCATCTCGCGCGCCGTCGCCCGCCGCAGTGACGAACTCCGTCCGCTGCTCCGCAACTCGATCCGCGTCGCCGCCTGGAGCGGTCTGTTCGTCGCCGTTGCCATGACCGTCTTCTCGCGGCAGGTACTCACGCTCGCCTACGGACCGGAGTTCGCGCCGGCCGGCGACCTGTTTGCGGTTCTCGTCTGGGTGGTTCCCATCGCCATGGTGGGCGGCCACTACGCTTACACGCTGATCGGCGCGAACCTTCAGGGTTGGAGGCTCGGAAGCGCCGCCGCCGGCGCCACGTTCGCCGTGGCCGCTGGCCTGGCTCTCATCCCTGGCTTCGGAGCCACCGGCGCTGCCGCCGCCCTGCTTCTGGCTAGCGCCGTCGATCTGGCCCTCTCCGGCGCTTACGTCCGTCGAAAAGTGGGGCCGATCACCGCGCTGGCCGTGCTCGCGAGACCCGCCGCCGTCACCGTGGCCTCCCTGGTGGTCTACACCTTCCTTGCGCGCTGGAACTCGCTCGCCGCCGGAACTGCGGCGGTGCTGCTTTTTCTGCTGTTACTGGCGCTGTGGGAACGCGCCGCGCTTGGACGCCTCTTCTCTACACTCTCCGCCGCCGAGATCCCACTCATCCGGAGACGCTCGCATCCCTGATGCCGCTCTGCGCCGCCATCGTGAATCCGCATGCCGCTGCCGGCCGCGCCGCACGCCTGTGGCCGGATGTCGCGCGCCGCCTGGAGAGCCGTCTCGGACCGGTCCTCGCCCGATTCACCGAGCGCGGCGGACATGCGATCAACCTTGCCGGAGAACTCCTCCGCGAGGGTCGCGATCGCATCTTTGTAGCCGGAGGGGACGGGACCGTGAACGAGGTGGCCAACGGCTTCTTCGACCGCGGCCGGCCGCTTCAACCTGATGCCGCCCTCGCTATTCTTCCCGTCGGCAGCGGCAGCGACCTCTGCCGGACCCTCGGTATCCCCCGCTCCCTCCGCGACGCCATCGACGCGCTCGCCGCCGGTGTTGTTCGCCTCATCGACGTTGGCCACGCCCGCTACCGGGCGCACGACGGCGCCGCCCAGGAGCGGCTCTTCGTCAACATCGCCAGTTTTGGCCTCGGCGGCGACGCGGCCGCTCGCGCCAGAATCGCTTCCTATCCGCGCGCCATCCTCCAGGCGGTCCTTCACCAGCAGCCAAAACAGGTACGCATCCGGCTCGATGCCTCCGAGGAAGAGTTGAGCCTGCCGGTGGCGGACGTAGCCGTCGGCAACGGCAGATTCCAGGCGGGTGGAATCCAGGTGTGTCCCGCCGCTTCACCCGATGACGGCCTCTTCGACGTCACCGTCGTGGAACTCTTCGGCCTGCTCGAACTGCTGGGAGCCCTCCGCCTGCTCTTCTCCGGGAACATCTACCGCCACCCCAAGGTGCGCCACTACAGAACGGCTGGTCTTTCGGCCGACTCCGCGGACAGTGTGCCCCTCGAGCTCGACGGCGAGCCTCTCGGCACACTGCCGCTGGAGATCACGCTCCTCCCCCGCTGCCTCCCCATGGTGGTCCCCCAAAACCAGTGACAGGCTACGCAATCCCCGATCTCTCCGCGCCCACGGCCTACGGCGACGGATCGCCGTCCGAGCCCAGCGTGACCCGCCTTCCTTCCCGATAGGCCTCATTGGCCGCGTGCGGGCCGGCCACCGCCGCCGCCGCGATCTCCACCGTGCAGTTCGGCTCCTGCCGCGTGCGGATGCAGTCGAGGAAGTTCTGCTGGTGCAGTTCCGCGCTGTCGCGGTCCCGCTCCTCAAGCATCAGGTTCGGCTCGCTGCGCTGCGACCACGGCTCCGGCGACTCGCCCGGATCGTCCCACACCCGGCAGCCGCGCCGGTCCAGCAGCATCGCGCCCCTCTCGCCCTGGAACAGGATCGACCAGTCGTGCTGGTAAGCGCTGCGGTAGTTCAGCGTCCAGGTGGCGACGAACTCCGGATACTCGAAGGTCGCGCAGAATACGTTCGGCACTTCGGCGCCGGTGGCGTTGATCACCTGCCCCTGGCAGACGGCCGATCGCGGAGGCCCGGAGCCGGTCATCCACTGCACGACGTCCATCAGGTGCGTCCCCTGGTCCGTCATGTTGCCGCCGGAGTAGTCCCAGAATCCCCGCCACCACCGGAATCGCCGCGGCTCGAGCGGCCGCTTCGGCGCCGGCCCCAGGAACCGCTCCCAGTCCAGCTTGCCCGGCAAGGGAGAGTTGTCGAGCGGCAGCGCGAAGTTCCAGTTCCACATCGCCTTCACCATCGAGATCCGCCCCAGCGCCCCCTCCTCGACCAAGCTCTTCGCCTTCCGGATGAACGGCATGCTCCGCCGCTGCATCCCCACCTGGACCACCTGCTTCGTCCGGCGGACCGCGCTCACCATCTCCGCGCTCTCGGCACGAGACATCGACAGCGGCTTCTCCAGGTACACGTCCTTGCCCGCTTCGAGCGCCGCCCTCAGATTCGGCCAGTGCTGGTGGTCCGGCGTCCCGATCACCACGAAGTCGATGCCTTTCTGCGCCAGCATCTCGTGGTAGTCCACGTACGTCTTCGCCTCTGGCGGCGACTCCTGCCGCGCCAGCTCGAGATTCGGCTCGTAGACGTCGCACAGCGCCACGCACTCCGCCCCGAGCTTCTGGAACGCCACGTTCAAGTACCGCCCCCTGCCGCCGACTCCGATGACGCCGAACGCCGGCCGGTCATTGGCGCCGCGGGCCCGCGGGCTCAGAATCAGCGGCCCCGCCACGGCGGACACGGCGTGCTTCAGAAAGGTCCTGCGATCTGTTCTCATGGTCCCTGCGTCTCCGACTGGCATTATAACGGCGCGCCGTTCACACTGATCTCGGTGCTCAGGAGCGAGTCACACGCTTCCGGCTCGAGCCGCGGGTACCAAACCAGCGGTACTGAAACGACGCGTCCACCGGCCACAGCCGCTCACAAAGCTGCTCGCGGGTGACGACTTCGCCGGGATGCTCGAGCAGCATAGTGAGGATCTGGAACGGCTGGTCCGCCAGTTTGACCTTGACGCCGCTCCGGAACAGCTCGCCCGAGTCGAGATCGACCTGGAATACTCCGAAGCGGATGATGCGATGCTCCGTCACCGGAAATTCTCCACCAGCATCAGGTCGGCGCCTCGATCTTCCCACTTTGAGTAGAGG
>CAYZJD010000318.1:2530-5573 GCA_964478455.1 uncultured Solibacteraceae bacterium | reverse complement strand
GTATAACAGCGCCCCGGCGCGGCTGTAAACCGAGAAGACAAGGTTCACCGCCTGCACGTAATGGTTCGGTCCCACGTCTCCCACCGTGTCCGGCGGCAATACTGCGCTGACATTGCTGTTGCCTTCGAAGCTGACGCCGGGAATCGGCGCGTCCCCGGAACCCAGTTCCGTTTGCAGCGCCGGATCCGTGCTCGCCGCCGGCGGCGTCCCCGCCCGGTTAGGCAGCATCTTGCGCGGCAGCTCGAGGATCTCCCCCGCCCGCGGCGGATTCGGCCGAATTGTGTGCAGCGGCGCCGAACTGTCGTGCCGCTCCGACGTGATTACGTGCGCCGGCGGGCTCTGATTCCCCCGGCCCGCTTGAGCAATGTTTCCCCCGACAGCCACGAGCGCCAACACCCCGTAGGCCACATGACCGCACATCGTTCTCCTCATGGTGAAGTGCCCCTCCCTAGACAGAGTCGCCAACGTGACAATCGTAAACGAACGGCGCCGAGTACGCAATCCCCCCTACTTCTTCCGCCCCAGCATCCAGTCCAGCGCGTCCGATGACTGGTAGATCAGCGCCTCCGGGTAGTACTGGAACGGATGGAAATATTCGAAGGTCAGATACCCGCGATAACCGGTCTTGTCCAGCTCCTCGATCACCACCGGCCAGTTCGTCGTGCCGTCCAGCAGCGTGCGGAACGCATGCAGGCTGAACTCTCGCGTCCGCTTGTCCCACTCCTTCAGATGCACGTTCTGGATCCGCTTGCCGAGAATCGGAATCCAGTGCTCCGGGAACTGATATTCCATGATGTTGCCCGTGTCGAAGTGGACCCGAACGCGTTCGCTGCGAAAGCTGTCGACAAACTCCTTCATCTCCTGCGGGCTGAACAGAAAGCCGTTGGCGAAAATGTTCTCGATGTTGAGGAACCCTCCCGCCTTCTCCGCCGCCGGCAGCAGCTTGCGCACCGCCTGGCGCGCCCGGCGCGCACAAACGTCGTTCGGCACAGGCACGAAGTTCTCCACCCACGGCGCATAGACCGCCCCGGGCACCACCAGGAGATTCTCCGTGCCCGCCAGGCGCGTCGCCTCGATCATGCGGGCCGCCAGTTCGATGCCCTTCTTCCGCCGTTCCGGATCGCTGGCTGTCATCGAATAAGGCCAGAACAGAAACGAGCAGACGCCGCTGATCTTAACTCCGCACCTCTTGGCCAGCCGCCCGATCTCTCGGATCTCTTCATCGGAAGACTTGGCGGAGAATTCCCCCTCCAGGCCGAAGTTAATTTCCACCCCGTCGAAGCCCGCGTCCCTGGCAAGTTCAAAGCACTCCTTCAGCGTCCACTTACTCGGATACGGAAATGCCCAGAGGTTGATCGATTTCTTCATGCGGTAGCGTCTCATGTCCCCTCCTCTCCGCGCCCGCCTCGCCGCCCGCGGATCGTCTCGTTACTGATAGGCGGCTTGGCCCAGAAGCCGGCGCATTCACTACCGACGGGCTGGTCGAAGCGATGGCGGGGGCGCGGCGACCCGCACTTTGAAGGTCGAAAGGCGGCTCTTCGCGACGGCCTTCGTTCCTTCCTGCCTGTCGAGTTCGACGATATCGGTTCCAGAGTGCCACATGCTGGCATCGCGAAAGACAGTCGCCATTTGTTCGAGGTAGTAAGTGCGCCCGCTTTCAACCCACAGGTAGAACGGGCTGGTGTTGCCGGCTTTCGAACACAATCTGAGCAAGCCAGGGTCGGCCTCGAAGGAGAAATAACTGTTCTTGCGCTGGTTGATGCCGACCCACCTGCCGTTGGCAGCCAGTTTGATCTGCCGTTTCGTCAGCCAGCCCTCGTTGCCTTTGTGCCTGCGGATCACGTAGATGAGGGCCTTGCCGGGCGCCGGCTCGGACTGAGCGGCCGACGATTTCACGGTCCGGACTTCGTGTTTCTCCTCCGGTGGGCCGCAGGCGACCGCGTCGTTCTTGATTTCGGCCAGCCCAGTCAATTTCAACAACGCGTCGAGGATAGCCTTGAAATTGCCCTTCTGCGCCCGTAGCAGGACGGCGCTCCGGTTGCCGTCGGGCAGGGTGTATTCGATGCCCACGAAGTGGGTCTTGGCCTTAGCAGCCTCGTTGAAGACGGAGCCAGCGGCCACACCGCCGAACCCCGCCAAGCCAAAGAACCATGATGTGGCACGCCCGTGCATCTCGTTGCCATAGCTCAGACCGGTGATGCGCCTGGGCTCGATGGCAATGACTTCTCCGCCGTTCAGCCTCAGCTCAACGATGCGGTCCGAGACGGCGAGCGTGGCGGGCGATTCCGACTTACTCTTGGCGATGCGCGGAGCGCCCCCCATGTAGCGCAGATCAGTCCAGCGCTGCTCGTCCGGCCGGGGCTCCGCTGCTTGCAGGAAGAGAGGGACCAGGACCCAGAGGAATGGGAAGCCGATCATTGGCACCTCCAACAAATCCACACTCCACTCACCAACATCTTTGTGCGGCGGCCTTCCAGCCGGGCCAAGCGCGACTTGCCTGGCTGAAGCTCGGCAGCGAACTGAAGTCCGCCCCCCAGATCATACTGAATCCTCATCCCTCGAAAGGTGAGGAACCCGCCTGCCCGCCTCGCCGCCCGCAGATCGTCTCGTTACTGATGAGCGGCTTGGCCCAGAAACCGGCGCTCAGCACCCACCCAAACGTCAGATACAGAAACAACATCCCGGCCCGCAGTCCAAACTCGTCTCCGATCCGCCCGATCACCAGCGGAACCACCGCTCCTCCAACAATCGCTGTACACAGGATCCCCGCGAATGCCCCGTGATGCTCTGCTACCGAATTCAGCCCGAGCGAAATGAGGACCGGCCACATCACCGAGGCGAACAGCCCGATCAGCGGAAACGCGATCACCGAGACGTCCGCCGGCCCGAACAGCGCCGCCGTGAGCGCGCCAACCGCGCCCGCCGACGCCCCGATCAACACGTGCCTGCTGTCGAACAGCTTCAGCAAACCGAGGCCTGCCAGACAGCCCGCCGTCATCAGACCCCAGAACCACGAAACCGCCGACGCGCCGGCGGTCTGCGG
>CAYZJD010000318.1:0-2520 GCA_964478455.1 uncultured Solibacteraceae bacterium | reverse complement strand
GCGGGTCAAACCTGTGGTAAGTCGCGAGAAACTGCGACATCCAGTTGGCCGTGCCTTGCTCCGAGCCGACATATGCAAAGATACTGGCGAAATACAGCGGCATCACCGGCTTCCGCAACAGGCTGCCATAGGCAGACCACGTACCGGCGCGCTCCTCTTCCTTACGCTCCACTCCCGGAAACCGGAACGCCGGAATGATAACGACCATGGCCAGTGTCACCAGCGTGAACACCCAGTACACCGAAACCCACTCGAGGCCGCGCGGCACGAGTCCCGCCGCCAGCGAAAACAGCGCGTTCTTCTCCCCTTCGCGGCCCAGCCCCAGCACGAGCCACGAGTAGACCCGCGGGCTGAGGAAGGAAGCCAGGCCGAACACGAGTTGCGCCAGCGCCGAGTTGAACGCGAAGCGCTCTTCCCCTCCGGCCACCCGCAACAGCGGATTGATCGCCACCTGGAGCACGGCCATGCCGGCGCCGATAGCGAACAACGAGACAATCGCCGTCGAGTACGCCGGCAATACCGCGAATCCCAGCGCCGCCGCGAAGCTCAGGAGGAACGCCGCCAGAATGACCGGCTTCTCCGAGAACCGCTCCACCCATAGGCCCGCGGGAATCGACAACGCTCCGTAAGCGAGGAAGAACGAAAACGGCAGCAGGGCCGCGGCCGTGAGACTCAACCCGAAGCTGCGAATCACGTCCGGAATGATCGGGCCGAGGATGTTCGTCAAAAACGAAATGACGAAGAAGATCGCCAGGACCAGGCCGGTGATCTTCCGGCTCCGCTGCCCCGCCCCCTGCATGGCCGCGCTCACTCGACCGTCGTCACCTTGGATGCCAGCCGGAACCTGCCAGGCTCGTGCCCCGCATGCGCCGCCAGCGCCAGCGACATCATCTGGACCGGCAACATCTCCAGAATCGGCCGGACCGGCGCAGCACACGCCGCGAGACGGAAGACCTCGGTCTCCGCCCGCTCGCCCACCACTGTCACCCTGCCCCCGGCCTTGCCGATGTCCTCCGCCAGCCGCTCGTTCAGCGCCCTCGTCGCCTCATCTCCCGCGAACACGACTACGAACACGTCCTCCCTCAGGATCTCCATGGGACCGTGGCGGAACGCCGCCGAGCTCATGCCTTCAGCGTGCACGTGAGCGGATTCCTTGAGGATCAGCGCGCCGTTCGCCGCCGTCGCAAGCGAACTCCCCCTCCCGGTGAGGAAAACATGCCGGACGCCGTACATCGTCGGCAGCAGCGCCGCGACGTGCTCCTTCCAGTGCGACAGGTACCGCGCCACGAGCGGCGGCGCCTCACTCAGCGCGGCCTTTGCAGCGCCCGGATCTTCGCCCAGGAAAACCGCGGCCAGCCACTCCAGCGCGGCCAGCGTCGAAAGATAGGTCTTGCAGGCCACCGCATCCTCGACGCCCGCACGCGTCACCACCGCCGCGTCTGTCTCCAGAGCCAGCGGCGAACCAGCATCGTTCGTCACTCCGATCGTGCGCGGCCGCGGGCCGTCCCTGGAGAGCAGCCGCACGATCTCCACGCTGCGCCCAGACTGCGACACCGCCACCAGCAGCGCGCTGCCTTCAAGCGCCGCACTCATCGAATAGAGAAGCTCCGACGTCTCTGCCACGAGCGGCGTGAATCCCCTCGCGATCAGCCGGAGGTGCAGCGTCTGGAGCGCGTACAGCGAAGACCCCATCCCCGTGAGAACAATGCGGTCGAATCGCCCCGCGCGAAGCTCGCCGGCGATGGCCTGCAACGCAGTCGTTGCCGAGAGCCCTCGGATCGTCTCTTCCAGCGCCCGTGGCTGGTCGAGGAGGTCCCGCACATAGCCGCAGTTCTCCAGCGCGTCGATGGTCACTCAGCCCCTCTCCAGCGTGAAGCGATGGTGCCATACGCGCGCCGCGCCCGCCAGCGCGGCCTCCGCGCCCAGCATGGCCTCCACCACCGCCGTCTTCTCGTGCGGGACGTACCGGCAGTTGTCGCGGATCACTTGCCGCGCCCGCGGAAGGAACATTCGCGCGCTTTTCGTCACACCGCCGCCCAGAGCGATAGCGTCCGGGCAGAACATCGTGATCAGGTTCGCCAGGCCCACTCCGACGTAGTAGCCCTCGCGCTCCACCGCGCGCAGCGCAAGCGGATCGCCCGCTTCCGCCAGCGCGAAGATGCGCTCCGCCGTCAACTCCGGCCCTCCCGCTTCGGCCGCCGCGCCGTTCTGTTTCATCCACTCCACCATGGCCGGACCGCTCGCCAGCGCCTCCCAGCAGCCCACCGCGCCGCACAGGCACTTCGGTCCGGACGCCTCGATCACGTGGTGGCCGATCTCCGGATGGAAACCATCCACGCCCCGGTACAGCCGTCCGTCGGCGATCACGCCCACGCCGATTCCCGTGCTGATGGTGACGTAGATGAAATTCCGTTTCCCGCGCCCCGCTCCCCAGGCGGCCTCTCCCAGCGCCACCGCGTCCGCATCGTTCTCCATCGCCACCCGCACGGCGAACTCGCTTGCGAGCGGGCCCGCGAGATC
>CAYZJD010000317.1:0-5593 GCA_964478455.1 uncultured Solibacteraceae bacterium | reverse complement strand
CTTGAAGTCCCTCAGATCGATCCGGGCCACGCGGTTGTTGGCGTTGTCGTTCACGAACAGCCAGCGGCCGTCATAGTCGCCGTTCGTCTCGCTGATCGCCGGGTGGTGTACGTCCCCCCAGGTGTATTCACCCAGCATCTCCTTGCTCTCTTTATCGAAACCCCAGCCGGTAGCCGGGTAGGGGGTAAAGACCGGGATGGTAGCAATATGGCGCATGGAGGGCACCCCGGCGACGTACACGTTCCCCGAGTGGCCGCCGGAGTAAAAGAGGTAGTACTCGTCGGTGTCGCCCGGCGCCACGTAGGTCGCGATTGCCGCCTCGGCCACGTCGCCCCGAGCCACCTTGGGCTTCTTCGCGCAACCCGAATACATGGATGCGGTCACAAGCCCGGTCAAACAAATGCCGAGGATGAGCCACTTGAGCTCGACCTTCTTGGCCATCATGATTAGCTCCTTCCTTAGTAGTCCTTGGCGTATCCCGGAGGCTACTTCTTCGCTTGCGCCTCCAGCTCGACCTTCTTCTGATACGCCACCTTAAGCTTCTCCACCGCCTCCGCCTTCTCGGCCTCGGTGAGTGGAATCTGTGTGGCGAGAACCATCGCCATCGTGCCGGTCGGGTTCTTCAGGAAGTCTTCCAGCGTCTTTCCGAACCGGCTCTGGACGTCGGTCCAGGCAAGCGCCAGGTCGGGACCGATCTTCGACGCCGACTCGATCCCCAGCGTGCTCACGTCATGGCAGATGAAGCAGGTCTTCTTGACGAAGAAGGCGCCTTCGCCGGTGAGCATCTGGCGTTCTTTCTCGGTTTCCTCGGGCGTGGGCAGGTCGGCGACCTGGGCGCCCGGAATGTAGGCGAGCGGCAAGGTGACGCGCTTCCAGCTCATGACGAGCATCGCCAGCGCCTGCGCGTCACGGCTGCCGAAGCCGAAGTTGGGCATCACCGTCGTGCTGACCATCGCCTTGGGATCCTTGAAGTGAGCGACGTGCCAGCCGAAGACCGACGGCCGGCCCGACATGCGGGAGTAATCGTACTGCTCGGGCGCCTGGTTGCCGATGTAAGTCAGGTCCGGCCCGATGATCCCCCCTCGCCCGTTGATCTTGTGACAGGCGCGGCATCCCTTTTGCTTCACCAGTTGTTTGGCGGTGTTGATGTAGTGCGCGCCCCGCGTCTCGCGGTCGTAGCGGTGGCAGGTGTTGCAGTGGATTTGCAGAAGCGCCTTGCGATCGCTCACCAGGTACGCCTTGCCAAGCTCGGAGTACAGCAGCGGTTCCTCCCAGTGCGCCACTTCGGTCGCATGGGCCGCCTCCTGAGTGGCACCGTACCCCTGGCCGCCGTGGCAGATCGTGCAGCCGTACCGGCCCACCGGGTGTTTCTCCAGGATTTCCTTCGGATGGGAGCGGTGAGGCTCGGGCGCGTTCTCCAGCCCTTTCCAGCCCGTGCCGAGGTGGCAAGTGACACAGCGGTCCACGCGATCCAATCCCGCCACCCAGATCTGCTGGATCCCGCTCGGGATCTGCCCGGCCCGGCCGGCGCCGAACCGGGTGGATACCAGGTCGCTGAATTCGGACTGGTACTGCTTCCACTCGGGGAGGATAGCGCCGTAGTAGAGGTAGCCGGTGACCAGCACCACGACGCCTGCGCAGGAGTAAATCCAAGCGGAATCCCGATTTCTCCAGTTCATGCCGCGCTCTCCTCAGAAGTGCTTGGGCGTCTCCGGCCATGCCTCCCACGGCCAGAAGAAGTCCCAGTTCGGCCCGCGCAGGAACGTCCCGACGATCGTCAGGACGAGGACCACCACCACGATCGCCAGGAAAACCAGGTTCTGCCTGCGGCGCGCCTCCGCCAGCCAGACGCCCGTGGATTCCACCTGGCTTTTGTCGAGGTACGGCCAGGCGGCCAAGAGAAGAACCAGAATGCCGGGAATCAGAATGCCGCCCACCAACGCGCCGTTCACGGTGAAATCACCGATCTTTGCCGTCGTGTCCGTAACCAGTTCCTGGAGCCACAGGAAATACCAGGGGGCTTTCGCCGGATTGGGCGTGACGGTGGGGTTGGCGGGCTCCTCCAGCGGCGCCGGCGCCACCAGCGTGAGCAGAGCGGCGAGCGCCACCGTCGCCACCATGACCAGCACGAGCCGCCAGGCCAGGTGCGGCGAGGAACTTACCGTGTGCCGGTCCTCGTCCACCAGCGCCGTCTCCACGTGGACGGTGCGGCCACTCGTGATTCCGAGCAGCGAGTAGGTCTTCACCTTCGCCGGCGGAACGTCCTCGAGCTTCTGCCGGAGCGCCAGTTGGTCGACGCAAGCCAGACCGCCGTCCTTCCTGAGCCGCCACATGTGCCAGGAGACCAGCAGCAGCAGCAGCGCCGGCAAGAAGAAGCAGTGCAGCACATAGAACCTCAGCAGCGCGTTCTGGGCGATCTCGTTTCCGCCCAACAGCAGGAAACGGATCTTCTCGCCCACGACCGGCCCCGCGCTGGCAATGTTCGTTCCCACCGTGATCGCCCAGAAGGCCAGTTGGTCCCATGGCAGCAGGTAACCGGTGAAGGACAGCAGGAAGGTCGCCAGCAGCAGCACGATCCCGATGATCCAGTTCAGCGGCCGGTTCTGGCCAGCGCCCGTTCCGTTCTTGTACGCGCCGGTCAGGAAGACCCGCACCATGTGCAGGAACACCACCGCAACCATCAGATGGGCGGCGATCCGGTGCAACCCTCGGATGAACGAGCCGTAAGAGACGGTGTACTCGATGTCCTTCACTGACTGGTACGCGCGTTCGACCGAGGGGACGTAGAGGAACATGAGAACAACCCCGGTAACTGTCAGGACCAAGAACAAGACCGCCGACACGGTTCCCAGCCAGAGCGAGTAAGAGAAGCTCAGGCTTTGCCGCGTCACCTTGGCCGGAAACCAGTGCAACAGGAAGTTGCGGACGATCGAATCACCGGCTTCGCGTTCGCTCTCCGGCTTCCATGTCCATGTCAACTGCTGCCAGACCTTTTTGACTTCCATGCCGCACCCCGTCAGATGGTGAGCCGGAACTCCCGGCTCACGGTTTCGCCAAGGTCGACCACGAGCTGGCCGTCTTCCGGCGCGATTTCCAGTCTGTGCCACTCGAGAGCGCGCGGCGCCGGACCGGCGTAGTTGGCGCCGTCGCCGTAATACCTTGATCCGTGACACGGGCAATGAAACTCCCGCCTCTGTTCCACGAGCTGCCCCCGGATCTCCACCTTCTTCGGCTGGCTCAGGTTCACCAGCTTCACAGTGCAGCCGAGGTGGGTGCAAACGGCCGAAATCCCATAGAAAGTCTTCTGTTCCCGGAAGATGAACACCCGCCTGTCTTCGAGAAACGTGGCCCCCTCGGGGAACTGCTCCGGAGGGCCGGCTTTGAACCGCCGCGGTTCCTCGTAGAGGACGTTCGGGACCAGCGCCCGGAACAGGGCGTAGGCCTGGCCGGCCACCCCGGCCAGCAGCGCGCCGAGCCCCAGCTTTTCGAACCAGGAGCGCCGCGTCTCGGTCCGGCCGCCCGAATTCTCACCGGTGTCAGCGGACAACTTCGTGCTCTTCATAGAAGAGGACCTCCATCGTCATCGCGTCGGTGGGGCAGCGGATCGCGCACAGCCCGCAGCGGATGCACTTGTCGTCGTCCTTGATCATGGCCGAAAGCGGCTCGCCATCCCGCTTATCCGGCCCGTAAAGCTGGAACACCTTCCCGACGGTCTCCGGTCCCAACTCGAGTTGTTGGAGCGGCACCAGCTTCAGGCAATACTCGGGGCAGATGTCCACGCAGCGGTTGCAGAGGACGCACTTTTCCGGGTCGTAGATGGTCTGGATGTGGCAGTAAAGGCAGCGCTCCGCCTGCCGCCGCGCCTCGTCCTCGGAATAGCCGGATTCCACCTCCGAGATCCCCGTCCGCCGGTTCAGCTCGATCGTGGGCGGCGCCTGCCGCGGGTGCTTCTCATAGCCGGCCGCCATCCGGTAGGCTCGCGTCGGGATCTTCCGGATGGAAAGCCGCACCGCCGCTCCACCGGCGACACCGCGCAGGTAGCTGTCGATCGAAAGCGCCGCCTGCTTGCCGTTGGCGATCGCCTCGATCAGGTTTCGGGGACCGAAAGCCACGTCGCCGCCGGCGAACACGCCGGGCGCGGTGGTGGCGAGCGTCACCGGATCCACTTTCACCGTCCCTTGCGCCGTCAGCTCGATGCCGTCCTCGGGCTTGAGGAACGCCAGGTCCGCCCGCTGGCCGATGGCCAGAATCACCGTATCGGCCTCCAGCGTTTCGCTGACAGCCGGATCGTAGACGGGGTTGAAGCGGCCGGCGTCATCGTAGGTGCGCTTGACCCCGATCAGCTCCACTGCCCGCGCTCGACCGTTCTCGCCGAGAACGCGCCGCACGCCCCGCTGCGGGTGAAACACTACGCCTTCCTTCCGGGCTTCCTCGAATTCCTCCCGTCCCTGAGCGGTGCGCATCACCGGCATTTCCTCGAACGACTCGAGGCTGATCATGCGGACGTCCGTCACACCGGCGCGGACAGCCGCCCTGGCGGCGTCCAGGGCGGCCGCCATCGCACTTTCGACCGCAACCTGCTCTGCTTCGGCTTCGAGCGCCGTTCGCAACGCCATCCGCGCCGCGTCGAAGGCGACGAATCCCCCGCCGACTACCAGCACCCGCCGGCCCAGGCTCACCCGGTAACCGTGATTCACGTTGAGCAGGTAGTCGATGGCCTTAATTACGCCGTCCAGTTCGGCGCCCTCGATTGCCAGGTCGCGCCCGCGCTGGGTACCGACGCTCAGGAAAACCGCCTTCCAACCTCGCTGCCGCAGATCTCCCAGTCCAAAGCCTTCGCGGAGCGGCATGTTTAGCCTCAATTCGCCGCCGAGCGCGATGATCTTGGCGATTTCCTTGTCGATCAGAGAGCGCGCCAGCCGGAACTCCGGAATGCCATGGAACATCATGCCCCCGGGGGTGTTGGTGGCCTCGAAAATGGTGACCCGGTAGCCCATCAGCGCCAGGTCGTGCGCGCAGGCCAGACCCGCGGGCCCGGCCCCGATCACCGCCACCCGCTGGCCGCCCGCGACGTTCCTCCGCGCGGCCGTCAACAGAGGCAGGTGCCAGGCGACCTTGTTACCCCGCTCGGCTTCGCCCTCCATGAGCTTCCCCTGCGTGTCGGGAAGCAGCGATTCGATCCCGTGCTTTTCGCACACGAATCGCTTCAGCGCCCGGATCGCCACCGGCGCGTCGATCGAGCCGCGGCGGCACTTGTCCTCGCACGGGGCCGCGCAGACCCGCCCGCAGACCGAGGCGAACGGGTTAGGCGATCGCGCCGTCAGGTAGGCGCCCTCGTAGTCTTTTTCCGCGATCAGTTGCACGTACTTGCCGGCGTCGGTGTGGATCGGGCAGGCCGCCTGGCAGGGGATCATCGCCTTCCAGAACTCCATGTCCGGGATAACCGTGCGATAGACCCTTCGGTCGGTGTTGTGCGGCCGGCCTGTTTGGGTGGGGGGACCGCCTCGTGCCTCGCGCATGATGCGTCTGCTCCGAAGCTAGGAGGAGTATAACACCATGCCGGGCTGAATTGAAGGGTTTAGAGTCTGAAACC
>CAYZJD010000316.1:0-5656 GCA_964478455.1 uncultured Solibacteraceae bacterium | reverse complement strand
CGCCCGGCCGGGCGCCGTGCCAGATTTCCGCAACCGTCACCGGCGAGCAAAGAACCGGCACGTCGGAGACGCTCAGCTCATTCCAACGTTCGAGAATCGCTTTGTCGTGCGCCCGGGACACTTGGATCAGAATGTCGGAGTCGATCAGTACGGCAGTCACCGGGTGAGCCTGCTGAGACGGCTGCCTTTACGAAGCCCGCGGATGTAAGCCTCGGGATCGGCCAGGTCCGCCCGATCCTTCCAGATGCCGGCGAACGCCTGCATCGCCTCGCGGCGCGAAGCGGCCGCGCCCAGATACCGCTCGCGCACGGCTTGCCGGACCAGCTCGGAAACCGACTGCCCGGATTGCCGCGCGCGGACGTGCAGCGCCGTCCACACGTCTTCTTCGAGATAGAGCTGGGTCCGCCTCACGATGTATAGTATACATCGCCGGCGCGGCGGCCGCTCGCGCTCCTCAACTCGCCGTCATCGTCTCCGGGTCCCACTTCACGATGCGGCCTTCGAAGTAGCTGGTGTTGGCCAGCAGCGCCGGACCGGCGGCGCGGAACGCAAACACGGGATCCTCCACTACCGGCTTGCGGCTCCGTACGGCGGCCCAGAATATCCGGTGATGATCGACGTGCGGATTGTAGCCCGGCGGCGGCATGAACTTCTCCACCGTTTCCGTCCGCAGGTTCGCCGCGCTCACCGACGCCGGCGGGTACTTCCGCCGGTACTCCTTGAGAAACTCCTCCTGCACTGCTTTCGGAAACGTGCCGATGGTGAAGCCCGGCTCGCTTTCATCCGGCGTCTTCTTCAGTTCGACGGCATCGCCCGCCAGGATGCTCCCGCCGCTGCCGACGAACCGGAAACCGAACTGCTCCTCCGCCAGCCCGCACTTGAAGTTGACCCGCAGCACCAGGTTGAAGGCGGGATGACGCGGCGTCTCCGGATAATCCATCAGCGCCAGCATCACGTCCGGCACGTCGCGGCCGTCCTTCCAGTAGCGCAGGCCTCCGGTAGCGAAGATGCGCACCGGACCGTGCGAGCCCGTGGAGACGTGCAGCCCGCTCAGCAGGTGCACGAACAGGTCGCCGGCCGCGGCGGTTCCGTAATCCTGATAGTTGCGCCACCGGAACAGGCGCACGGGATCGAAGGGCGTCTTCGGGGCGGATCCCAGAAACCGGTCCCAGTCGATGTTCGACGGCGACGCATCCGGCGGAATCGAATACTGCCAGGCGCCGATGGCCGTGTTCCGGTCGAGCCACGCCTCCACCATGTTCAACTGGCCGATGGCGCCCGACTGGATCAGTTCCCTCGTCTTCGCGTAGATCACCGAACTCACGTACTGGCTTCCCACTTGCAGAATCCGGCCGCTCTTCTTCCACGCCTCGATCACCGCCTTGCCCTGCTCGATCTTCTGCACCATCGGCTTCTGGAGGTAGACGTCCTTGCCCGCGTTCAGCGCGTCGATCGCCATCTGCGCGTGCCAGTGATCCGGCGTGGCGATGATCACCGCGTCCACGTCCTTGCGGGCCAGGATCTCGCGGTAGTCGCGCGTGGTGAAGACGCCATCGCCGAAGGCCTCCCGCGCGCGCGTCAGCCGCCCGTCATAGATGTCGCACACGGCCACCAGCTCGTTGCCGGGGATCGAGAGCGCGTTCCGCGTGTCGCCGGTCCCCATGCCGCCGATGCCGATCGTCGCAAAGCGGATCTTGTCGGCCGGCGAGATCTTCCGTTCCTGCCCCGCCGCAGCCTGCGCGCCCGCAACTCCGGCAGCCGAGGCTTGCAGGAAACGTCTTCTGGTTGGGTGCATAGTAGGTTGAGGATTCCTTTCTTCCACCTTACTGTACCGCGATGACTCTGCTGCGCCGCTCGGAGATCGTCCTGGTCGCGTACTTCCTCTACGCCGCCGCGCTCGCGCGCTTGCTTCCGGCGCCCAAAGCCACCGCGCAGGTCGTCTTCCTGCTGAACCTCACCATCATCGCCGGCTGCTTCCTCCTCGCTTACGCCGATTCTCTGCGGCGCCGCCGTGTTCTTCGAACCGTCCGCGACTGGTTTCCGCTGCCGCTGCTCATCCTCGCCTACCGCGAAATGGGCTGGTTCGCCCCGCCGCGGCACACTTACGAACTCGAGCGCTCCTGGGTCGTCTGGGACAGGATCCTGCTGTATGATCTCGGCCTGCGCGCCGCCATCGAGTCTCTCGGGCCTGTGTTCCCCTCCGTGCTCGAGATCGCCTACTCGCTTGTCTATGCCATCCCCTACTTCGCGCTCGCTACCCTCTACGCGTACCGGCGCGGGGAACGGGCCGACCGTTACCTGTTCCCTCTCGCGCTGGCCGTCCTCGGCGCTTACGCTCTGTTTCCGTATTTCCCGTCGGAGCCGCCACGCACCGTCTTCCCCGGCCAGGACTTCCCGTCGTACAGTACAGTCTTTCGCCGCTTCAACTGGGCGCTGCTCAGCGGGTACGGGATCCACACCAGCGTTTTCCCGAGCGCGCACGTGTCGGCGGCGTTCGCCTCGGCGCTGGCCATGCGGCGGGTTCTTCCGGAAGCGAGATGGGTTTGGCGCGTCTTGCTGGCGATGGTGATTCTCATCGCCACCGCCACGATCTACGGCCGGTATCACTATGCCGTCGATGTCCTCGCCGGCGCCGCGCTGGCGGTGGGAGCGGTCCTCGGGGCTTGCCGGGGACAGCCTACGCTGTCCCAAGCGTAGTTTGCGAGCGGACAGCGCTGGCTGTCCCCATTACTTAGCTGTTACGCGGCCGCCACCGGCTCCAGGCCAAGTTTCGCGTACCATGGCTTGGCAGCCTTGATCGCGTCGTTGACCGCGTTGATGTTCTTCACGCCGTCTTTCGACAGCCAGTCCTCGAGCGCCTTCACGCCTTGCTTGGCGTAGACCGGGATGCCTTCCTTCCAGGTGGCCCGGCCGCAGAGCACGCCGGAAAAATCCGTGCCCGCCTCGGCGGCCATCCGCAGCGACTCGACGAACTGCGCGTTGCTCACACCCGCGCTGAGGTAGATGAACGGCTTCGTCGCGACCGCGGCTGCCCGCCGGAAATGCTCCAGCGCCTCGGTCCACGAGTACGCCCTCTGGCCCTTGTACACCAGGCTCCCCTCGACGCACTCCGCATTGATCGGAACCTCGACTTTCAGCACGTCCACGTAATACTGCGGCTTGGAGAACTCCTCCATGCTTCTGGTCACGATTTCCGGCTTGAGTTTCGCGTACTCCAGGCCCTTTTCGTCGCCGCCCTTCGGATCGTAGCCGACGAACTCCAGGAAGAACGGGATCTGGTACGTCATGCACTCGGCGCCGATGCGCTCGATGAAGGCGTGCTTGATGTCGTTGACCTTGGCGTCATCGAACGGCGTGTAGTAGATGAGGATCTTGACTGCGTCCGCGCCCCAGTCCTTGATGCGCTTCACCGACACGTGCGGCAGCAGGTCGGGCAGGCGCCCCGGCTGCGTATTGTCATATCCGCTCTGTTCGTAGGCCAGTAGCAGCCCGGCGTTCTTGCTGCGCGCTTTGGCCGCTTCCAGCCCGAACTCCGGATCGAGGAGGATCGCGCTCGCGTGCGGCGTCAGCACCTTCGTGACGGCGGCCTTGAACTCCGCCATCATCTCGGGCGTCACTTCCTTCTTGTCGATGCCTTTAGCGCCGGCAATCGATTTCTGCAAACTGCCGCGCTGGTCCATCGCGGCGGCCGCAATCACGCCATTGGCGTCGGCAAGCGCTCGTAAGTGCTTGACTTTACCTTCGGATAACTTCATTCAGGAGCTCCTTATGAATTTGGGGTTCCTCACCAGTATAGCAAGCGGGCGTCGCCGGCCCGCTCTTTCAGAACGCCGACCACCGCTCCAGCCGCCGGAAATACGCGCGCGCCCGCGCCGCATCGCGCAGAATCTGCTCCTTGAGGCTCTCGGCGTCCGGAAACTCCCGCTCCTCGCGGAGCCGCCGCAGATATTCCACCCGGATCAGCCGCGGCGTCAAGCCCTCCAGCGGCGCGAGCAGGAACGACTCAATGGACAGGTCGGTTCCCGCGAACGTCGGCCGGTAGCCGACGTTGGTCACCGAAGGCCACTCCCGCCCATCGGCCAGGTCGCGTGTGCGGGTGACATAAACGCCCGTCGCCGGAAGCACCTCGGCGGCGGTCTTCAGGTTGAGCGTCGGCGCTGTTTTCGACGTCCCGATCCCGCGTCCCGGCACGACCTCGCCTTCGATCGCATACCAGCGTTCGAGCAGCCGCCCCGCCAGCGCCACCGCGCCGCCCTCGATCAGCCTGCGCACTTCGCTGCTCGATATGCTCCGGCCACGGACGGACACCGGCGGGACCACCTCCGTCGGGAAACCGAACCTCTCGCCGAGCCGCTGGAGCGCGGCCGTGTCGCCCGCCTGGCGGTGTCCGAAATGGAAGTTCCTGCCCACCACCACCAGCTTCACGCCGAGCTTCCGCACCAGGATTTCGCGGACGAACTCCTCCGGCGTCAGCCGCGCGATCTGCTCGCGAAACGGCAGGATGAGCACCTGCTCGATGCCTTCCGCCGCCATCAGCGCGCAGCGCTGTTCGGGCGTCGTCAACAGCCGCGGCGCGCGCTCCGGCGCGACTACCCTGGCCGGATGCGGCGAGAAGGTCATCGCCGACGCCTTCCATCCGCCTTGCCGCGCCAGTTCAGCCACCCGCCGGAAGATCCTCCGGTGGCCTGCGTGAACGCCGTCGAAGTTGCCGATGGTCAGGGCGCAGGGCCCGAACCGGCCGTCGAGCGCCTCCAGGCTCCGGTAGATCTTCACTTCCGAAGCCATCTACGCCGCCTCCTCCACGATCATCTCGAGTCCGTCATAGGCCAGCCGCACGCCCGGCGGCAGTCCCTCTTCGGTGCGCGCATGCGGCAACTCGTGGCAGATGTGAGTGAAAAACGCCCGCGCCGGCCGGAGCCTCTCCACGTATCCAAGCGAGCGCTCCACCGTCGAATGCGTCGGGTGCGGCCTGTGCCGCAACGCGTCCAGAAACAGCACGTCCAGCCCGCGGAGCATCTCCAGCGAGGATTCCGGGATCTCGCTGTGGTCCGTCAGATAGGCGGCCGCCCCGAAGCGGAAGCCATACACGTTCGAGCTGCCGTGCTTGAGCGGCACCGGCGTGAACTGGCGTCCGAACAGTTCGAACGGCCCGCCGTCGAGCACGTGCATCTCCAACCGCGGCAAGGACGATTCCGTTTCCTCGCCGCTAAACACGTACGCGAACCGCTGGCGAATCGCCTCCAGCGTCCGGGCCGAGCCGTATACGGGGATCGGGCCCTTCTGATGGAAGTTGAAAGGCCGGACGTCGTCCAGGCCCAGGATGTGGTCAGCGTGCTCGTGCGTCAACAGGATGGCGTCGAGCCGTTCCATGCCCACGCGCAATGCCTGGTAGCGGAAGTCCGGCGTGGTGTCGATCAGCACCCATCGCCCGCCGAAACGCAGCAGCACCGACGGCCGCAGCCGCCGGTCGCGCGGGTCCTCCGACCGGCACACCTCGCACCGGCAGCCCAGCGTCGGCACTCCGACGCTGGTCCCGGACCCGAGCACGGTGATTCGCAGCGGCTCGATACCAGAAGACATCTACGACGTTTGCAGCTTGCTCTCCTCGAGGATATGCACGTAGCGGAACCGCAATTCGGTCAGCGTATTCTCCAGG
>CAYZJD010000315.1:0-5666 GCA_964478455.1 uncultured Solibacteraceae bacterium | reverse complement strand
ACCCAGCGTTTTCAATCAGCCGAGGGCGGCTTTTGGACTAATCTGGACAGCAGTGCTATCCGATAGACTGCCACGTGCTCAAGAGCATCGGTGTCCCGTTCACGCCCATCACGGGGAAGGCAGAGGCTCTCCTCGGAAATCTTCATGAGAAGTGCATCGATCTGCTCGACGTGGGTGGAGATCAAGACGGCGTCGTAATCCTGACAATGGAAGAGTACTTCTTCCGGCTGGGCGAATTCAGGGACTCGGGCAAGGTAAACGCTCCTGCCCAACTTCCTCTTCCTACAGTGGCGCTTCCGACCATGCAGACTGCCACTGGTACTACGTGATCCCCTGGCGGCCCGCCCTGCCGAGGCCGCTACCAGGACAGGCACACGGATTTAGCGCACTACCATCCGGTATCGCAGCGGCTTACGCCATAATGGAAAGGGATTGTCCTTATTGAACTTGCCGGCCACTCGCTTCCTGTTCTCGGTTGCCGCCGCTCTCCTTGCCACCTCGATCCTGAGGCCGTCTGCCTCCAGTGCTGGTGCCACCCAGCGCCCGCACTTCATTGACGTCGCCCCGCGATCGCGGTTCTCCTACATCTCGAACAACAGCTTCACCGGCCGCAAGTACTTTCCGCAGCCCATGTGCGGCGGCATCGCCGTTTTCGATTACGACAACGACGGCAAGATGGACATCTTCTTCACCAACGGGGCGAAGTTGCCGGAACTGAAGCGCACGGACCCGAGCTTCCACAGTTGCCTCCTGCGCAACAAAGGCGACGGCGCCTTCGAAGACGTAACCCGGAAGGCCGGGGTAGCCGGAGAGCACATCGATTTCAGTTACGGCGTCGCCGCGGGGGATTATGACAACGACGGCTTCGTCGATCTGTTCATCGCCAACACCGGGAAGAACACGCTCTATCACAACAACGGCGACGGAACCTTCTCCGATTTGACGGACACATCGGGCCTGGCGGTGAAGCCCGAGAACACCCTGAGCGTACAGGCGGCCTGGTTCGACGCCGACAATGACGGCTTGCTCGACCTGATCCTCTCCAACTACACCTTCTGGACGCCCCAGACCGACCAGCGGTGCGCGCGGGACGGAATCGACTTCTACTGCCATCCCAAGACCTACGAGAGCGTGCCGCACCGCTTGTATCGCAACCTTGGCAACGGAAGGTTCGAGGACATCACCGAAAAGGCGGGTTTCGGCACCGCCTTAGGCAAGGGGATGGGCATCGGCCTCGCCGACTTCAATGATGATGGCCGCATGGATGTGTTCGTCGCCAACGACACGGTGCGCAATTTCCTCTATGTGAACCAGGGAAACGGCACGTTCAAGGAGCAGGGACTGCTTTACGGCGTCGCTTACAACGACAGCGGCGCCACGGTCTCGGCCATGGGTTGCGACGTCAAGGATTACGACAACGACGGTTGGGTGGACGTCTTCTACAACAACCTGATGGGCCAGATCTGGGCGCTGTTCCGCAACCAAAAGGGACGGTCGTTCCGCTACGTCTCGCCGTCGACGCAGATCGCGCAGCTCAGTGAATCCCGCTCCGGCTGGAGCAATGGTTTCATTGACTACAACAACGACGGCTGGAAGGACCTCTACTCTTCCAATGGTGACGTTGATTACATCGTGCCGAACGCCCGGCAGCACGATTCGATGTTCGAGAATGTGGACGGCAAACAGTTCCTGGACGTCTCGAAGGAGATGGGGAGAGATTTCCTGCGCGAGGGCTTCCAGCGCGGCTCCGCCTTCGGCGACCTCAACAACGACGGCTTTCTCGATCTGGTGGTCACATCGCTGAACGAGCGCCCGCGCATCATGCTCAACTCGGCTGGCAACGGAAACCACTGGCTTCTTATCGAGGCCGTCGGAACGAAGAGCAACCGCGATGCCATCGGGACGAAAGTGAAGGTGACCACGGCCTCAGGCCGGACTCTCTTCAACCACGTCACCGCCAGCGTCGGCTTCATGTCGTCGAGTGACAAGCGGCTCCACTTCGGCCTGGGGCCGGAAACCGTTATCGCCTCGATCGAAATCCGCTGGCCCAGCGGCGTTGTGCAAGTGCTGAAGGATCTGGAGAGCGACCGCATCCTGAAGCTGGAGGAGCTGCGCTGAAATGAGACTGGCCGCCGCAGCCGCCTTCGCTCTCGTTCTGGCGCTGTGCGTTTGGCCGCAGAAGCGGACGGCCCCGCCTCCGACAATTGTGTTTGACAACGTAGTCGAGCGTACGGAGATTACCTTCGCACTGGATAACTGCGTAACGGAGCGAAAGCACCAGATCGAGACGATGATCGCCGGGCTCGCGGTCTTCGACTATGACAACGACGGCCGGCTCGACGTCTACTTCGTCAACGGCGCGCAAATCCCGCAACTCGCCAAGAACGATCCTCGTTATTACAACCGTCTGTATCGCAACAATGGAGACGGGACGTTCGCCGACACAACCGACCAGGCGGGGGTGCGCGGCGAGGGCTTCGGGATGGGCATTGCCGTCGCCGATTATGACAACGACGGCTGGCAGGACTTCTACCTCGCCGGCGTGAACCGGAACCAGCTCTTCCACAACAACGGTAACGGCGCCTTTTCCGACGTGACGGAAAAGGCCGGCGTGCAAGGAGTTCATCCGAAGCTCGGAAAAACCTGGGCCATCAGCGCCGGCTGGTTCGACTACGACAACGACGGCGACCTGGACCTCTTCGTGGCCAACTACGTCAACTGGTCCATCGAAACCGAGCCGGTATGCAAGGTGGAGAACATTCCCGCCTACTGCTCGCCCAACAGCTACGAAGGCCAGCCGAACATGCTGTTTCGCAATAACGGCGACGGCACTTTCACCGACGTGTCCGAGGCTTCAGGCATCGGTAAATACACCGGCAAGGGGATGGGCATCGCCTTCGCTGACTACGACAACGACGGCTTCACCGATATCTTCGTTTCCAATGACACTTACCGCCACTTCCTCTTTCGGAACAAGGGCAACGGCACGTTCGCCGAGACCGCCATTCTGAGCGGCGTTGCCTATAACGAAAACGGGAAGTCGATCGCGGGCATGGGCATCGACTTTCGCGACGTGAACAACGACGGCCGGCCTGACATCTTCGTCGTGGCCATGATCGGCGACACGTTTCCCCTGTTCCTGAATCGCGGGCGCGATTTCCGCGACGCTACCAGCGCGTCAGGGGTGGCCAAGGCGACCATCGGCGTCACCGCCTGGGGCAGCGGCATTGTGGACTTCGACAACGACGGCTTCAAAGACCTGTTCGCTTCCTGCGCGGCCATTCTGGACAACTCCGAGCAGATCGACCGCCTGCCGGCCGAACTGCCTCCGATGGTGCTCCGCAACCTCGGAAACGGCAGGTTCTCCGATGTCAGCGCGCAGGCCGGCCCTACTTTCCGTGTGGCAGCCCGGCACCGCGGCGTCGCCTTCGGCGACTTGGACAACGACGGCCGGATCGACGCCGTCATCACGCGCCAGCACGAGAAACCGGCGGTGTTCCTCAACCGCTCACCGGCGCCGAATCACTGGCTGCTCGTGAACCTTGCCGGCACGAAGAGCAACCGTGACGGCCTGGGCGCTCGAGTCTGCGTGACTTTGCCCGGGGGGCGCGTCCTGTACAACCATGCCAACACGAGCGTCGGCTACAGCGCTTCGAGCGACAAGAGGGTGCACTTCGGGCTCGGGCCGGCGGAGGCGGCGGAGAAGATCGAAATCCTGTGGCCGAGCGGAATCCGGCAGACGCTTGCCGGCGTGAAGGCGGACCAGGTGCTCACGGTGCGCGAACAATGATCGCGGTTTTCGTTCTGCTGCTGGCGTTCGCGGGGCAGGTCGGCCCCGCGTGGCATGAGCCGCACTTGATGGCGGCGAAGAACTACCTGGCGCGCGGTGATTTCGATCGGGCGGCGGAAGCCCTCGAGATCCTCCTCAACGCGGAAGCGGGGCTGCCGCCCGAAGTCCACTTGACGCTGATGGATGCCTGGCTGAAACTCGACCGAGCGGACAAAGCCGCGGAGGCGGGGGAGCGGGCCATTAAAGCCCACCCGAAATCCGGTCCCCTCCTCAAGCGGACCGGCCACATCCTTTTCCGCCGCAGTTACACGAACCCGCGTGCGGGTGAGCTGCTGGAGAACGCGTCTCGCATCCTGCCCCAAGATCCGGAGACGCATCATTTCTATGGCCAGTGGGCGCTGCTGAATCATCGCGAGGAAGCAGCTATCGAGGCCGAGCAGAAGGCGCTTGCTTTGTCCGCCGGCAACGATGCGGCCAGAATGCAAATCTACACCGTGCTGGCCATCGCCCAAGACAAGCTGGGCCGCGCCGAGCAAGCCGAGCAGGCGTTCACCGAGGCACTTGCGGCGAACCGGCGTCTCCGCAGTTTCGATCCGAATGCTGCCCTTGAGTACGTGCAATTTCTCGTGCGACAGTCCCGGGAACAAGAAGCGCAGAGGATCGTGGATGAGACGCTCCGCCATGTCCCGCAATTCGGCCCGGCCCGCCTCGAGCGCGCGAAGTACCTGAGCGCGCAGGGCGAGAACGAGAAGGCTCTTGCCGAGGCAAGGAAGGCGCTCGAGCTGGCGGGCAGCGATCCGCTCCAGCAGCGTGCCGCGCGCGCATTCCTGGCAAGAACCTATTTCGCGCTCGGACAGGAAGAGGAAGCTCAGAAGCACCAGAGGTGGATCGAGGAGCACCAGAAATAGGGCCGGTCAGGGTCGGGTGATCCTGCGCTTCAGTTCAGACGCAGCCGCGTTCGCCGGATCCAGTTTCAGAATCCGTTCCACTTCGCGCGACGCGCTCTCCCGCTCTTTGTTCGCGAAGAGCGCCTCGGCAAACATCAGGAGCGCCTCGAGGTCGGGCTCCGGCGCGCCAGCCACGGGACGGAGCACGTTCACCGCGGACGCGGGGTCGGACATCGAGGTGTAGATGTGAGCCAGCGCCTTGCGCGGCTCGACCGCCGAAGGATCCAGGCGCACTGCCTCAGACAGCTCCGATCGCGCTTCGATAGTGCGTTTCTCTTCAAGCAGCAGGATGCCCAGAGCGGCGTGGCCGTCGGCTGAGAGCGGTTGAAGCGACAAGTAGGTGCGGAGCGACGTTTCGGCGTCCCGCGGCCTGCCGGTTTGGCTGTAGCAGACGCCGAGAGCGAAGTGTGCTTCGTAGAAGGTCGGCAGCAGGCGGACGATCTCTTCGTAGTGTGGAATTGCCTCTTGACACCGGCCTTCTTTGAGTAGCGGCTCGCCCGCGCGCAGGGCCGCGCGCACGGCTCGAGCCCGCCCGTGTTCGGCGCTCTCCTGCTCGGTGAGCCGTGACACGATGGCCGCCTGCTCCTCTGCTTTCTCCAACCGGTTCATCGCGCGGTAAGTGCGCACCAGCAGAAGGTGGACCGATTTCTGGTCGCCCGATTCGCGCAACGCCGCAAACGCGTCCGCCTCGGCGTGTCCGTAATCCTCAAGCTTCTCAAGAGCAGTCGCCCGCCAATACCAGGCCACGCCGGAGTGTGGATCCAGCATCAGCGCCTTTGTGAACACCGGCACGCTTTCCGTGGCGCGTTCCTGCCCTACCAGATACTCGCCGTAGATGAGGTAGACAGCCGGATCCGGTTTCGGCGCGCGCGCGTTCAGCCGCAGGGCCCGGGCGAAGAGGCCCGCGGCCTCTTTGTGCCCGCCGGCCT
>CAYZJD010000314.1:0-5687 GCA_964478455.1 uncultured Solibacteraceae bacterium | reverse complement strand
CGCAAGGACGGCGGTGGCGAAACTGACAAGGACCTTCATGGTGTCAACGGAGGGCCGCACGCAGGTCGGTGTCGAAGCGCCGCAGCAAAACCACCTGCTCCTCGCTGGCGGGCCGCTCCAGGCCCTTGGCAACGAAGAACGCCTTTCCTTCTTTCCAGACGAGCGCCGCGAAGCCTTTCTCCGTCAGCAGGCCCGCGCTGCCGATCTGGCCGCAGCCGTCGCCGGCGCGCTCGACAATGGCGACAAAGCCGTCCCTCTCGAAGACGAAGTGCGTTTCCAGGCCCTGGAGCGGGACAAGACGGATCCCGGCGGCAGCCAGTCGTTCAAGCATTTCAGCCACCACGGGGCCTACATCTTGTAGCGGCCGAGGTCCTCGTCGTTGAGCCCCTCGAGCCAGCGGCGCAACTCTTCGTTGTTCACCTTTTCGGAGACGGAGGTGGCGGCCTTGGAGGAATGCAGCACGGAGTCTTCCACGTAGATCGGGCAATCGAGGCGGAGCGCGATCGCCAGCGCATCGCTCGGCCGCGAGTCTACGCTGATCAGCTTGCCGTCCCGCTCGAGCCAGATGACCGCGTAGAACGTGTCGTCCTTCAGTTCGCTGACAACGACCTTGCGGATGCCGGCGCCAAGGCCCGAGAGCAGGGTCTTGATGAGGTCGTGGGTCATGGGACGCGGAGTCGAGACCTTTTCGATTTCCAGGGCGATGGCATTGGCCTCGTACACGCCGACCCAGATCGGCAGGATGGAGTTGCCGTTCACATCCTTGAGGATGACGATCGGCATGTTGGTGACCGGATCCATCATCAGGCCCCGGATCTTCATCTCGACTTCCATGACGTTCCCCTTTGTTCCATTAGAACAGATTGGCGGGCGAGGGGAAGGGTGAAGGGGTCAGCAGGAGGGGTCAGACAGAACTGCCCACTCGCAAACAGCGCTCGGGGCAGTTTGGTCTGACCCCTCACACCGCGCTCGAGGCAGTTTGGTCTGACCCCTCACAGCGCTTCGCCAGCGAGGGAGTTTGGGCCGGCGCGGGTGACACGGACATCGACGTAACGGCCCGCGAGCGAATCGCCGTTGGGGGCGGGCAAGGCGGGGTGAGTGAAGTTGAGGACGCGGTTCTGCGCCGTGCGGCCGATCCACTGCCCGGTGGCATGATTGTAGCCTTCGACGAGCACTTGTTCGACGGCGCCCACCAGTTGCGCGTTGCGGCGAAGCTGAATGGCGCGCTGCTTCTCCTGGAGGATGGTCAGGCGGCGTCCTTTTTCGAGATCGGGCACGTGGCCGTCGAGCGAAAGGGCGGGCGTGTTTGGGCGCGGCGAGTACTTGAAACTGAAGATCGAATCGTATTCGACCTCGTCCATGAGCGACAGCGTCTGCTCGAAGTCCTCTTCGGTTTCTCCGCAGAAGCCGACGATCATGTCCGTGCTGATGGCGATGTTGCGGCGCGAGGCCTTCAGCCACTCGATGCGGCGCAGGTACTCGTCGCGGCTGTACAGGCGCTGCATCCGCTCGAGCACGCGCGTCGAGCCCGATTGCACGGGCAGGTGCACGTGATTGCAGAGGACCGGGTTGGCATCGATGGCCTCGACGATGTCGCGGCCGAAATCGCGCGGGTGCGACGTGGTGAAGCGGACGCGGCGGAGCCCGGGGACCTCGGCGACGCGCGCGAGCAGCGTGGCGAAGTTCCAGCCAGCGGGCGAGGGATCGCGGTAACTGTTGACGTTCTGCCCGAGGAGCTGGATTTCGGTGTAGCCGGCGGCCGCGAGCTGGCGTGCTTCCTCCATAATGCTCGCGCTCGAGCGGCTGCGCTCGGGACCGCGCGTGAAGGGCACCACGCAGTAGGCGCAAGACTTGTCGCAGCCTTCCATGATCGTGATGTAAGCGCGGTACGGATTGTCGCGGCGGGTGAGCGGCGTCTCGAAGGTTTCATCGGTATCGAGGCTGAGTCCGGTGACGTGCCGGCTGCCCGACTCGAGCTGGACGAGCAACTGCGGCAGCTTGCTGTAACTGGCCGAGCCGCAGACCAGGCTCACGTGCGGCGCGCGCTCGAAGATGCGCTCGCCCTCCTGCTGAGCCACACAGCCAAGCACGCCGAATACCTTGCCGTTGCCGCTCCGCTTGAACTGCTGGAGGCGGCTGAAGACCTTCTGCTCGGCCTTGTCGCGGATGCTGCACGTGTTGTAAAGGACCAGGTCGGCCTCGTCGGGCGTTTCCACCGGGCTGTAGCCCCGGGCCATGAGCGTGCCCACGACCTTTTCCGAGTCGTGGACGTTCATCTGGCACCCGAAGGTCTCGATGTAGAACGTCCGCATGCGGGATTGCTTTCATTGTACGGCAAGCGGTGAGTGGAGAGTGCAGAGACACTACGGCCGCAGAGGAGGTGATGCGCGGATCGGGGAAGTAAGATCGGACGGGGCGGGATCAACTCCCGCCGCCGCCCGGAGTTTGTGTCGTTGACGGGCTGAATCCGTCGATTGAGCCGGTCGGGTCAGGGGGCTCTCGCCAAACCTGGGGACCGTCCCACCCCAAACCGCGTCAGCATGATCGCGCTCGAGTCATGCCGCGAGCCGTGACTGGGCGCCGCGGGCCGGAGTCCGCAGAAACGACAACGGGTGCTGGCCAGCAACCGCAACTTCCATCACCAGTGTAAGACACGTGGCAAGCGGCCAGCGGCTCGTGGATGCTGGAAGTGACTGATCGGAAAAAAGAAAGCGATTTCGGGATTGCTGTGAACGAAAACCCCGCTCGTGCGTCAGCGCGCGCAGCCCTGGTGTAGAATCGTTACTCCAACAACCTCAGAGGTGTCGAGAATGAAACAAGACAACCGGCGCACGTTTCTCGGAACGGCCGCGGCTGCGGTGCTGGCGCGGCCAGCCCTTTCGGTGCTGGGGGCAAATGACCGCATCAACCTGGCGGTGGTCGGAATCGGCGGGCGCGGCCGCGATCACATTGACGAATTCGCGAAGCAGCCTCAGTGCCGCATCACCGCGGTCTGCGATGTGGATCAAGCGGGGCGCGAGCGCGGCACCGCGCAGGTGGAGAGACTGCTGGGGTACAAACCGAAGCAGTACGCCGACATGCGGGAGCTTTTTCAGGACAAAGAGGTGGATGCGGTTTCCTTCGCGACGCCGAACCACTGGCACGCGCTCGGCGCCATCTGGGCCTGTCAGGCGGGCAAGGACGTGTACGTGGAGAAGCCGCCGAGCCACAACGTTTATGAAGGCCGCAAGATGATCGAAGCGGCGCGGAAGTACAACCGGATGGTGCAGGTCGGCTCGCAGAGCCGCAGCATCGGCTATGTCCGCCGGGCGATGGAGCTGTTGGGGCAAGGAGTCATCGGGAAGGTCTACGAGGCCAGGGGTTTGTGCTTCAATCCCAGGAAATCCATCGGCCACACGCCTGACGAGCCGATTCCGCCAGGCATCAATTGGGATCTGTTCCTGGGCCCCGCGCCGATGCGGCCATTCAGCCGGAATCGCTTCCACTACAACTGGCACTGGTTCTGGGACACGGGGAACGGCGACATCGGCAACCAGGGCATCCACGAGATGGACAAGGCGCGGTGGGGGCTCAACCGAGGCCTGCCGAAGCACGTCAGCTCGACGGGCGGGAAGTTCATCTCGGTGGACGATCAGGAGACGCCGAACACGCAAACCGCCACGCTCGACTATGGAGATTGCCGGATTACGTTTGAAGTCAGGGGTCTGATGACGCCAGGGGAAGGGGACGTCCGGCGTGGCGATCACTTCGTCGGCAACATCTTCTTCGGCAGCGAGGGCTTTCTGACGCTCGACAGCGACGGGTTCCGCGTTTACAAAGGCTACAAGCGTGAGCTGGTGATGGAGGAGAAGGCCGGCCCGGACGATGAAACCGCCCCCCACATGGCGAATTTCCTGGCCGCCTGCCGCAGCCGGAACTACCGGGAGCTGACCGCCGACATCGAGATCGGCGTTACTTCCGTCGCCCTGGTGCACCTGGCGAACATCAGTTACCGCGTCGGCAGGCGACTAACGATTGACCCGGACACCTGGAGTATCGTGAACGACTCCGAGGCAGCGCGGCTACTCACGCGCGAGTACCGTGCGCCGTACGTTGTGCCGGAGAAGGTCTGAGTTCTTCCCCGGCAACTCGCCGCAAGGCTCTTTCGCAAACGAGCGTCGGGCAGGTCGGGGACCTGCCTTACTGGGTCAGATGGCGGTCGAACCAGGCGAATGCATCCTCCTGCATCGGCACGTCGAAGCGGTGGGGCACGTCGTAGAACCGTCCGCTGAAGCGCTCCTTGACGCCCGCCTTCTCGTAGACCGCGGCAATCTTCTCGACGGCGTGCCGCATGCCCGCGAGCGGAAACAACTCGTCCTGTTTGCATTGAAGGACGAGCAGGGGCTTCGGCGCCATCATCGACACGACGTCGGGCAGATCGACATGGCGGTGCAGCGACGGCACGAAGTGGACGAACGAGTGCGTGTCCATGTGGGCGCGGATCATTGGCTTCACGGCGGACATGAAACCGACCACGCAAGCGGCGGCGATGCGCTCGTCGAGGCCGGCGAGAAACAGGGTGCGCCACCCGCCGAAGGAAACACCGACGCAGCCGATGCGTTTCGGATCGACCTCCGGGCGTGTGATGAGGTAGTCCACAGTGCGCATGTCGTCCCAGGTCACGATCCCGGGCCACGTCATTCCCGCATAGGTCAGCGACTTGACCAGCGTATCCTCTTTCGAACCGCATGCCCTGTTTAGGCGCTTCGCATCCTCGGCCGAGTACTTCGACCGCTCCCAGCCGTACTTCAAGTCATCATCCATCAACAGCCGGCGCTCGCCGAACATGAACGCATCGGTGGTGATGACCACGTAGCCGCGGCGCACCAGCGCGGTGGTGGTGGGCCGGCCGCCGTAATTACGGGCGTGGTAGTCGACCATCACTGGATGATTCCGGCCGAAATCGATCACCTTCTCCTTGCCGAACAGATACATGCCGCCGTGAGAGTGCAAGTCGACGATTGCCGGCGCACGCCCGCTGAGGTTCTTTGGGATGTGCACATAAGCGGGCACGCGAAAGTGCGCGGTAGTAGAGAACAGCAGCTTTTCGCGGATGAATTCGCCCATGTCCTGGCGGTCGACGACCTCGGGCCGCGGATCAACCGGATCGGGCCGGTAGGAGAACGCATCGAGCACGGCCTGGCGTCCCGTGTTCTTCCACTCTTCCAGCCGGTTGAAGCGGGGATTGAGAAACGAGAGCGGGTACTGATTCGAGGCGGCCAGCTGCTCGATGTCAACGAACAGCGAGCCGATGTCGGCTCCTGTCGGGTTGAGGTCTCGCGGCCGATCCGGCGGAGGCTGCGACGCCAACGTCGCCTGGCCGCGACCAATGCCGGGTAGTGATGCGGAGCCGATCAAGCTGAGCGCGGAGCGCCGATCAATCAGTTGCCTGCCGGTCATGTACAAATCCTATCCGATCAGCCGGCTTTGCCGACCTCCACCTGTGCGAATTAAGCAATTCGTCTTCAGCGGCCTCGTGGTATCAAACGGCAACAGATGTCCTGTCAAGCGCTTCTGTGGGATGATGAACGGGAGGAGGCGGCGTATGGCCAAGGATTACGTGGAACACGTGGAGGGGGCCTACCGGGTGGCCGGCAGCCGCGTCTCCCTGGATTCGATTGTCTACTGCTTCCGCGAAGGCCTCTCTC
>CAYZJD010000313.1:0-5694 GCA_964478455.1 uncultured Solibacteraceae bacterium | reverse complement strand
TGGCGGAGAGAGAGGGATTCGAACCCTCGATACGGTTTCCCGTATACACGCTTTCCAAGCGTGCGCCTTCAACCACTCGGCCATCTCTCCGGCGCGGTTGCTTGAGAAGGAAGGCTGTTCTCCCTCAGTCTATCATGCGATACAGCGCGTCCCGGACGCGGAGATACCACTCGGCCCCCAGGTCCGTGGGGAGGGCAGGGTCGCGGCACCATTCCTTAAGGCCGGTGTAGGCCGGGCCGCGCAGTGGCGGCGGGAAAACGGCCTCCTTGCCGTGCTTCTTGGCGAGCAAGCGGGCGAGCGCCATGTCCTGAAGCGCGTTGCGGAGGATGAGCCGCCGGATCGAAGAACGGCCGTCCGCCGGGGCTTCCGGCGGGACCTGACAGAAGAAGCCGAGGAAAGGTCCGCGGGCGGTCACGTCGGAAGGGTCACCGGGCGGGGCCAAACGCGTTGCGGCCGGCCTCGCTTCCGGGATGATCGCCGGCAGAACGCGGACCTCCATTGGGTAGACAAGCCAGCGGCCCTCGATCCAGACCTGCGGCTCAACTTTGTAGCGGCCAACTTCGAGGTTGTAAGGGACCCGGAGGTCCATCCAGAAGGTGACGGTGGTCTGTCCGGGAACGGGACGCCGCGGGTCGGGCAGCTTCGTTGTGTACGGCAGCTTCACTGGTTCCAGTCTGTCGGGGATCCAATGGCCGCCGTGGCGTGCGTAGAGTTCCCGGTACGCGTTGACGGTGAAGGCATCCTCCGGGTTCTGGCCCACATAGAGCGTGAACGGCGGCCCGGCAGGGGTGGTGACCGCAACGTGGAACGACGCATAGGCATTGCGCGCAACCGCCGGCGACAAGATCTCGCGCGGCTTTAGGCCGGCCCGCTTCGGACGGTCCGCAAGAACGACCTCCCCGTAGGGGTCGATGCGAGAAAACTCCGAGTAGACCTTGAGTTCCTGCGCGAGCGCGCCGGAGACGATCAGCGCGGCGAGGACGAGAAGAGGCGGATGATGGCGGCGGGCCGGGGCAGGTCGGGTGCCTGCCCCACGAGCCCCGCAGCTCAGACGTTCTGGCGGCGAGTGCGCGAGAGCAATTCGCGAGCCCGCTCGATGGCTTTCTGCTCCGCCTCCTCGCGCGTCGCGCCGCGCGTGCGAGCGAGAGCGGCTCCCGGAGAGACATTGTCGGCTTTGCAGTGAAAAACGCCGTCTGCCTCGTACGAGGAGAGGTTGACCGGCCAGCCTTCGATCTCGACCTTGCGTTCCTGGTAGTTCTCGGCCCTCATGCGGTTCAAGCCCTCGCTGCGCTGGCTGCGCCTCGCTCCACGGGAGCGCCCACGAGGTTGCCCCATTCGGTCCAGGAGCCGTCATAGTTGGTGACGTTCTTGAAACCCAGGAGATATTTCAGCACGAACCAGGTGTGGCTGGAACGCTCACCGATGCGGCAGTAGGCGATGACGGGCCTGGAGCCGTCGATGCCCTCGCCGCCGTAAAGTTGCTTGAGATCGTCGAAGGACTTGAATGTGCCGTCGTCGTTGCAGGCCTTGCCCCACGGGATGCTGCGTGCGCCGGGAACATGGCCGCCGCGCTGGCAGGTTTCGGGCAAGCCCGGCGGCGCCAGGATCTCGCCGGTGTACTCCTGCGGGCTGCGAACATCCACGAGAGCAGCGCGCTTGTCCTTCATGGCGGTTTGCACCTGGGGCAGGAATGCGCGCAGGGAAAGGTCCGGCGCCGCAGCCCTGTACGCGGCACGGGGATAGCGCGGGGCTTCGGTGGACAGTTCCCGCCCCTCGGCGAGCCACTTCTTGCGGCCGCCGTTCATCAAGCGGACGTCCTTGTGGCCGTAAATCTTCAGTTGCCACAACGCCCAGGCGGCGAACCAGTTGTTGTTGTCGCCATAGATGACCACCGTGGCGTTGTTGCCGATGCCGGAGGAGGCCATCAGCTCCTCCAGTTGTTCCTTGGAGAGGATGTCGCGGCGCACGGTGTCGCAAAGCTGCGTGTTCCAGGCCCAGCCGATGGCGCCAGGAACATGACCCTCGCTGTAAGCGGCCGTGTCCACGTCCACCTCGACGATCCTGACATTCGGGTCGTTGGAATGCCGGGCGACCCAGTCCGTGCTGACAAGTACCTCCGGGTGTGCGTAGTCTGCCATGGAAACCTCCTCTGAGTTGATATACCCAGTACTATATAGGGAAGACGGCGATCAGGCAAGTGGCGGCGCAGGTTTCGCAGGTTTCGGTGGATGCGGAAGCGCGGCCGCTCAGGAGCGCCGCCGCTTCCACTCGAACAGGACCACGCCCGCCGCGACCGAAACGTTGAGCGAGGAGAGCTTACCTTCCAGAGGGATTCGAACGAGCAGGTCGCAATGCCGGCGAACTTGCTCGTGCAGACCCTTGCCTTCTCCGCCAAGAACAATGGCGGCCGGCTCCTGGTAGTCGATCGCGTGATGCAGGTGCTGACCGCGTTCATCGAGGCCGTAGATCCAGAACCCCTGTCGCTTCAGCCGTTCGAGCGCGCGGTTGATGTTGCCCACACGGACCACCGGCAGATACTCGAGTGCGCCGGCGGCTGCCTTGGCCACCGTCTCCGTGAGACCGGCGGCACGGCGTTCCGGAATCACGACGGCATCGGCGCCGGCGGCGTAGGCGGTGCGGATGATGGCGCCCAGGTTGTGCGGGTCCTCGACGCCATCAAGAACGAGCAGCATGCGGGCGCGGTCAAGGACATCCTCGAGTTCGGCGTAGCGGCTAGCGGAGCCCACAGCGACCACGCCCTGGTGCACGGAGCCGCCGGTCAGCCGGTCCAGCGAGCCGCGCGGCTCGAAACGCACCGGAATCGACGCCGCCCTCGACAGGCCGATGATCTCCTGCACGCGCGGCCCAGCCGCGCCTTTCGCCACCAGGATTCGCTCCAGCGGGCGGCCGGCCCGCAGAGCTTCGAGTACGGGGTGGATGCCGGTAAGGAGCATCAAGACTATCTTGGCCGATTTGGCGGCACTCTCGAAAGTCAAGATCGGTGACAGGCAACGCTGCCCACGCGCGAGGAGCGCAACCTGTTGAAAGAACTGAACGTGCGCTTGGGGCGGCGAAGCCTGCGACCGAATTCTGACTTTCATCGCCGTTGGTGGGCCATCCCGCCCATGCCAACAGGCTGGAATATTTCCTGGATTTGTGCTTACATGAGGGACATGGGGCGCATGTCCTCCCCCGCCGAAACCACGACTCAATGATTCCAGGAAGATCCTTCCCACCACGCCGGCCGAGAATCCGGGAAAACGTCAACGAGGCCATCCGAGTACGAGAGGTGCGCGCCGTCTTTCCTGACGGCGCGGTCGCTGTCATGCCGACGAGCGAAGCGTTACGCCGGGCACAGGAAATGGGGCTCGACCTCATCCTGGTGGCGCCCACGGCGGAGCCTCCCGTGGCTAAGGCCATGGATTATGGCCAGTGGCAGTACGAGCAAAAGAAGAAACAGCAGGAAGCCAAGAAGAAGCAGCACGTCATCCAGGTCAAGGAACTGAAGTTCCGGCCGAACACCGACGACCACGACTACGAGTTCAAGAAGAACCACGCCGTTCGCTTCCTCAAGGAAGGGAATCGCGTGAAGGCGATGGTGCAGTTCCGCGGCCGCGAGATCGCCCACGTGGACATTGGACAGAAGCTGCTGTTGCGGTTCGTCGAGGACCTGGCGCAGTACGGCGCCGTCGAAGGGCAGCCTCGGCTGGAAGGGCGGTTCGCCCACGTCCTGATCAGCCCGCTGAAAGCCGGGAAGAAGGAAGAGAAGCACAAGCCGAAACCGTCGGCCATGCCGGCGACACCCGGCAGCCCGCCAACCTCAAACTGAGCCGCCGCTAGACTGGGCGATTGAGTCACCGTAAGCTCGAGTCGTTCTCTCAATGGCCCAATGACTCAATGGCGCAATGTCTCAATAGAAGAGATACTTCCTCCACTGGTTGTCGCTGTGGGCGAGCTGCCGCATGAGGTGGCGGCTGGTGTGGAGATTGAAAGGCCGCGGCATGCGCGACAGGCGCATGCCGGCTTCTTCCGGAGTGCGGTTGCCCTTGCGGTTGTTGCAGACGTGGCAGCAGGCCACGAGGTTCTCCCACGCGGTTTCACCGGCGCGCGAGCGCGGCACGACATGATCCAGGGTGAGTTCCCCGGACGGCAGCATTGTCAGACAGTACTGGCAGGTGTAGCGGTCGCGCATGAGAATGGTCTTGCGCGACAGGGGCCGGGTCTGGTGCGGGATGCGGCGGTACTCGAGGAGCCGGATGACGGACGGCAGAAGCAGCGTGGTCCGCGCCGAGTGAATGAACACCTGCGTGAGTTCCTCGGCGGAGGCGACGCCTTTCAGAACGAGCACGAGCGCACGGCGGGCGGCGCAGATGTTGATCGGCTCGTAGCTGGCGTTGAGCACGAGCACCGGCCTGTGCATGCGATCGACGCCGGTCATGGCGCGACTCCCGAATACGCCGCAGCGTCGCGCGCGGGCACGGGCGAGCGCCGGTCCGCCCGGGCCAGAGCCAGCAACGCGACGTAGCGTGCGCCCGCTTCTTTAAGCGCGCGGGCGCATGCCGAGGCGGTGGCGCCCGTGGTCATCACGTCATCCACCAGAAGGACGCGCCGTCCTTCGAGAGACTGCCGGGCGCGGAAGGCAGCCGCGACGTTCCGGCGGCGGGCCGAGTGGCTGAGACCGGCTTGGGACGCCGTATCGCGAATGCGGCGGACAGCTCGCAACACCGGAATCCCCGTGCGGCGCGAGAGTTCTTTCGCGAGCAGGTGAGACTGGTTGAATCCGCGGCGCCAGCGCCGCCACCAGTGCAGCGGCGTGGGCACGATGGCATCAAACTGCTCGTCCCGTGGAAGCGCTATGGACAGCCGTTCGCCGAGCGGACCGGCCAGGGTGCGGATGCGGCTGTACTTCAACAGGTGAATCAACTCGCGCAGCGCGCCCTCGTACGGACCGTAGGAGTAAGCCGCGTCGAAGCCCCGAGCGCCGCTGCGACATAGCGCGCACCGGCCTTCGTGGTCCAGCGGATAGCGGTTCAGGAACGGCGTGCGGCACTGCACGCAGAAGAACTCGGCGGCGAGAGGCTCGAGCCGATCAAGGCACGGCGCGCAAACCGGGATTCGCGAGATCCCCTCGAGAGGCCGCCGGCACAAACGGCAGTCATCGGGAAAGACAAGCGAAAAGAGAGCGCCCGGAACCTTCGCGAGGTACTGCGGAAGCCCGACGGGCAGGATCTGTGCTCGCCAACTACTGGAGAAGACCCACCTCCTGCTGTCGCAAAACCAGTGTACAACACCTTGCCCGGCGGCGGCCGGGGGTGGTTCCGGGGCCACGCGCGCTCCCAGGTGAGGCTTGGCAGGGTGATAAGATCCTCGCCATGGGACTCGGCAGGCGGCGATTTATCTTTGGCTCGCTGGCAACCTTTGCCCATCGGACCGCGAGCGGCGCGGGGCGGCCTCCGAACATCGTCCTCATCTACGCCGACGATCTAGGCTACGGAGACCTCGGCTGCTATGGCTCGAGCCTGAGCACGCCGAATCTGGACACGATGGCTTCCGAGGGAGTGCGGTTCACGCACTTCTACTCGGGCAGTCCCTTCTGCTCGCCCTCGCGGGCCGCTCTGCTGACTGGGCGCTATCCGACACGGGTGGGCGTGCCCAGGGTTCTCAATCCCCGCGACACGAGCGGGCTGCCGGAGT
>CAYZJD010000312.1:5144-5699 GCA_964478455.1 uncultured Solibacteraceae bacterium | reverse complement strand
CCGCCGCTTGCTTCCTCGATGCCGCGGAACACGTCACCCTTGATCGCGCCGCCGACCTGCTCACTTGGCACGGCTCCCGCCCATTCGGCGGCGGGGATCATCGACACGCCCCAGAAGTCGTAAAGGCCGCTCAGTTCGTTCACCCGGGCGGCAAGGCGCGGGTTCACGTTGGATCCCGTGCCGCGGCGGTCGATCGCGCCTCGTACGCTGGCCGCGTCGCCTAGGACGACGATCGTATTCTCCAGAAAAGCCACCCACCCTTCCGATTTCTGCTGGCGCTGGGGAGTCAGGTTAATAGCGCCTCTCGGACCGCCGGTGAGAACCGGCACGCCCCTGTACTGACGCATCGTCGCCCCGTGCTTCTTCGCCAGATCGACGACCCGCGCGGATTCGAAGTCGGCGCGGATCAGCACAAGAGCCGACGGTGCCGCATTCGGCCCGCCGGTGGAGGCGATTAGAACCTCTCGCAGATCGCGGCGCGGATCGAAACCGGTGGTGGCGACGAACGCCTGGAATTCCGGGCTCTCGCCTTGCATCTGGGATAGCGCGAACTGG
>CAYZJD010000312.1:0-5134 GCA_964478455.1 uncultured Solibacteraceae bacterium | reverse complement strand
GCGAACTGGCCGATCGGAGAAGCAAGAACCTGGGAGAAGTTGAACCCGGAGATGAGTCTGGCTTCGGGCATGACCAGCTTCATCAACGAGGGATCGGCGGCGGCGCAAAGAGCCGCGGCCACCGTCAGGACTATGGCAAACCGTACACAGGCGCGCATGGAAGCTCCTCACTTCAGGGTACGGCGCCCGGCGACGGGAAGTTCCTTCAATTATAGACTGTCAGAGAGTAATCCGGGACAATCAACTCTTATGCGAATGCAAGGACGTGTAGTGATCGTGACCGGCGGGGCGTCCGGCATCGGGCGCGCCAGCGCCGAGGTTTTTGCTGAAGCCGGAGCGAGCGTCGTGCTGCTCGACTGGAACAACAAGGCGGGCGCCGCGGCCGCTGAGGAGATACGCGGGCGCGGCCTGGATGCTTCGTTTGTTCACGCCGACGTAAGCTCGGAGGCCGACGCACAGCGCGCCGTCGCCTGGACCATAGAGCGCTACGGGCGGCTCGACACACTCATGAACAACGCTGCCGTCCAGATCCTCGGCGCCTTGGTGGAAACCAGGGAACAGGATTGGGAGCGCCTGCAATCGGTCAACCTCAAAGGCGTGTTTCTGATGTCCAAGGCGGCGCTCCCGGCGATCATCCGGGCCGGCGGCGGCGCCATCGTGAATGTTGCTTCCATCCTCGGCTTCGTGGGCGATCCCGAGCTGGCTGCCTACTGCGCCATGAAAGGCGGCGTCATCGCTCTGACCAAGGCCATGGCCGTCGGTTACGGCCCGCAGGGCGTACGCGTCAACTGCATCTGCCCGGGAGACGTGAACACGCCGATGGTTGCCGAGTACTTCGATAAGGCGCCGGACCCAGAGGCGCTCCGTCGCGAGGTGTACTCAAAGTACGCCCTCCGGCGCATCGCCGAGCCGCGTGAGATCGCCCAGGTCGCCCTGTTCCTCGCCTCGGAAGCCAGTTCCTTCATGACCGGCAGCATCGTGGTCGTCGACGGCGGCCTCACCTCCAAGTGCTATTGAGGAACATTCCGCGACAACTCCCCATGGACGGGCCCTGCCACGGGTCCCGCTGCGATGGCAGATAGGAGAGCCCCGCAGCGTCGCGCACCTCGTCGCAGGTCACGGGCACTGCACGCTCCCGGCAGACTACTGCTCCCCACACACGCACCGGCACTCGTACGGCAACTTACGGTGCTTCGAGGGCCGGGTTTGGCACTGACCCATCTTCCCGTTGTTTGAGCCGCACGGCGCGTTCTCGTAAATACAGCCCCCGTCGACCGGATCGGTGTTGCTGCGGCAGATATAGCCCGGACCGCCACAGGTGGCCGGTTGAGGTTGTAGGGTCAGCCAGGCCAAAACCACCGTGGCCATCAGGATCAGCCTCCTCATGGACGCTCCTTTCTCCTGCTCTTCCGAGAGCAGGAAGTAGCTCAGCCCGTGGCGAATCAGGCTGCGGTCGTGCGGTCACTGACCGGGCGGACTTGTCCCCCACAACGTCGAGTGCACGCCACGGGACCTGCCTGCCTGCACTATGCGCCGGCAGTCTCGGGAGAGAAATGAATCGAAGCGGTCTTTGGATACAGTACCGTCAGAGTCTGAGGACTAGTACTGGAAGGGCTGGAGTCCCTTGACGTGCATGCTCGCGGGATGAACCTCCCCTAGCGCATCTTCGAGGCCTCGGTCTTCATCACGTGCGCATTGCGCCAGGCCTGCTCGGCGAACGGACCCTTGATGACGGCCGCCTGCTCGCTGAACTTCGCAGCTTCGAGCACTTGCGCCTTGTTCATCGTCATCCTCCCGAGTTGGTAGTTCACCACGCCTAGATAGAACAGCGCTGGGGCCACCATCGCTTGGTTGCCTTTGATGAGAGGCAGCGCCGCCCGCAGGTCCTTGTTGGCCTCGAAGTACTGGGCTTTCTCGCTGTGCATCAGGCCGGCGATCCAGTGGCCGCGCCCCAGCCCCACGCTCCGCTTGCGCTCCCAGTCGGCAGCGGAAACGCCTTCGGGCTTCGGGTGCTTGTACAGAACGGCCAACAGGTGCTCAGCGTGGCCCAGTGCGCGGTCACTCTGCTTGCGGTTCATCGCCGTCTCGGCCAGCACCAGCAGCAGGTCCTCGTTGTCGGGAAGGTGAGCAATGGCCTTCTCGGCAAGAACCGGTATCTTCGACGCGGCGCCTGTCTGGCTCAGCGTCAGGAAGTAGAGTCCATAAGCTTCATCAAGGTACTTGCTCTTGGGGTTCTGCTGCTCAAGGGCCGATAGCAGCTCCACCATCGTCTCCGGTGGGGCCTGGATCGCGGTGGCATACAGCGCATACTCGGTATGCAACTCGATGTCGCGCGCATAGGCGACGCGCTCGGCCCAGGCCTCTTTTTCCTCCTCGCTCTCGGGAGCGGGCATCGAGGCCACCTGGCGCGCCAGCGCGCACGTCTCCGCCGCTAGTTTCTTTACTTGGGCGGCGTCTTTCTTCGATTCTGCTTCCTTGAGACTTTGGAAGGTTTTCTCCAGATCGTCGGGGACCTTGGCGCCGGGTCCGGCGATGAGGAGAACCGCGAAACTGAGCACGGATAGGTCCATGGCAGTCTCCTCACTACCGCGTCCGTATTATAGTGCGCCGCTTTCCCGACCGGGAGCCTCTACTCCTCGGCAGCGCAACATGCTGCGCCTTTCAATCGCCTGTCGATTTCCTTGGTGCGGATGAGAGGACTTGAACCTCCACGTCCTTGCGGACACTAGAACCTGAATCTAGCGCGTCTGCCAATTCCGCCACATCCGCCTGTGGGGTGGGTTCGCTTTCATTGTCGCCAACGCACCCGTTGCTGTCAATCGCGCGGCGGTGCCGCGTGCGGCGGTGCCGCGTGGAACCAGCAGGATCATGTGGAGCACCCCGGGGAGGTTCGCGGTGGTTCGCGCCGGCATTTGCGCTCCATGCCGCGGTCTTCTACACTGCGGGCATGGGATGCTGGACGATAGCCGAGCCCGCCGATGGTCTATGGGTTTACTTGGAGGCGAGCGATCGCGGCCTGCGACAGCTTTCGATCGGCCCGCCGTTGCCAGACGCGGACGCGGCGGCCCGTCACGATGGCCACCCCGTCCTGCGAGAGGCCGTCCTTCAATTGCAGGAGTATTTCGAAGGGAGGCGGCGCCAGTTCGATGTGCCGCTGGACCTGGAAGGCACGCCGTTCCAGAAACGCGTATGGCAGGAGTTGCGGCGCATCCCGTACGGAGAAACGCGCACGTATGCCGAGGTGGCCCGGCTCATCGGGCGTCCCACCGCCGTGCGGGCCGTGGGGCGCGCCAACGGAACCAACCCGGTCGCCATCATCGTGCCCTGCCACCGCGTCCTTGCTTCCTCAGGCGGTCTCGGAGGCTACGGAGCGGGTTTGGAAGTGAAGCGGCGACTGCTGATGCTGGAGGGGGCGATCACGAGTCTGCTGGAGCCCGCCGGCGACCCGGCGTCCAGAGCCGCTCTCGAACCAGGCGCAGCAGTTCCTCCTGATCGCTGACCTCCAGGCCGATCCGCAGCCAGCACAGTCGCATCGGCTGAAGCCATCCCGCAGCCCCGTCCGGCAGGTTCATCACATCCTTCTGGGTCGTAATCAAGGCTTCGGCGCCCGCGGCGCGCGCTCTCGCCGCGAGCCGTCTCAGCTCAACGGGCCGGTAATGGTGATGGTCACCGAAGGCAACACGTTCGACCGCATGAACACCGAGTGCACTCAGCGTATGCCAGAAGGAGCCGGGAGTCGCCAGGCCGCAGAAGGCGAGCGTCTTGCCGAATGGAAAATCGCATGGGGCCCACTCTCGCCCGGAGGCGCAATCCACCCACGCTTCCGGCACGACGCGAACCGTGAAGACAGGCGCACTGGAATTGTACTGTCGCAGCGTCGCTTCGATCCCCGCGAGCGGCCGGCCCGGTCCGGCGCGAGTGATCACGAACGCTCCGGCGCGGGCGAGCGCCGCCCGGGGCTCACGAAGTCGCCCGAGAGGAAACACGGCGCCCCCGCCGAAAGGATCGAGGGCGTCCACAAGAACGATGTCCAACACCCGCTCCAGTCGCCAGTGCTGAAAGCCATCGTCCAGCAGGAGGACGTCCGGGTGGAACAAGTCAAACAGGATGCGTCCGGTCCGCGCCCGGTCCGCTCCGATGCCCACCGGCGCCAGGCCCGAACGGAGAAGTATCTGCGCCTCATCACCCGTGCGGGCCGCCGGAACTTGAGCGCCGGCCTCCAGCACGGTGTGTTTTTCCGGCGCGCGCCGGCGATAGCCGCGCGTCAGAATCGCCGGCCGGACACCGGCTTCCTTGAGGCGGCCGGCGAGCCAGAGGACGAACGGCGTCTTGCCCGCTCCGCCAACGGTGAGCCCGCCCACACTCACGACAGGCGCCTCGAGCTTCTTGCGGCGCTTAAGATCGCGCCTCCGTTTCCACCACCCGCCCGCGGCCCACAGCTTGGCCAGGAGCCACATCAACTGGTAGACCGGCGCCGGGGGGCGATACGTGGGAATCGCGTGGGCGTGTAGCAGCTCGATTTCGCGGGCCGCGCGGGCTGCTGCGCCGCGCTTGGCTTCGGCAAGCTCGCGCGCTCGCCCTCCGATCTTCGCTCGCAGCGCTTGGTCCCCCAGCAGCGTGTACACGGCTGCGGCCAGGTCGGCGGCGCTTCCGATGCGCACCAGCGCGCCGGCTTCGGTGAACTCCTCGGCGATTTCCGGGAAGTTCTCCATGTGCGGTCCGGCAACGACGGCGCGGCCAAAGAACGCGGCTTCGAGGATGTTGTGCCCGCCGCGGTGGGCCAGCGTGCCGCCCATGAACACCACGTCGGCGATCGCGAACAGCCCGCTCAGCTCTCCAACGGAATCGAGCAGCAGCACGCCGGGAAGCGTGAACGGAGGAAATCCCGCCCCCAGCGCCGACCGCCGCAGGAACGTCACGCCGGCTTGCCCGAGCTTTCGCGCGGCCTCCTCGAACCTCTCGGGCCTTCGCGGGACCAGAATGAGGAGCAGCCGCGGATCGTTAAGCGCCAGTTTCTGAAAGGCCTCAATAACGACGTCGTCCTCATCCGGGTCGCCGGCCGAGGCCGGCGACCCGGATGAGGACGACGTCGTTATTGAGGCCTGTCAGAAACTGGCGCTTAACGATCCGCGGC
>CAYZJD010000311.1:0-5700 GCA_964478455.1 uncultured Solibacteraceae bacterium | reverse complement strand
GGTGGATCTTGTTCTCCGGCACGTCGCTGAACAGCAGGTAGCCCTCGCGCGACCAGACCGGGCCTTCCGTGAAGCGGAACCCGCCCGCGGCCTTCTCCACTTTCAGGTTCGACAGATCCTGGGCGGCCAGCGCGCCCACGACCAGCAACATTAGACCGTGCCAGCAGTTCATGACTCCATTCTCTCTCCAGGCTGGCATTCCCGTCACGAATCTAATACAGTGTTCAGGATGAAAGGAGATTCACGGATGGAAGGTAATCGCCGGGAGTTTTTGGGCGCCGCCTTGGCCGCCGCTCCCATGTTCGTCCCCGCCACGGCGCGCGGCGCTACCGACCGCCTGAGCTTTGGCATCATCGGCACGGGCGGGCGCGGACGCTACGTGGGGCGGGTCTTCCAGAAGCTCGGCTGCGCCTGCGTGGCCATCTGCGATGTCTACGAGCCCTACCTACAGTTGGCGCAGAAGGATGCGCCCGAGGCCAAGCCTTACACGGATTACCACGACCTGTTGGCCCACCCGGGCCTGGATTTCGTTCTCATTGCCACCCCGGACCATCAGCACTGCCCCAACCTGCTGGCCGCGCTCGGCGCCAAGAAGGATGTCTACCTGGAAAAGCCGATGTCCATGTCCATCGCCGAGAGCCAGAAGATGGTCCAGGCCGTGCGCCGCACCAAGCAGATAGTCCAGATCGGCATGCAGCGCCGCAGCGCTCCGGTAATCCACCGTGCCATGGCCCTGATCGCCGAAGGCGTGCTGGGCAAGATCGCTCTGGTGAAGCCCATGTGGAACTGGAACACGGCCCGACCGCTCAACAACTCCCCGCTGGAGGGCAAGCTCAACTGGGAGCGTTTCCTCGGGCCCGCCAAGCCCCGCCCGCTCGAACCCATGCGCTTCCGCTTCTGGCGCCTCTTCTGGGACTACTCCGGGGGCAACATGACGGACCAGGGCACCCACCTCATGGACGTCACCCAATGGTTCACCAACACCACGCAGCCGCTCTCCGCCGTCTGCTACGGCCAGGTCCGCAAGAGCATCGGTTCGGAAGTTCCCGACGTGTTCTGCGCCGTCTTCGAGTACCCCGAGCACATGGTGACCTGGACCCTGAACTACTGCAACTCCATGGACAACGGCTGGTCCATCCAGTTCCAGGGCGACGGGGGCACTTTGATTCTGGACGAGGAGGGCTTCCGGATCTACAAAGAGCCCTGGGCCAGGAAGGAGAACCGGGAGCCGATCTACGTGGCCCGGGAGGCGGTGCCGATCGAGGCGCACGTGCAGAACTTCCTGGACTGCGTCAAATCGCGCAAGGAGCCCAACGCTCCCGTGGAGGTAGGCGCCAGCGCCGTCAGCGCTCCCCACCTGGCCAACGTGGCCTTCAAGGAGAACCGCCGCGCCCGGCTCAGCCCCGACGGCAAGGTGTGGTTTTGAGGTGGTAGCCACATCACCGCGGAGGACCCGAGAGATGAACAGAGGCAACTTCGTGGCGGCCACGGCGTCCTCCATGCTGGCCGCTCCCCTGGCCCGCAGGCGGCCCAACTTCATCTTCATTTACACCGACGACCAGCGCGGGGACGCCATCCGGGCGCTCGGTCGCCAGCCGTGGCTGGGCACGAGCAACCTGGAGGTGGGCGGCGGCGCTGACCATTGAGCGCCTGCGCCGGCAGCGCCATAGGCACCGCGGGCAGGCGTCCGGTACGCAGCGGGATGCAGTTGGTTCGAGTGCTCCAGCTCAGTCTCTGGCGGCGAACCGCCCGCCACGGCGGTTAGCTGGTGTGCGCCTGGAACTTGCGGCTGGAGGGCCTGATATATAAAATATGAGGAGACGTGAAGAAAATTCGCATACCCGACAATCTGACGACCCTTGCTTACAAAGCCATCCGCCAATATATCTGGGAGGGGCGCCTGGACGAAGGGATGCGGCTGACCGAGGAGTTTCTCTCCCGGCAGCTCGGCATCAGCAAGTCGCCCATCCGCGAGGCGTTGAACCGGCTGGAAAGCGAAGGGCTGATCCGGATCGAGCCCAGGCGCGGGGCGTACCTGCGCACGTTTTCGATCAAGGAGATCGAGGACCTCTACGATCTCCGTGAAGCTCTGGAAGCGCACGCCGTCGCGCGGGCGAAGATCACTCCGGAACTGATCGAAGACCTTCAGAGGAGCGTGGAACGGTCGAAGAAGTACCTCGAGGCGAACGATAAACTGCACTATATCGAGGAGGACGTAAACTTCCACGCCCGGCTGGCACTCGCTGCGGGCAACGACCGGCTGGTGAAGGCGCTCGAAAACCTCCAGCACCAGGTGTGGCTGTTCCGCCGCCAAACCTACGATCTCTCGCGGTCGCGGGCGGTTGCCTCGCACACGGCCATCGCGGGGGCCGTCGCACGCGAGGACAAACGAGCCGCCGAAAAGCTGATGCGCGAGCATGTCTCCGGTGTCTGCAAGGAGCTGATCGCACACCTCAGAGAAAGCGAATACTCCAGACAAGACGCCGTCCCGGCCGTGCCAGCCTCCTTGGCCAGCCTCCGCTAACCGGGCCGACCGCGGGGGCCGCCGCCCCTGCGTCAGGCGCTCCGATACAGCTTGGTGAGCACGAATTCGCGGTGGCCGAGCGCTTCCGCGCACGCCAGCCGGCCGTTGCAGACACGGATCATCATGTCCCACAGACGGTCCCCGGCCTGGTCGAGAGTATATTCGCGCTGAAGAAGCCCGGAAACGTCCACGTCGATGTGTTCCCTCATCGTTCGCGCGGTGAGCGGATTGCCCGTGAGCTTGATGACCGGCTCGATGGGGTTCCCGATGATGTTGCCCTGCCCGGTTGGGAACAGGTGCACCACGGCGCCGGACGCGGCCCAGAGAGTCACTGCCTCCGCCGCCGCCGAGGAGGTATCCATGAACCAGAGCCCCGGGCCTTTCGGTGCTTCGGCCGGGGCGAGACAGCCGAGGAAGCGGCACTTGCGGCCGATCTTCTGAAGGTTTCCAAGGGCTTTCTCTTCGATGGTTGTCAGCCCGCCGCGGAGGTTGCCCTTGGTGGGCTGCGAACCGAGCAGGTCGGCGCCGTGCGAGAGGATGAATTCGTTGTAGGAGCGGAAAATCCGCAGGAACTCTTCGGCGACTCCGGGCGTGGCGGCGCGCGAGGCGCAGATGTCTTCGGCGCCGGTGAGTTCGGAGGTCTCACCGAAGCTCATCGTCGCGCCCACGGACTCCAAGTGATCGAAGACGTTGCCCACCGTCGGACAGGAAGCCAGCCCCGTGGTGGTGTCCGACTCGCCGCACTTGGCCGAGACGTATAGTTCCTTGACGCGGCACTCTTCGCGCCGCCGCTCGCTGGCGTCTTGAAGGAACCGCATGGCCGCCCGCGAAGCCGCCTCGATGGTCTTGAAGTCGCCGTTGCCTTCGATGGAGAAGCCTTCCACCGGTTTGCCGGTCTGTGCGATCCCCTCAACGATCTTCTGCGTCCATTCCGGCTCGATGCCGATCACCACGCAGGCGGCGACGTTGGGGTTGGAGCCCGTACCGATCATGGTGCGGAAGAACAGTTCCAGGTCTTCGCCGAACTGCAAGCGGCCATAAGCGTGCGGCAGCGCCAGCGTGCCTTTGACGTTGTCCGCCACCGCTTCGCAGGCGGCGTTCGAAATATCGTCCACGGGCAGAATCACCACGTGGTTGCGGATGCCGACCCGGCCGTTCTCGCGTCTGTATCCCAAGAAAGTCTGTTGTCGCATGTCCTCACCACCTCGCGCTCTTCAGATTGTGCGTATGGACGTGCCGGCCCGGCGGAATATCGCCGATCGCATTTCCGATCGGCACGTTGTACTTGATGACCTTCTCGCCGGCCGGGATGTGTTTCATGGCGATCTTGTGACCCAGCGGGATGTCATCTCGAGCGACGGTGTCGAGAGTTTCGTCGGATTCCATGTTCCAGCCCGTCAGCTTCTGGTCTTTCGCAACGTCGGCGACCATGACGCCGACGGTGTCCTGTTTCCCGTGGACAATAAAATGAATCATCGTGCCTCCTTCAAATTGAAAAGCAAGAACTCAGGTGTAGTTCGGCTTCACAGCCGTTCGAACAGTTGTCGTTGACATCTCTTCTCCCCTCTACAGATCCACCCGCCGCACTTTGCCGCCGAGAGCATACAGCACCAGCACTCCGGCAAGGGGCATGAAAGCCGCGATCGCAAACACCGGCAGATAAGAGACCCGGTCCACCAGATAGCCGCTCAGCAGCGGAAACAGCATGCCGCTCGTCCCGCCGGCGATGCCCGACAACGCGGTTACGCGCCCGACGGCGTTCTTCGGGAAGAAGTCCGAGATCACCGCAAACATGTTGGCGGACAAAAAGGTGTGCCCGAACATGACGGTGGAGATCAGCGCAATGGCGCCGCCGGCGCCGGGCGCGAGCGCTACGGCGAGGCTGGAAAGACACAGGGCGGCGCCCAGGAACATCGTTGCCCGCCGCGTCGAGTTCACGCTCATGCCCTTGTGGAGCAGGTAACCCGCCGCCAGTCCTCCGCCCAGGCTGCCGAAATCCCCGAACAGGTAGGGCACCCAGGTGAACATGCCGATCAATTTCAGGCTGAAGCCGCGCACCCGGTAGAAGTACTCCGGCATCCAGAACCAGTAGAACTGCACCACGGGACCCACGAACGCGCGGCACAGCATGACCGCCCAGCTCTGTCGCACCCGCAGTAACTGCGCGTTGGAGGGCGGCGCGCTGTCCCGCTCGGATCCCTCTACGATGCAGCGACGCTCGGCTTCGCTGAGCCGGGGATGCTGCGCGGGGGCGTGGAACCATTTCAGCCAGAAGCCCACCCACAGGAATCCGAGCGAACTCGGGATGAGAAACGCCGCGTGCCAGCCGAACTTGAGCGTAATCCAGACGATCAGCGGGGGAGCGAGCACCGAACCGATCATCGAGCCCGCATTGAAGACGCCCACCGCGAAGGCGCGCTCGCGCACGGGAAACCACTGGGCGACCGTCTTGACCCCGCCCGAGTAATTGCCGCACTCGCCCGTGCCCAGCCAGAAACGCAGCAGGCTGAAGTGCAGCATCGACTGCCCGAAGGCATGCAGTGCGTTGGCGAGGGACCACCAAGCGACCGCAAACGACAGCCCGAAGCGCACGCCGCGCCGGTCCATCAGCCATCCCATGGGGAATTCGCCCAGCATCATGCCGAACATGAAGCTGGAGACGATGATCCCATAGTCGGTGTTGCTGAGCGCCAGCTTCTCGCGCAGGATGGGCGCCACGATGGACAGCGACTGCCGATCAACAAAGTTGACGATGGTGACGGCCAACAACAGGAGCAGGATCCGCCACCGTATCTGCCGCCATAGCGGAGGCATCGCGGCCGGACCCGGGTGGCCTGCTGCCGACTGAGTCATCGTAACGCCCGCCTAGTGCCGTTCCAACTTTTCGTGGCTAGTTTCGGCAAGCCACTTCGCAAGCCTTTGGCGCAGATACCGCTTGCCCCTCCCGGTCTTCAGATAGCGCTCCCGGCGAGCGGCATCGTCGGCTTTCAGGCACGCCTCGTAGTAGACCAGTCGTAACGGACGCCGACCAGCAGTAGACGCCACTCTCCCATCGGAGTGCTCCCGGAATCTGTTCCTGAGATTTGCCGTGAAGCCAGTGTACCACCGGCCGTCCGCCATGCTCTCCAACACGTATGTATAGTAGATAGGCGAATCAAGTTGGAACGGCACTAGCT
>CAYZJD010000310.1:0-5714 GCA_964478455.1 uncultured Solibacteraceae bacterium | reverse complement strand
TCAGATGTGTATAAGAGACAGACCTCGGGCTGCGCCCGGACAGCCCGCCACGGACGGCGGCCAACGGGGCGCGGTGGCAGTGGCACGGCCGGGTTTTCGAGAATCTGAGGAACGATCTTCTCGACGCCGTGCCGCACGAGATCGCGCAGCGAGGCGGCACGAAGTCGCTGCTGCGGCGCAACCAGTTCGGCTTCAACATTGCCGGGCCGGTCGTGATCCCGAGGGTTTACCCCGGAGGCCATGCAACTTATTTCTCGGTGTCCTACGAGGGCGTTCGCGAGCGGATCTCCCGGTCGCAATTGCGGACCATTCCGACGGCGCCGGAGCGCAGGGGCGATTTCTCGGGCACGGTAGATCCGGCGGGCAGCCCGCTGCCGATCTACGATCCGCTGACGACGCAGCCGAATCCGCTTTATGATCCCTCGCAGCCGGTGACGCGGGAGAACCTCCAGTACTTCCGCGATCCGTTCCCGGGCAACCTGATCCCGTTGGAGCGTCTGGACGCGGTCGCACTCAACGCGCTCGAGTTTTATCCGGCTTCGAACGCCAGTGTCGGACCGTTCGACCGTAATAACTACTTCTCGGTCGAGCCCGAGACGAACAGCGCCAACGGGATGATTCTGAAGCTGGATCATTCGGTGAGGGAGCGGCACAAGCTCACCTTTGGGGCATCGTTCTCCAACGGTTTTCTGGGCGCGGCCAGGATCTTCCCGACGCCGGCAAGTCCGGGATCGGGCGACAACCGCTTCCACTCCCGGCGGGCGTCGCTCGAGCACGCTTTCACACAGTCGGCTCAGACGGTGAACACTCTAGGCTTCGAGGCCGAGACGTTTTCGTCCAAGACGGAAGGGCCGGACACGGACGGGGACTACGGCGGCCGGATCGGCCTGGCCGGCGCGGGCAAGGCGGCGTTTCCCGTCTTCCAGCTTGGGCCCTATGTTGGCATGGGCCGTCCGAATCCATTGTCGAAGAGCGCGCGGCCCCATTACACGTGGACGAACGCTTTCTCAACGCGGCGCGGCAAACGCGGATATCGCGTGGTGGCGCGCCACACGCGCTACCAGGTGAGCGCTTACTTCCCGCAGTTTCCCTCCGGCAGTTTCCGCTTCGGCTCCGGATTGACCGGGCTACCCGGGATCGTGAACACGGGGCACGCCTTCGCCAGTTTTCTACTGGGCATGGCCGAGTTCGGCGAGAGGAGCGTGGTCACGTCGCCCTCCTATTTCCGCCGGAGCCACACAACAGTGGCGCTGCGCCACCAGTACGAGGCCACCAAGAGCCTGAACATCAACGTGGGCGTGAATATCGAACACAACCGGCCGCGTGTGGAGAAGTACGACCGCCAGTCCACCGTGGACCTGCGCGCGGTCAACCCGGCTAACGGCCGGCCGGGCGCGCTGGTGGCGGCAGGGCACGGCGGCACGGGGGCCGAGTTGCAGCCGACGCAGACGAAGCTCGAGCCGAATGCGAGCATCGCCTGGAACCCACGGGGCGACGCCAAGACCGTTCTGCGTCTGAGCTTCGCCCGGAGCTACAGCGCGATCCCGATCTACGACAGCCAGTTTGGCACGCAGGCGTTCAATGCTGCGCCCAACTACATCTCGCAGAACATCCAGCTCGAGCCGGCGGTGACGCTTTCGGGCGGGCTGCCGCCGCTCTCGCAGCCGCTGCCGGATTTACGGCCCGAGGCGGTCAACGACACCATCGCCGACCTGATCGACAGAAGCGACCGGGCGCCGACGTACCAGTCAGCATCGATGGCCCTGGAGCGGGAGATGCCCGCCTCGGTGGTGCTGACCGTGGGGGCGGCGTATTCCGGCGGGAAGAACCTGCTGGTCGGAAACTGGGCGGCGAACCCGAACGCCGCCCGCCTCGATGTGCTTTCCTATCGCGACCGGCTCAACGAGGAAGAATTCAACCGTTCCTTGCGGCCGTATCCGCAGTACAAGGGCTTTGATACGTACTGGTCATGGCCGGCCGGGCGATACATGCGCAACGCGGGATTCGTTCGCCTGGAGAAGCGGGCGACGCGCGGGCTGACGGTGAATCTGTACTACGAAGTGTCCAAGCAGATGGACGACTACTCGGGCGGGCGGCAGGACTACTACAAGCGTGAAAGCGAGTGGGCGCTGACCAATGGCAACCACCCGCAGCGGCTCAGCTTCACTTACACCTACGAGCTTCCGCTCGGACCGGGGAAGCCGCTGCTCCAATATTCCGACTGGCGAAGGCACCTGATCGAAGGCTGGTCGTTGAGCGGCGCAACGAGCGTGATCAGTGGCGACCCCATTGCGCTGCGGCCCCAGTTCAACAACACCGGCGGCATCGTCCCGAACCTGCGGGTGAACGTTGTGCCCGGCGTCGATCCCGGTGTGGAAGATGCAGGTCCGGAGTTATGGTTCAATCCGGCGGCTTTCGACCAGCCGCCCGACTTCACGGCGGGCGACGCCTCGCGGACGCATCCGGAGCTTCGGAATCCGTCGCACCAGAACCACGACGTTTCCGTGAGCAAGCGTTTCGCGCTGGCCACCGACCGGGCGATCGAGCTGAGCGCCGTCGGGCTGAACTTCCTGAACCACGCCAATTGGAACGAGCCGGACGAAGTGATCGGGCCGTCGTACGCGCCCAATGTGAACGCCGGCAGAATCATCGGCTCGCGAGGCGGGCGGGTGATCCAGCTTGGGCTGAGGTTCAGTTTTTGACGCGACTCCTCTCACTATTTGTGCTCTGGGCGGCGGTTCTGCCGGCGGCGGTAAAGACGCACCGGTCGGAGATTGTCATCCCCGCGTGGCTGGAATCGCCGGCAGGAGGGAGTTCGCTCCAGGCCGGGGAGATTCAGGCGAGGATCGACGGAGCAGCGGCGCGCGTCAGGGCGGTGCGGGGCCCCTCCGACGACCTGATGCTCCTGGTGGTGGCCGATTTCACCGCGGACCTGTCGCTGGCCGAGAGCGCGCGGCAGAGCGTGGCGGCGGTGGTGGAGGGGCTGCCGGCGAACGCGTGGGCCGGTCTGTTGCGGGCGCAGGACGGCCTGAAGGTACTGCTCGATCCGACGCCGGACCGCAAAGCGTTCGCCGCCGCCGTCCAGGAAGTGCCCGTCAGTGGCACGCCGGGTTTGCTCGAGACAGTGGAAACAGCCGCGCGGATCGCCGATTCGATTCTGTCGAAGTCGGGCGTGCGTGTCGCCATCCTCTACCTGAGCGACAGCAACATTCACAGCTACCGCGAGGATTACACCAACCCGGTGATCAACTGGAGCGATCCGCACGACCTGAGCCGGCGATTTCCGGAAGGACTGATCAAGGAGAAGATCGCGAAGTTGGAGACGGCGCTGAGCGGCTTGCAGGCGCCGCTGTTCGTCGTGCACCTGGAGTACCGTGGGGACCGCCTCAACGAGGCCTACCAGGCTGGTTTGCTCCAACTGGCCGCGTCCACCGGGGGCGGTGGAGAATTCTGCCGCTCGCGTGGGGAGATCCCCGAGGCAATCCGGAAGACGCTGGAGCGGATCGCTGCGCATTACAGCATTGTGCTGGAGCCGCCGGAGCGAGCCGGTCGGATGGTTCAAATCCAGCTCGAAAGCGCGGTCGGCCCTTTGAACTACCGGACGCGGTTCCTGCTGAAAGAGAGGTGATAAGATCGTGCCGATGCCGCAGCCGCGCCATGCCTGGGTGTGGGTGAGCGTGCTTGCCGGCGCCGCGTGTCTGGCGGTCGCGCTGGCTGTGGTGAGCCGCCGGTCAGCGTCGCTGGCGGAACAGGCGGAGCGGGCCTCGCGCCTGGAGGCGGAAAACCGGGAGCTGCGAGCGCGGTCCGATGAGCTTGCCCGCGAGATCGAATCGCTCCGCGCTCAACTCAGCGGGCTGGAGGCGGCTCCGGTGGAGACGGCGCCGGCGGCTCGCAGAGCCGACCTTCCGCCGAGCGCGCTCGAGGCGGTTCGCAGCCTGAGCCAGCTCAGGGACAAGTTTGCTGCCGCTACCCGTGAGATCGAGCAACTGCGGGGCGAGACGTCGGAGCTGCAAGAGATGCTCGCGAGGCTCAAGGAGGAGAATGAGCGGCTGACCGCCCGCGAGAACGAGCTGAGCGAGAACCTCGCCGGGGCCAACCGGCTGGCGGAAGCGCTCCAAGCGGAAGTCAAGAGCAAGAGCGACCGGCTGGCGCCCCTGGAACTGACGAACCAGACGCTGCGCAAGGAGAACCAGCAGGCGGCCGAGCGGCTTTCCCGGACCGCGAAACTGACGGCCGAGCTTGAGGAGGTCAACCGGCGCCGGGAGGCGTATCTGACCAGCATTCTCCGGCGCTATCGCGAGGTGACGGACCAGTACCGCGCGATGACCTCGCGGCTGGAGACCGCCGGCGAGGCATCGGTCCCCGGCGCGACCGACCTGGCGCGCATCCAGAACGCGATCTCGCTGACGGAAGACGAGCTCCGGCAACTGCAAGGCCTGAACGCGCAAGCGCAAAGCCTGCAAAAGAAGATCCGGGGGAATTAGGGAAGAGGCCCGACACGCAGTCCCCGCTCCCCGTACAAGCTTGCAGGCGAAACCCGTGGCAGGTTAGGCAGTAGCGCGCCATTATAGGTCCTCAGATTTCAGTCCCGTTTTCTTGGCGATCTGTGCGAGAAGTCCAGGGCCGACCTCGTCGTTGTCATGAAACGCAAACGAGTAATTGGGCCAGCCGGCCGCTTGAGTCGTCGGTGAGACCCGGTCTGCCAGGTCACCGTCCATCCGATTCGGAGCAGCGCGGCCAAGAGTTGCCTGGCCTTGACCGACCGCCAACGGCTCATGCAACGGAGAAGACCTTAGCAAACAGGGCGGGGACTTCCTCCCCATGATCAATGCAGTCGGCGGCAACGCGCAAGGCGAGTGCGCGCACAGCGGCAATGGCTGACTCGCGAGTTGCGCCATACGCCATCACTCCGGGCATGCACTCGATGTCGGCCCACCAACGCCCGTCCTCTTCTTGCCCTACGGTGATCGGAATCAATTCAACGGTGACTGTATCCATCGATCTCTGGCCTTAATTATAGTCGTGGGGCGCACCTCGGCGCGCGCCCTGCTCTTTCAACAATGACCTAGCTCCGGGGGCGTGTTCAGCGCCCGATTTCTAACACCGGATCGGGGCCGGCGCCGGGAGCGGTCTTGAACTTCCGCTCGATTTTGCGGCCGGCGACCGAGATCACGTACACGGTGTCGTCGTCCTGGGCGGAGGCGAAGGCGAGCTTGCCGTCGCGGGAGAGCGTGAGCGACACGGGCCTGCCTTCGAGCGCGACCCTGCCAAGCACTTTGCGCGATGCCGGGTCGGCGAACTCAACCGCTTGGTCGTGCATCAGCGCGTAGACGAGCTGCCTGCCGTCAGGAGTGACGGCGATACGGACCGGCCCGTTCCCGGTGGCAATCTCGCCGGCGACTCGCCGGGCCGCGACATCGACCAACGTGATCTTCGCGGCTTCGCGGTTGACGACATAGAGCGTCTTGCCGTCGGGTGAGAGCGCGCTGCCTTCGGGCCGCGCGGCGGTGGGGATGAGCTTCACGGCGCCGGTTTCCGTGTCGATGGCGGCAACATTCGCCGATGTGCTGTTGCTCACGAACGCCCAGCGCCCGCCGGCGGCCCACTTCACCATGTGCGACGTCCGGCCCTGAGTGTCGAGGTGCTTCGCGACCGCCTGGTCCTCATCGTCAGCTGGCTTCCGCTGCTCGTGCTCCTGTTCAATGTCCAGAGGA
>CAYZJD010000309.1:0-5724 GCA_964478455.1 uncultured Solibacteraceae bacterium | reverse complement strand
GCGCATGGGCGGCTACCAGCAGCTTGTCCGCGGCGAGCCGTTCCGCGGCAAGTTCCGTAACAGCTTCGAGAAGCCCGAACCGTTCGAGCCCGGCAAGATCGCCAAAGTCGAATTCACCTTGCCGGACGTCAACCACTGCTTCCGCCGCGGCCATCGCATCATGGTCCACGTGCAGAGTTCATGGTTCCCGCTCACCGACCGCAACCCGCAGAAGTTCATGCCGATCCACCTCGCCACGGAAGCGGACTTCCAGAAAGCCACCCAGCGGGTGTACCGGTCGAAGTCGAGCCCGTCCGCGATTGTGGTCCAAGTGCTCAAGTAGGAGGCCATCATGCGGTTCTTCTTTCTGGCAGCGCTCGCGGCCTCTCTCCTGGTCGCCGGAGACACCGCCGTCAAGCCCGAGACCGGCACGTTCCCGGCGTTCGTCTGGAAGTCCGAGCCGCCCGCGGACTGCCCGTTCCCGCCTTCGAAGTCGATCACTGGCATCCGGTTCGAGGGTCGCTACGTGCGCTACTCGCAGGCGGACACCTGGTATCCGTCCTGGGCGGCGGATGACAACCTCTACTCGCCGTTCACCGACGGGAAGGTGGGCGACCTGCAAGTAAGCTCCTACGGTCCCAAGGCCGCCACCGGCTCCGCCGCCATCCTCGGCCGTGACCCGCTTGCGCTTCGCATCACGAATCCGTCCGTCTGGCCGGGCAATCCCGCTCCATACGGCGGGCGCTATCCCTGCGGCAGTCTCGTCCATGATGGCGTCTGGTACTACGGCACCTACTGCCTGGCGGACACCGATGGCGATCCGAGCAAGGGCTTGAACTGGGACATCCTCGGCCCGTTCCTCGGCTTCCGCTACTCGACCGACTTCGGCAAGACGTGGACCGACACGCCGCACACCCCTTCGAGGCCGTTGTTCGGCGAGCTCTCCAAGCCCGGCGGCAGCGTCAAGATTGGCGTGCCGCACTTCGTCGACTTCGGCAGGAACATGCGGCACTCGCCCGATGGGAAGGCCTACCTCCTCGCCCACGGCGCTTCTGATCCCGACGCGAAGCGCCAGCCCGCCAACGCAAGCTGGATCACCGGCGACCAGATCTACCTGCTGCGCGTCAAGCCGTCGATCGCCAACATGAACGATCCCTCGAAGTATGAGTTCTTCGCCGGCCGTGACCGCAATGGGGCGCCGCAGTGGACGAGGGATTTCTCAAAGATCCAGCCGCTCATCGATTGGAGCAATAGTTGTGGTAATGTTTCAGCGACTTACGTGCCAGATCTGAAGAAATACTTGATGTTCATCACGGACGGCGAAAACACCATCTCCCGCTTCCACACCTACGTCCTTGAGGCCGACCAAATCACCGGCCCGTGGCGGCTCGTCGCCTACATGAAGAACTTCGGCGAGCAAGCCTACTTCGTCAACCTGCCGGCGAAGTTCATCTCCGCCGATGGCCGCACGGCGTGGCTGTGCTACGCGGCCAACTTCACCAACGGCTACCTGAACACCAACTACGCCTCCAACCCGCCCGGCAGCGGCTACGGCATGGTGCTTCAGCAGATCCGTCTGCTCGGGCCGGACGAAGTGCGCTGACCTAGCCCTCGCGCTCCCGCAGTGTATAATCGGACCGAGGCAAACGAGAATTGGCCCAGAAGACCAAAGCGGGGAGTTTTTCCGCGTTCCTCGAAGCTCGGCAGAGGCGCGAACGAAGCCGCCAGGTGCCCTCGAAGGTTTCGGCGATTAGCCTGCTTGGAATCTTGGCCGAAACCGAGGCGAACGAGTTGCCTGTCGCGGAGTTGATGTCCAAGAGTGGAATGGGGTTTGTTGAGTACGCCGAGGCGCTCAAGAGCCTGGAGGCGGCCGGCTTGATTGCGATGAGCGGCGCTGCCGGAGCTGAGGAGGTGCGGCTCACCTCCAAGGGCGAAGAGGTAGTGACGTTGTCGCGGCCGGCCTAATATGGACTGGCTGGTCGTTGCCGTTCTCAGCGCCCTCGTGGGGGCGGCCGAGCTAACCAACCGGTACCGGGACGAGCCGGTCCGCTCCCTGTGGAATCCAGCCGCGGTACTGTATATCCTCCTGAACGTCGCTGCATCGGCCGGAGCGCTTGCCCTCATTTACACCTTTGACTGGAAATTCGGCGGCGGCACTGAGCAGGCTGTTCGTTGGAGTCGCGTGCTGGTGGCGGGTTTCGGCGCCATGGCGCTGTTTCGCACCTCGCTCTTCGTCGTGCGCGCCGGGGACCGGGACATTGGGGTCGGCCCCGCCGGCTTCCTCCAGATCTTCCTCGCCGCCGCCGATCGCGGCGTGGACCGTAGCCGGGCGCAGGAGCGGGCGGCCAGGGTCACTGAACTCATGAAGGGCGTGGACTACGCCAAAGCTTACGCGGCGCTTCCGCCTTACTGCCTGGCGCTGATGAGGAATGTGCCTGCTGAGGAGCAACAGGAGCTCGACAATGCTCTGGCCCTGCTCGATAAGGAGGATGTCGAGGACGACATCAAGGTCCGCCTCCTTGGGCTGGAGCTGATCAACGTGGTGGGCGAGGAGGTGCTGGAGGACGCGGTCAAGTCGCTGGGCGCGGAGATCCGCAAGCAGGCGCCGAACTAATTCGCCTCCGCTGGTGCTTCGGTGAACCCGCCTGCTCGAGTCGGAGAAGTAGACTGTCTTGGTGGGGTAGGCCTCCGGCCTGTCCACCTGAACCAGGGAGGGGTCCATGTCCCGGATGCGATTTCTGGCGGCTGTTCTTTTGTCCGCCGCCGCTTGCCAGCTCATCTCTCGTGAGCCCGCCAGCGACCCGCGCCTCAAAGGCGCATCGCGAAAACCCGCGCACAACGGCTGGATCCAGGTGCGCCTCGAAGGCAAGCCCTCCGAGATCGGCTTCCAGCACGGCTGGCTGCTGGCACCGGAGATCGAAGATCTCTTCCAGGTCACCGTGCTTTCGAGCATGCACGATACGAACAAGGACTGGACCTTCTTTCGCGAGGCCGCCGAGAAGGTCTTCTGGCCGAAAGTGGAGCCGGAGTACCGCAAGGAACTTCAGGGGATCGTCGATGGCGTGAGAGCCCGTGGCGTCAAGATGGACCTTTGGGACGTGGTCGCACTCAACGCTCAGATCGAGGCGGGCTACTACGTCAAGTGGTACGACCAGCACCACAAGGTGACCTCGGCGGTCTCGCTGCCTGCCCCAGAGCGTTGTAGCGCCTTCGTCGCCACGGGCAGCTACACCAGGGACGGCCGCGTGGTCATCGGCCACAACAACTGGTCCGGGTACCTCGAGGGCTCGCGCTGGAACGTCCTCTTCGACGTCGCGCCCGAGCGCGGCCACCGCTTCTTCATGGACGGACTGCCCGGCCTCATCCACAGCGGTGACGACTTCGGCATGAACGCCGCCGGGATTCTCATCACCGAGACCACCATCAGCCAGTTCTCCGGTTTCGATCCCAACGGCATCCCCGAGTTTGCCCGCGCGCGCAAGGCGATGCAGTATGCCTCCTCGATCGACGACTTTGCCCGCATCATGAAGGAGGGCAACAACGGCGGCTACGCCAACAACTGGCTGGTGGCGGACCGCAAGACGAATGAAATCGCCAGCCTCGAACTCGGCCTGAAGAACGTCAGCCTCTGGCGCAAGAAGGACGGCTACTTCGTTGGCTCGAACTTTCCCGTCGACGAGAAGCTCATCCGCGAGGAGACCGACTTCGACACCAAGGATGCCGGCGTCAGCGCCAACGCGCGACGCATCCGCTGGGAGCAGTTGATGGCTGCGAACAAAGGGAAGATCGACGTTGCGCTCGGCAAGCAGTTTCTGGCCGACCACTACGACTCCTTTGCCCGCAAGACCGAGCCGAACGAGCGCACCCTGTGCGGGCACATCGATCTTTCCCCGCGCGGCAGCAAGCCCTGGCAGCCGGAGTTCGGCGTCGCGGGTACGGTGCAGGCGAAGATCGCCGACGCCGCGATGTCCGAGCAGTGGTCGCTGGCGGCCGCGATGGGCCACCCTTGCGGCCTTCACTTCAAGGCCGCGGCGCACCTGAAGCGCCACCCGCAGTTCAACTGGATGAAGGAGCGGCTGCGCGATCTCGACTCGCACCCCTGGACGGTGTTCCGCGCTTCGCGGTAGTGCGATGAGGCTGGCCGATTTCCGCTTCTACGCCGAGCTCAATGACTTCCTGCCGCCCGAACGCCGCTTCACGAGCTTCGAGTACAGCTTCAACGACGCCCAGACGGTGAAGCATCTCATCGAGTCCCTCGGCGTGCCTCACACGGAAGTGGACCTGGTCCTCGTCAACGGACGTTCGGTCGATTTCGGCGTCAATGTCGAGAACGGAGACCGCGTCAGCGTCTACCCGGTCTTCGAGTCTTTTGACATCAGCTCGCTGACGCTCGTCCGGCCCGAGCCGCTGCGGCACCCCAGCTTCGTCCTCGACGCCCACCTCGGCCGGCTGGCCGCCTACTTACGGATGCTGGGCTTCGACGTGCTGTACCGCAATGACTTCCGCGATGAGAAACTGGCACGCATCGCCGCCGAGGAGCGCCGCATCCTGCTGACGAAGGATCGCGGCCTGCTCAAGCGGAACGAGGTGACGCACGGCTACTGCGTCCGCCACGCCGCTCCACGGCGGCAGCTTGCGGAAATCCTCGCTCGCTTCGATCTTGTTCGGCTCGTCCGGCCGTTCACCAGGTGCATGCGCTGCAACGCCCCGCTCGCGCCGGTGGATAAAAGTGAAGTCGAGCAGCGCGTGCCGCCGCGAAGCCGCGAGCTGCACGATGAGTATCACCAGTGTTCCGGCTGCGGCCGCATCTACTGGGGCGGCTCGCACTACCGCCGGATGACGCGCTTGATCGACCAGGTTCTGGCGTCCGTGGCGTAAGACTCCTTACCAGGAGCAATCGGGGAGGCGTATACTACACCTGGAGGCAGCCATGCATCCTTTGGCAGTCTTTTGGCTGGGCGCTTCCTCCGCCTTCTTCCAGCTTGTAACTCCATTCACTGTAACCGACGTTTCGCGGCGATTTGATGCGGAGGGCAGACTTCTCTCCGAGTTCCGCTTTCAGTTTGCAGTCAACCGCGACGGCTCGATGGTATCGCTGGACCTCGATCCCGCAGTTGGTCGCACGCGTCAGATCCTAGACGCCGCTAACAGCCGGAACATCTTAATCGATCCGAAATCCCGGTCGGTGGTGATCATGCCGCGTCCCGTTTCACCTCGGGTTGCGCGGGCCGGGTGCGCCCCGGCCGCTCCAGTGTTTCCAGGCGCCCGTGTTTCAACGGACAAGTCGGCGGGAACGATCCACGGTGTTCCCGTCGAGCGTATTTCGGTCGATGAGGCGAACGGCGAGGGATTTGACATGTACATGGCGCCGTCGCTTGGTTGCTATGTCCTCAGGTCCGTTGCCCGGCGGAATGGCCTGCTGCTTGAGACGCGCGTCGCGGAGGACTTGCAGATAGGGGACCCGGAGCCAGCGCTCTTTGAAGTTCCCTCCGATTACCGGCTGACGACCGTTTCCATGCCTGTTCCCAAATAACACCGTGTGGCGCCGCCTCGTAGCGTAAGTCTCCCGACTTGCGCTGGATATTCCTCTACCTAACTCACGAGCAGGTGCCGGTTGCCGACATGTACGTTCTTGAGGCCGGCCGCCCGTGCCGCTTCCACTGCCTCTTCGGCATGCCGCAGCGAGGTGCGCGGCAGGTCCGTCATCATAAACTGCGGCGCGAAGCCGAGCAGCGAGTACGGAAT
>CAYZJD010000308.1:0-5758 GCA_964478455.1 uncultured Solibacteraceae bacterium | reverse complement strand
CCGGCACGGCTCTTCTAAGATAACTCAGAAGGTGTGAGAGAATCGCCCGGCAGGGGGTATATACCGGGCACATGGTGAACATTTCATACCGGGCACATCGTGAACACTTTTGCAAGGGAGCCCAGAGGGCCTTTTCCTGTGGACTTATGTTCAGCGAACGGTGCTCGCTGTCAAGGGTCTGCTCCGCCGCGCCAAAGACAGGCGCGCCCTTGACAGACTGCGCGCCGTTCGCTGAAGACGATTCTGAGAAGAGGAAAACACCCTCTCCAAAAGCCCCGTCTGATGGCGCTCTCGGCAACTTCACGGCGCAAAGTGTTCACGATGTCCCCGGTACAAAGTGTTCACTATGTATCGGTACCCACAGGCAGTCCTGCCGGCGGATGGGTGGGCAGACGCTTCCGTCTGCCTGGCCGACTCAACCGGCGATTCGTTCACACCTTCTCAGCCTTGCTCCGCGAGTGACGCGGATGTTCGCTGGTCGCCGCGCCTGCTGCGCCACGTGAGCACGGCGGTTCCGAGAAGACCCAGCGCGGTGAGAAGTCCCCCAACAGTGACCGAGAGCGGGCCGTAAACCATCTCGATGCGGTGCACCCCGCGCTCGACGACGACCCCGCGAATCACCGTGTAGGCTTCGTACACCTTCACCGCCCGGCCGTTCACGGTTGCCCGCCAGCCGGGAAAGTAGTTGTCCGCCAGCACCACCAGGCCGCGACAGCCCATGCGCGCCTCCATCACCACCCGGTTCGGTTCGCGGCTCAGCACTTGCACTTGGTCTTCGCCCTCGCACGATTCCAGTTCCGGCGCGGGGCCGAGCACAAACGCGCGCCGGCGAAAGTCGAACGATTCGTCGTTCAGCACCTGCGCGATCTCGCTCTCCTGCCGCAGCGATCTCACTTCGTGCACCGCCCAGGCCCTCGGCCAGGCGTCCACGTTCTTGTGGACCCGTAGACCACTCGCGCTCTCGAAAACCTGCGTCTGACCCGCACCCGGCCCGTCGCGGTTCACCGTGTAGTTGACCGCAAATAGATACCGGCCGCGAGGGTGGTGATAGGGGAGCCTCAGCAGGTTCTCCGGAAGGCTGGCGAGGTAGCCGCCCAGCACGTCGATGCCGTACCAGTCGCCGAAGTTGTATGGAATCTCCTTGGCCGGAACCTCGATCCGCAGCGGGAACGGTTCGCGACGCAGAAATTCCGCAATATCTGCGTGTTCCCGCATCTTTTTCAAGTAAATGGTGCGACTCTTTTCCTCTCTGTGCGGATAGTAGTAGCCGGAGTTGTTTCCCAGCTCGATCACCACGAGCAGCAACGCCAGAGTGACAGCGGCACGGTGGCTCAGGTGTCCGGCGCGGATGCCCCACAGAAGCAGTCCCGCCAGCAGCGCCGCTAGGGCAGTAACCGCAGCCCGGTCATCCCCGGGCCACTTCCCAATGTGCACCAGCACCACCAGCATGGCGAAGACGAACACACCCAGACTGACGAGAAACATCATCGCCCGGCGTAGATGAGACGAGGCTCGCTCGGCGAGACAAGCATCGATTCCGTAAGCAATTAGGACAACCAATCCGAGGTGAAAGATGAAGATCGCCATGGACGGGTTCCGGGCTTTTTCAAATAATGGAACCACGCCGTAGAGCACCCCGTGCAGCACGCTGTTCTTTCCAAGCGCCACGACAAGGCCGCCCGCGGCCAGCGTGGAAAAAAGCCGGACCGTGGATTGCTTCCAGCACAGACCCAGCCCCAGCATGGCCGCCGCCAGCGCGGTCACTCCGACGAACGGCGCGGCATGGCGGTAGATACCGGGGAAGATCGTCCCGAGAACAGAGATCGGGTACAGGGAGTACTCCGAGTGCACCGTGTACGGAACAGGATTCTGCCAGCCAACCGGCTCCTGGGCGCTGACCCAGCGTTTGGCCAGGCGACCATATTCGTACGCCGGCAGGGTCTGAAACGCCCCCGTCAGAGCGAGGAAGACTGCGAAAACCGCTGCCAGCCGGACAAGCCGCCAGTCCGGTCCGCCGCCGCGAAGGATGAAGTACAGCCATACTGCGCCGGTCGCAATCGTGACGAAAATCGGAACCTGGTGGTGGCCGCTCAGCCAGCTCACGCCCAGAAATGCTCCGGCCGCCGCCGCGCTTGCCAGCGGCCGTTCCCCCCGGAGCGCCCGCAACAGAAAAAGGAAGACCAAAGGCGCCCAGACGGCGCCGTTCAGCATCGCCGGCCAGTCGGTCGTCCCCACGTATCCCCCGAGCCCGAAGACCGCGCCGGCCAGGATGGATGCCCCTCGCGACCGCTTCAGGTCCCAGCACAACCAGTAGCAGAAGACCGCGCCCATCCAGTGAATCACCACAAAGTACCAGTGCATGTACGACTGGCGGATCCAGCCATCCTTCAGGGGCAAGAGGAAGAGAATCCAGTTCAACGGGTACGCCGTTCCGGGCTGGGCTTGGCCGATGAGGGACTGTCCGGCCCACAGGTGAGGATCCCAGAGTGGAAACCGGCCCTTGTGCCACTCGCCGGCCTGGTACTGAAACCATGGCAGAACCTGGTTGGCCATGTCAGGGCTTTCCAGCCACGTGAACTGACCGGTCAGAACGAGCTTCCAATAGAAGCCGATGCAGATCGCCAGAAGGATGGCCGGTCCTGCCAGGTGGGCCAGACACCGGCGCGGCCCATTCCAACCGCTGTGGTTGATTTCGGCCACCGGCATCGAAAGCCATCATAGCTGGAATTGCCGCAAAATCAAAGACTTCGCCCTTTGGCCCGTGACTTGCCCCACGATGGGTGAGCGTTTCGGAGGCTTGCCATGAAACCGAAGGCGAACGAACTCGGAAGCAAGAGAGGTTGGATGGTTCGGCCGGCCGTGCGTTCGACGGCGCTTAAAGCGGTTCTGTTGGGCTTGTTCCTGGCGGGATTCGCCTGGGCCGAAGATGACGATCAGCCGGGCCGCGGCGTGGCTCGCGTCAGCGTCGTGCAGGGTGACGTCTCCGTGCGGCGCGGCGACTCCGGCGACTGGGTGGCGGCGGCGGTGAACGCGCCCCTGGTGGTCGAGGACACCGTGCATACCGGTCCGTCTTCGCGGGCCGAAGTTCAGTTCGATTGGGCGAACATGGTTCGCCTGGCGGCGCAGTCCGAAATCCGGTTGAAAGAACTGGAACACGAGCGATACCAGTTCCAGGTGGGGCGGGGTACCGTCATACTGCGCGTGCTGCGCGACTCCAACGCCGACGTCGAAATCAGCACGCCGAGCGTCTCCGTGCGCCCCTTGAAGCGCGGCGCCTACCGCGTGACGGTGCGCGAGGACGGCGCGACCGAGATCACCGCGCGCTCCGGCGAAGCCGAGATCTACACGCCGCGCGGCGTCGAGCGGCTGAAGTCCGGCCGCACCATGCTCGCGCGCGGCACTGCGGCGGACCCTGAGTTCCAGATCGTGAGCGAGGTCGCTTGGGACAACTTCGACCGTTGGAACGAGGACCGCGACCGGTACCTGGCCCGCACGCGGTCGTACCGCTACGTGCATCGCTCGGTGTACGGCGCCGACGAGTTGGATTACTACGGCGATTGGGACTACGTCGCCCCATACGGCTGGATCTGGGCCCCGCGGGTAGCTGTCGGCTGGGCGCCCTACCATTACGGCCGCTGGGCGTGGATCGATTGGTATGGCTGGTCGTGGGTGAGTTACGACCCGTGGGGATGGGCGCCGTTTCACTACGGCCGCTGGTTCTACCACGGGCATCGCTGGTGCTGGTGGCCGGGCGGCTATTACACCCACCATCACTGGAGACCGGCGCTGGTGGCGTTCTTCGGGTGGGGCCATGGCGGCTTCAACCTTGGTTTCGGGTTGAACTGGGGTCACGTCGGCTGGGTGCCGCTGGCGCCGTACGAGCCGTATCATCCGTGGTACGGCTGGGGGCATTACCGCGGCTACCACCGCACGACCTACATCGACAACAGCGTCAACATCGTCAACAACACTAACATCACCAACATCTACAAGAATGCGCGGGTCGGCAACGCGATCGCGGCCGTGAACGCCTCCGAGTTCGGACGCGGTACGGGCAACCTCGTGCGCGTGAACCGGACGGACATTGAGCGAGTTGGCCTCGTCAAAGGCCAGTTGCCGTTCGTGCCGGGCCGTGAGAGCTTGCGCATGGGTGACCGCGAAGTGCGCGCTGGGACCCTGCCGCGCTCGCTGCCTGAGGGCCGTTTCTACAGCCGCCGGGAGCCCGCGCGGGTTGAGCGGGTTCCCTTCGAGGACCAGCGGCGCTCCATCGAGCGGATCGCCCGCGGCACGCCGGAGCAGCCGAGCGTGAGGGCGGGCGACACCGCTCGGACGCCCGCGCCGGAGTCGCCGAGGGGCGGTGTGGCGCGCGGCGCCGAGGGCAATCTGCCGCGGGTCGGCGGGGAGGACCGAGGCGGCTGGCGGAGATTCGGCGAGCCCGTGGCGCGGCCGGGAACCGGTGGCGAGGCGGGCCTGCCGCGAGCGACCGAACGCGGCCGGGAGGGCGCCGTCCGCACCCTTCCCGAGAGCCCGCGCGAGAGCGAAGGATGGAGACGCATGGGCGAGCCGCGCCGTGAGACCGCGCCGTCTGAGGGCGGCGGCTGGAGGAGGTTCGGCGAGCCGGTCCGCGACCGGCCGGGCGGCCTCATCCGCCGTGAAGAGAGCCAGCGCAGCGTCGAGCGTGCACCGGTCGAGGCTGCCCCGCGGAGCGACGGGAACATCCGCCGCAATGAGCCGGGCGGCGACTGGCGCCGCTTCGAGAGTCGGGATTCCGATCGCGGGCCGTCCAGGCCTGAAGTGTTTGAGCGGCGTAGCGAGCCTCGCGACGAGCTGCGTTACGAGCGTCGCAGCGAGTATCCGCGTTATGAATCGCCACGCTTTGACCGCAGTGATTCACCGCGCTGGGAACCGCGAGGCGGCGGCGAGGACCGCATTCGCATTAGCCCGCCGATGGTGCGGGAGCGCGAATCGCCGCGCTACCAGGCCCCGCGCATGGACCGCGCACCTGAATCGCGTGGCGGCGGCCGCTTCGAGGCTCCGCACGGGGGCGGGGAAGTCCGCAGCATGCCCCGTGGCGACAGCGGAGGCGGCCGTAGCATGCCTCGCGGTGACGGCGGCAGTGGCCGTGTCTCCGGCGGAGACCGGGGAGGTCGCCACCGCTAGTCTGCCCTACGAGCTTCTTCCCTCAGGCCCGTCCTCGACCGATGCGCTGGGGACGGGCCATTTTTTTGCCACGGGGGCGCGCTCGGATGCAATGCCTTGCGTGGCAGGGTGCTGAAAAACGGTGACAGGCTACGCAATCCCTTCGCTGTCCGAAGCCGCCGGTCAAGATTCGGTGGCAGGCTTCGCTGCCCCGAGCGCACGTTCAGTTCTTTCAACGGGTTGCGCCCCTCGCGCGTCGCGAGCGTTGCCTGTCACCGATTTTGACTTTCGAGAGTGTCACCCTGTTTTTCAGCGCCCTGCTGGACTTTGTCGACGTTTTCCAAAGTGATTATTACTTTTCCTCGAGCGTGTTTCTCTTCCAGATACCGGATAGCCTCAGAGACCTCACTCAACCTGTAACGCCTGTCGATGACCGGCTTTACCTTCCCGGCCTTCATTAGATCGCGCATGAGTGTCAGGTCCCCTTTGTCCGGCCTCGCCATAAATGGAACCAGCTTCTGGCTTGTGAACCGCGACACGACAAGCGCTGCGGTCAAGCGGGCCAAGATGCCGATCATCCCCCGGCCGGTCAGCTCTCCGACCATGATGCAGATTCCCT
>CAYZJD010000307.1:0-5766 GCA_964478455.1 uncultured Solibacteraceae bacterium | reverse complement strand
GCTGCTACCGGCTGCATCCGGTGGAGTGGAACATCGGCGAGTCGGCCGGCGCGCTGGCCGCCCACGCCATCAAAACGAGCCAGCCGCCCCGCCGCATCCGCAACACCGAGAAGCTTCTGCGCGACTTCCAGTCCCTCCTCCAGCACCAGGGCGTCGAACTCTCCGGGCCAAAGCTGAAACCACTTTGAAAAACCGGTGACAGGTTACGCAATCACCGATTTCCGATTCATCCCCGCAGCCTCAGGAAGAACCACGCCATCCCGATCGCCAGCAGCGCCGCCGCTGCCACCTGCACCGGCTGGCGCTCGCCGAGCACGCTCCTGGCCTTCGCCACCACCGCCGCGAAGACCGCGATCAGCGCCGCATCCGCCGCAACCACACCGGCGAGGAAGTACGACGCGTGATACTCGCTCTGGCGCAGGAAGAGGGCGAAGTACAGCCCGTGAAACGCGCCCAGCACGCCGGCAACGAGCCACCGCTTGCCCGCCTCCGGCAACAGCAGCATCTCGACCGCCAGGTAAGCGATGGTGAGAGCCGCCGCTGCCTCGACGAAACGCGGCGCCGGCTGCCATCCCGCTCGCGCGGTGACAAGGCACGAGAGGATCTGGCCGGCGAGAAACGCCGCCGCCAGCGCAATCAGCTCCCGCCTCTTCCGCCCCGCCAGCGCCAGCGCGCCCAGAAAGAGGATTTGCGCCGCGCCGCCGCCGGCCCGCAGCAGTCCGGCGCGGAAGTGCGTCATCGCGATCTCGCCTGCGGTAGGCGGCCGGAAGCGTAACGTCGCCGTGGGGAAGGAGAGGTCGAGCACCGCCTGATCGCTTTTGCCGTCCATCCGCGCTCGCAGCAGGTGGACGTGATTCGCTACCGTCACCGACGGCAGCCGGCTTTCCACCTCCAGCGCTCTCACCGGACCCGCGAAGCGATAGGAGCCGTTGCACACGTAGGAACCCGCGGCGGCATCCGCGCGGCAGGTCTTCGCCGCAAGCTGCGCCTCCACGCGGCCGCTGCGAAAGCGGATGCTCTCGAACAGCGCGGCCTCGGGGTTTCGAATGTGCGCGACCTCGTAGAGCGGCAGGCGCAGCTCGTACTCCGCGCGGTCTTGCTCGATGCGAATCTCGCCCGTCGAGAGACTCACCATGTGCGCCGCCAGCGGCAGCGGCGCCAGCCACGCTAGCAGGGGTCGCATCACGAACCGGCGGCCGCCCGGGCCTTCTCGATCCGCACCCACGCCACGCGCAGCGTGGCCAGAACCGGGATCGACAGGAACATGCCGGCCACGCCGCCGATCTGCTCGCCCGCCAGCACGCCGAAGATGATCCACAGCGGATGAAGGGCCACGCCCGCGCTCATCAGGTACGGCTGAAGTACGTAGTCCTGGAAGAGCCGGTAACCGCCGAGGAAGGCGAGGATCCACAGAATCAGCGAGGCGTGCCCGCTGAAGGCGGCCACGAGCACGATCACCACCGCGGCCACTAGCGGCCCCAGCACCGGAATAAACTCCAGCACCGCCGCCAGCCCCGCCAGCAGCGCCGCATATGGCACACCGATGATCGCAAAGAACGCCGCGTAGAAAACGAACGTGGCGATCGCCAGGATCACCAGCGCCCGCATGAACTGCCCGAGGAGCACGTGCACGTCCGAGAGCAGGTCGTCGAAGAACGCGCGCCGCGGGCCGGAGGCGAACTGCTCGACGATCCGCGTCCTCAGCCCTTCGCCGTCCTTCAGAAAGAAGAAGCTGAGAATCGGGATCAGAATCACGAAGCCGAGATTGCCGATCACCGACAGGATCTGGCCGCCGAGCTTGCCGAGCAGCGGCACCGCTTCCTTCGCGCTCGCCTCGAGTTGCTGGCGGGCCGCCTCCATCACCTGCGCCTTCCACGGCTGCATCCACTCGGGCAGGGGAAGCCTGGCCGCGAGGTCCTGGCCGCGCAGCCACTCCGGCGCCTTCGCCGCCAGTTGAACGGCCTCGTCGAGGATCCGCGCCCCCAGCGCGCCGCCGACGGAAACCACCGCAGCCACCAGCACCACGTACACCAGCGCCAGCGAGGCCACCCGCGGGAACCGCCGCGCGGAAATGCGCGCGGTCAAGTCAACCAGCGGCGCCAGCAGGTAAGCCAGCAGAAGCGCCAGCGTGAAGATCAGAATCGTGCGCCGGACGACGTAGAGCACGGCGACGGCCAACACGATCAGCAGGACCGTCCAGGTGGCGCGAGCCGCCCGCGGCTCGATCCCTAGCATGCCCGCTATGGTATCTCAGGCGGGCGGAATCGTGCTCCCTGACAGGCGCATTCTCCACGGACTTTGCCTCCGGGTGACCATGGGATTAGACTAGTCTTTAGCTAGTCTAGCCATGACCACCGTGACTGCTTTCGAAGCCAAGATCCGCTTCGGCCAACTCCTCGCCCGCGTCTCGCGTGGTGAGGAGATCGTCATCACAAAGCACGAAAGACCTGTCGCCCGCATCATTCCGGAGGGCCGCCCGGATCTCCGTCAAGTGCGCGAAGCCGTAAACGAGGTTCACTCCCTCCGCCGGGAGATGGGGCGACGCCGAGGTTTCAAGCCGGTCACTGACAGGGAGATCAGAGCCGCCATCGAAAAGGGTCGTCCGTGAGAGATGCCTTCGTTGTGGATTCATCGGCCGGTGTGGCTTGGGCCGTACCATCGCAATCCAGCCGGCTCACCGAACACCTGCTCAATGACGTGGCATCCGGCACACCTTTTGTTGTCCCCGGTCTGTGGATGTTTGAAGTCGCGAATGCGCTCCTGAATCTGGTGCGCCGGAAGAGGATCGCCGCCGAACACTGGGCGCGTGTCCGCCGCGCCCTAGGCCGTCTGACTCCGGTGGTCGATGACGAGGGGCCACGATTCGCGTTGGGCAAGATTTCGGATCTGGCCGAGGAACACGCGCTGTCGGTCTACGATGCCGTCTATCTGGAGCTTGCCCTGCGAAGAGGCCTTCCGCTCGCCACCCGCGACGCACGTCTGAACCAGGCGGCGAAGCGCTGCGGCGTCAGGGTGCTGCTATAAGCGATCCCTTCGCGCCCCTACTCCTCCCACTTGGGCGACGTGATCAGCGGGTGGCCCAGCGTGTCGCCGTTGGCCTGCCAGCCGTTGCGGTCCACGTCCACGAAGATCGGGTTCGTGTAAGCGATCGGGTGCATGTTGCCGTAGGGATTCAATCCCCAGTACTTCTTCAGGTTCTCCCAGTCTCCGATGGCGACGACGATCAGGTGGGCGTCCCGCGCGAGCTTCACGCGTACCGTCTGGCGGAACCGCACGACGCTGTCGTGAAACATCGCCGCGTGCGTCTTCTTCGTGAAGTTGTACTCGCGAGGCTGGCGGCCGTTCACGAGCACCTGCACGCGGTTCACTTCCATCCACGCCGGCGTCTGCACTTCAATCTTGAGGTCGACGTGACCCTCGGCAGCCACGCTCGAGCCGATCGGCAGCCCGTCGGCCGTCGTCACTTTGAGAAACGGGCCATTGGTGATCATCATCCGCCCGGCCTTCGAGTTACCAATCAGCTCGCCGGGATCCAGCTTCGCCGGCTCGTCGGTCGAACTGGGCACATAGGTCCGCCAGCCTCCAACTCCGTTGCCAAACACGTTGTGGGCGTCGCTGACCGCCACGCACCACACGCGCCGTCCCTGGTTCAACAGTTGCAGCCATCCGAAGGTGCGGTTCTGATAGCGTTCGCGGGGCCGCTCGCCGTCCACGGCCCAGCCCTCAAACCAGGGGCTGAGGTTCAGGATCTCCGTGCTCCAGAACTCGGCGGCGTCGATCAGGTTCTCGAAGCCCGCGAATCCGCCATCTTCGACTCCATCGTCGTCGCGGTCGAAGAACACCCGCCCCACCACCGGATGGTTGGCCTGCACCCACCGGTCCGGTCCGCCGCCGAAATACGGGATCTTCGCCTGCGCGTTCGCGCCCGCATCGCAGCGCGAGCCGCGCGGATCGAGCGTGGGTGTTCCCCAGTTGCGCAGCACGATCGCGTTGATGCGCGGGTCATAGTTCCACACCGGCGCGCCGCCGTCCTGCGCCAGCGGGTCGCGCGTGAGCGGAAACGCATTGAAGTGCTGCCCCGATCCCGTCAGCTCGATCCCAAGCACTGTCTTGAGCTGCCCCGCCAGCCCCAGCCGGTCGATCACCGGCTGCCAGTCGAAGATCCGGTTGTGTTCGGTAGTGGGAATGAATTCCAGGTGCTCGGCGGCGAAGTTGATGATCCGGTCGCGCGTGTTGCAGTAGTTGTCGCCGCTCGGCGTCGAGTGCGCGTGATAGTCTGTAGCCACCCATCCGGCTGTGTCCACGACGCGGCGCAGCGTTGCCGTGACCTCCACCGCCTGACCTTTTCCCACCTCGATGGTCTTCTCGACAAGATCGAATTCCGGCCCGCGCGTCACCCGCAGCAGGTACTTCCCCGCCGGAACCTGCTGCACCACGCGGCCATCGTGCGTCTGGTGCTGGTGGTTCCCGCCATTGGCGCGAATGTCCGGACCGAAGTTGGGCGCCGGCGTCCCATCGACTCCCAGGAATTGGACCCGGCCGGGCGACGGCCGGCCCTGCTCGTCGCGGATCTCGACGCGCACCAGCGAAGCCCTCGTCGCGCGCGTGTCCGCGCTCGCCGCCTGGCCGGCGCTGACGGAAATCTGCCGCTGCACGTTGTCACGGCCGATATCCGCGAACATGGCGCGGTGTTGACCCGGCGGGAGCCGGAATGCCACCCGCCCGCCGGCGTCCGGGTACGCCGGAAGCCATTGAGCGCCGATTTCCACATTCAGCTCGCCGCTCGCGACCGGCTTCCCGTCCGCGTCAGTGACCTGGCCGCTCACCTCGCCGGTGGCTCCTTGGAGCGCCTTCAGCACCCCGTAAGCCGCCAGCGGCGACTCCGCCACCGCCAGCGCCACGCTGCACGTGCGCTCCTCGCCCGGCCCGAGTTCCGCCTCTTCCACGAGCGGCGCGCCGCCCACCTGCGCGTATGCATAGCCGCGCCTGTCCTGCGGATCGAAGCTGTCTCCGGTGGTGACGCCGTCCACTTCCGTCACCTCCGCCAGCCCTTTCCAGACAGGCAGTGTCCGGATCTTCTTCGGCTCACGGGATTCGTTGCGGAACGTCGAGGTGATGAGGACGTGCTGCCAGCCCGGCTCGAGGCGATACTCGTGGCGCTCATAGAGGCCGTCGCCTTTCTCGGCTGTTCGCACGACCTCCACCACTCCGCGGGCGCCCTCCTCCACCGCCCGCACCCAAGACACCTCGCCGCCCAGAGCGCCCGGACGGAACGCCGTGATCTGGTCGTTCCCCGCCCCGCGCAGATCCAGGTCGTACAGCACCCCCTGCGTGACGTGTGCGTACTCGGTGCTCATGTTGGCGCGCCGCAACGGCTGCGCGCCGGAGATCAGCGCGTGGATCTTGTCGTTACGGAGAACAAAGTCGCCAGCGATGCCGTCCGCTTCCTTGCCCGACGGCAGAAGGTCCGTGTTGTGCTTGCCGATCTCGACCGCGTCCACTTGCCCGCGCTGGGCGCGAATGGCCCACGCGAGCAGCAGCGCGAACGAGGCGAACAATGCGAGCCGTCTTCTCATAAGCCCGCCATCGTACACCTTCGGCGTGGGGTAAGTCTCCCTGACTTGCCACTTGCTCTGCCGGCGGGTCGCTACGAGCCAAGCACCTCGCGGAAGGCGGCCCCCAGGTCCAGCAGCGCCTTGCGCCCGTCGCCCGTGAAGCTCGAGCCGTGCATCACCCCGAGCGTGCGCGGTTCGAGCGCCGCCAGCT
>CAYZJD010000306.1:0-5776 GCA_964478455.1 uncultured Solibacteraceae bacterium | reverse complement strand
GCGGATCCTGTTCGCCGTGCATAATCAGGAATGGCGGATCGTCCGCAGTAACGTAGCGGACTGGGTTCGCCCTTGCAGCTTTCTCTTTGTGTTCCTGGATCGGTGCGCCGATCAGCCGCGACTCGGGTGAATTCGGAGCGTCGTGCCGCATCCCGCCGCGGGCGGTTTGCTGCTGTGCCGCTTGCGCGTCCATTTGAAGAAAATCGGTCGGGCCGAAGAAATCGATGACTGCCTGGACACGGCTCGACTGGTCGAGGTTGCCAAGGCCGCCCTCGAGATCCTTCACCCCGCCCGAGGCGCCCAGCAAAGCCGCCAGGTGCCCGCCCGCGGAGCCGCCCCAGGCCGCGAATCTCGATGGGTCGAGGTTGTATTTGTCGGCGTTCGCGCGCAGCCAGCGCACCGCCGCCTTGCAGTCCTCGATCTGGGCGGGGAAGATCGCCTCGGCGCTCAGCCGGTAGCCAATGCTCGCGACGGCGTAACCTTGCGCCGCGTAGCGGAATCCGGAACTCGCGGCCTTGCTGCCGGAGGCCCAGCCGCCTCCGTGGATCGAGACGATCACCGGCAGGCGGCCGCTCGGCCGGTCGGGCAGGTACAGATCGAGCAGCAGCCGCTTCTCACCCGCGCGCGCATACTCGATGTCGCGCAACACCACGATTCCATCCGGGAGCCTCGGCGCTTGCGCCAGAGCAGCGGCCGACAGCCCGGCAGCCACTGCTGATCGGAGGATCAGTTGAGCGCGGAAGTACATGATGGACTCCTTATCTGCGCAATCGAAACAGCCGGATTTCGTTGGTGCGGTTGGAACGCGCCACTTCGGCGTAAACCCAGACTTCGTCGTCGACGTGCATCCAGTGCGAATAGCGCCACGTCCGGAACTGGTCGCTCGGCGTGGTGCTCACCAGAAGGGGCGAGTCCGGCGTCAAGTCGATGACGTGGTGAAGGTCGAAGGTGAAGCCGAGGCCGGTGGCGATCTGGTAGACGGGGTCGAACCACTTCACGTTCGATCCTTCATAGATGAAGAGATAGCCGGGGCCCAACGGCAGGACGCTCGCCGGACGCACGAAGAAGTTGTGCCAGCCGGTGAGGTTCAGAACCGGTTCGTTGGGATGACCCACGGGCTCCCATTTCTCGCCGTCCTCGCTGCGGAAATGGAACAACCGCTCGGCCCGCAGCGTGCCGATGACGAAGCAGTGGTAAGCCCCCTCGGCTTGAAGGACGAACGGGTCCTTGAAGCCCTCCACCACCACATCGCGCGTGCCCGACTTGCCGCGCGCCTGAATAACCGGCTTCGCCGACGACGGTACGAAGCGGGTGGGGTCGTCGGCGTCGTCGAACTTGATGATCGCCCACGGTCCGCCCTTCCAGGGCCCGCAACCGTACAGCTTGAACCTGCCGCTCTTCGGATCGACCAGCAGCGCCGGCCGTTCGAAACCGGGAATCGGCACCTTCTCACGCGGGATGCGGTGGACCTTCTGGAAATGGATGCCGTCTTCACTGCGCAGGATGCGGATCTCATAGCCGCGCAGGCCGTAGGGCGCATCGGCGGTGCGCATCCGGCAAGCAAGCCAGAAAACGCCGCGCTTGTCCCGGACGACAGACGGCGCGCCGGCCCACCATTCAGGCTCGTTCTTGTCCGGCTCCAGAACGACCGTGTACTCCCTGAATTTCTCCGGCACGAGGCCGTAAGGGCCTTTGACTTCCGGCGCCGGCCCCTTCCAGCCGGACTGCTGCGGGCAAGAGACCGGCGTTACGCCGAGGGCAAGCAGCAATACTAATAGGCCTACTCTATTTCTTGTCATAAAGCACGAACCCCCTGGCCGGCACCAGTCGCCCATCCGGCAGGCGATACTCCGAGGCGCCGAAGTTCACCACGGCGTGTCTGCCCGATTCATAGGTGACCTGTTGCACGGAGCCGTCACCGGCGAGCCATCGATGGTCCACCATCTCTTCAAATCCGGTTCGCTCGTTCCAGCGGCAAACCGCGTTGAAGGTGCGGGCGAAACGCTCGCGGTTCGCTTCGAAGTTAGCCCGGTCGGCAAGCATCGTCGGCATTTGCCCGTGCAGCAGGTTGATGAGATCCTCTTTCTCCCAGTCGCCTTTGTCAACGTAGCGGTTTGGCGTCCAGTCCCAACGGTTGGTGATGATGACGGCATCGTGGAACACGAGCTGCCACAGCGGCAGTCGAAGCTGTTCGTTCAGGACCACCTGACGGTATTCGGCTGGCACCGCGATCGGAACCGGAATGAGCTTCGCGCGGGGCGGCAGGGGGTTGGGAAAGAAGCGCACGAAGGTAGCCGGAGCCTCGGCGTAGTGGATGACGGGCACAGTCCAGTCGGCCACATGTTCGGTTCCCGTGATCTGCCCGTAATCCTTGACGAACGCGAGCTGCCGGATGCGGTACTGCGCGTCTTCCTCGCGGGTGACGGGATGAAACGGGCTGTAGCACTCCTGCCAGCCCACGGCCGCGGTGGTATCAATCATGCGGGCATCGTAACCGACGCGGTCCACGTCGCCGGGCACATAGGCCTGGGTCATCTCGTACTGCCGCCAGGAACAGCGGTGGCCCAGAATGTCCTTGTCCCCCGGTTTTCCCATGAATCCCGGCCGAATGTTTCCCTTTTCGTCCACGGCGCATTGTTCGGGGTAGCCGATGCGGCGCATGATCCATTGCCCCTGCTGCCTGGAAGGCGGGAAGATCGTTCGGTAGTAGTCGTAGCGGCCACAGAGGAGGCCCAAGCGGTGCAGTTTGTTCGCGAAGTCGCGGTCAACGGCCTCATAGGTAGCCGAGCGGCCGGTTCTCAGAATAAGTCCTGCGGGTCTGCGGCCGACGTGATAGTTGACCAATAGCCGTTCGAGGCCACTGGCCTTCATTTGCTCGATCAGCGAGATGTCGGGCCACTCCACAATCCACAGGTTCATGGCGCCGACAAAACTGTCGAGCGCGGGGACGGTGTTCCTCTTGTCCTTCAGGCTGACAAATCGCCCCTGATCGATGGCATAGCGCCGGTACAGTTTCGCCAGCGCGACGTGTCCGCCAGAATCACTGAAGAGAAACCGGACGCCGCGGTTGTAGGCCAGGCGCCCCTTGGAATCCCGCCATCGAACCGCGGTCTGGTAGCCTTGGCCGCCGGTCGAAACATTCACCCGCGCATCGAAAGGCGTGGTGATAAGCATCGTGCTGCCGGCACTGCCGTTCGTCACGCCGACCCAGGGCATCGTCAAGCCGGTCTGGCCGACGTTGGCGTCATAGAGGCCTTTGACGCGCTGGAGGTAGGGCTCATCACGCATCGAGAAGGGAATGCCCAGCCCGCCGCAATTGGGCAGCAACAGCCGCTCCGAGAAGCCTTTCGATAGAACGAAGCCGAGCGGGTACTCCAGGCCCTCGATGGAGATCTGCGGATCGCCGCTCAAGGCAAGCTCGACATGGGAGTCCTGAGCCGTGACGGCGACCTCCAACTTCTGGGCGATCCGAAAGGAAAAGCGCTCGGAACCCGCCTGAACATTCTCAATCGGGAGGGATGACGCGGGTTGGCGCCAGATGATGCCCGCCTTCTTATCGAGGACCTCGAGCGCGGCGCCTGGTTTCAGGGAGATGCGGAGCCGCGGCGTCTCGATCACCTGGGAGAACACCGGCAGGGTGGCGGCCAGGGCCGTGGCGAAGCGCAGGCTGAGACGGCGATGGTACGTCATCGTAACAAATCTAAACTATCCGTCCCTGAAGCCCAAGTCAAGCATCCCGCGGGCGAGCTGGGGGGATGAAAAGCCTTTTCGAGACCGCCCGCTGGGTGTAGAATGATGAGGGATACGGTACGTGAGCGTAACATATGTGGAAGGAGGTTGGTATGCGCGTTTCTACGGTTTGGCTGACTCTCCTGGTGGTTGTGGTTTCCCTCGCCCAGACTCCCACCGGAACGATCCAGGGCAGGTTTTACGACGCGTCGGGCGCGGCCGTGCCCGGCGCCACGGTCACGATCACCAACGTGAAGACCAACGAGACCAGGCGCCTGACGACGGACTATCAGGGCCGCTACGTCCAGCCGTTGCTGTGGCCTGGTACCTATGTGGTGGCCGGCGAGAAGCAGGGGTTCCGCGCCGTCCGCCAGGAAGACGTCAAACTGGACGTCGGCCAGAACCGGTCCGTGGACTTCACGCTGGAACTGGGCGCCCTGGTGCAGGAAGTGCGGGTCGAAGCTCCGCCCCCCGCGCTCGACCTGAATACCTCGTCCATCGGCCAGGTGATCGAGAACAAGCGGATCATGGACCTGCCTCTTAACGCGCGGAGTGTGTTCGCCCTGGCCAGCCTGACTCCGGGCGTCATTCCGGGCCTGGGGGCTACGCCCTGGATGGGCGGCGGCCGTAACGCGACCAGCGAGGTGGAGATCGACGGGGTGACCGTCATCGCCCCGGAAAACAACCCTGGGATTGCTCAGCGCATCTATGAGCCTCAGGTCGATTCGGTGGAGGAATTCAACGTTCAGGTCAACTCGTTGTCCGCCGAGTACGGGCGCTTCTCGGGCGGCGTCATCAATGTAGCCACCAAGACCGGGACGAATGCGCTGCACGGCACGGCGTACGACTTCCTCAGGAACAGCAAGCTCGACGCGAACGATTTCTTCGCGAACCGCGCCGGTCGCGAAAAAGGCAACTTCAAACGGAACCAATGGGGCGGCACCGCCGGCGGTCCAATCATCTTGCCGGGCATGTACAGCGGACGCGACAGGTCCTTCTTTTTCTTCGGATTCGAGGCGACGAACTCGCGCAGCCGCAGCCAGACCAGCACCACGGTGCCAACCGCGCAGTGGCGGGCCGGCGACTTCTCCGACCTGCGCAATGCGGCGGGGCGCCCGATCATCGTGTACGACCCCCTCACCGTGCGGGAATCAGGGGCAAGCTGGATCCGCAGCGCGTTCCCCGGCAATCGCATCCCGCGCGACCGGCACGACCCGGTGGCCACAAACGCCATGAAGTACTTCCCCGAACCGAACGTCGCTCCCGCCAACATCTACACAAACCTGAACAACTTCTTCGCGGTGGGAACCACGCCGAGCGACAGTTATCGGATTGACGCCCGTGTGGATCAAAACTGGTCGGCCAGGTGGCGCATGTTCGCGCGCGTATCGGTGGGAGGGAACCGGGAACGCGCAGTTGACCACTTCCGGAACGGGGCCAGCCCCACCGGAGGGGGCCCGGTGGACGGCGCCTCGCGCAACGTCTCGCTCGATCACACGGTGACTCTGAGTCCCACCTTGCTGGCGAACTTCAGGTACGGCTTCGGCCGCATCTACTCGCAACAGATGCCGTTCTCGGACGGCTTCGACCTGGTGAGCCTGGGATTCCCGCAATCGTACCAGGACGCGGCGGTGGAAGGAAGGCAGTTTCCCCGGCTGGACCTGAGCGGATTCTCGTCGCTCGGCCAGATTGGATTCATCCGTTTCACTAACGCGGGCATGGTCCACTCGCTGTCGGGCAGCGTGACAAAGATCCTCTCCGGCCACCAGATCAAGATCGGGGGCGAGTATCGCAAGCTGCTGCTCAACTACGCGCAGTTCGGATTTCCTTCCGGGGGCTTCAGCTTCGGCGTGGCCTGGACGCAGGAGGATATTCTGAGACCCAACGCGCTGGCGGGATTCTCGCTGGCCTCGTTCCTTTTGGGTTTGCCGGGGGGCGGACAGAAGTATCATGAGAACGCCACCGCGTCGGCAAGCTCGTATTACGCCGGCTATATTCAGGACGATTGGAAAGTGACCACCAGCCTCACCCTTAACCCTGTCTCTTA
>CAYZJD010000305.1:0-5780 GCA_964478455.1 uncultured Solibacteraceae bacterium | reverse complement strand
CCCGTCGCGATGAAAGCCATGGCATGCGTCAGGTCGAGGATCAACAGGCCGACGGGCAACACGAGACGATTGTAGCGGACGGCGCGAGGGAAGGAGTCCGGTCACAAAGCAGGCAAGTCGGGAGACGTGCCCTACGGCGCGGTGACGGTTTCCAGCATCAGGCCGGCACGCTGATGCGGAACTCCGCGCCACGGTTGCCCGCGCGATTCGCGGCCTGGACCGTGCCGCCGTTTTTCCGCACGAGAGACTTCACAATGTGCAGTCCGAGACCCGAGCGCGACTTGCTGGTTGAGAACCGCGGCTGGAAGATCTGCGGAAGGACCTCCTCCGGAATGCCTGGGCCGTTGTCGGCCACGGTGATCTCCACTGAGTCTTCGCTGAGCCGCGCGCGAACATCCACCACCCCGCCCTTCGGCATGGCCTGACCTGCATTGATCAAGAGGTTGAAGAGCACCCGCTCCCAGGCCGCGGGGTCGCCCTTCAGACGGAGGCCGGAATCGAGGTCCCGGCGGAACTGGACGCCGGTGATGCGCAAGGCCCGCAGCACGTCGGTGGCGAACTCGATGGCGGCATCCACCACCGCTTCGAGGTCGGCCGCGGCGGCGGCCGTCGTTTCGCGGTAGCCGTTCACGATGCGGCGGCCGCGATCCGCCGAGCGGCGCAGGGTTCTGGCAAGCGAGGTCCACTTCTTATCCGAACTGAGCAGCTCGGCCGATTCGAGGATGGTCTGGAAGACGTTGCTCAGGTCGTGCACCAGCCCGTCGAGGGCAAGGTCGGCGTCGCGCTCCTCGGGCATGGCTCTACTCAACAACCTGGCGGAGCTTCTGGAAGAACTCGGGGAAGGAGACGCAGGCGGCCTCGGCCGATTCGATGACACACTCACCCTCGGCGGCCAGCGCCGCCACGGCGAATGCCATGGCGATGCGGTGATCGCCGAAGGAGTCGAGATCGGCGGCGCGGAACCGCTGCCTTCCCGGCACGCACATGCCGTCGGGCATGACTTCCACCTGGACGCCCAGGCGGCGCAGGTTCTCGGCGACGGTGGCGATCCGGTCGGTCTCCTTGACGCGCAGTTCGGCGGCGTCGCGGACGACAAGCCCCTCGTCGCTCGCGGCCCCGAGCACGGCCAGCACGGGGATCTCGTCGATAAGTGATGAGACCAGCGCCTTTTCGATGACTCCGCCCTTGACGGGCGAATGCTCGACAAGAACGTCGCCGGCCAGCTCGCCGGCGCTCTGGGCAACATTCAGAATGCGGATGCGCGCGCCCATAGAGGCCAGGAAATCGAGCAGCGCCGACCGCGTCGGATTCAGCCCGACGCCCTGGATCAGGAGACGGGAGCCGGGCACGAGCAACGCTGCCACAAGGAAGAACGCCGCCGAGGACAGGTCGCCTGGCACCGCCAGTTCGCGGGCCGAGAGGCGCGGGCGGCCCTCGATGGAGATGGCGCGGCCGGCGGTTTCGACCGAGCCGCCGAACTCACGCAGCGCGATCTCGGTGTGGTCGCGAGTGGCCACCGGCTCACGCACTGTCGTCCTGCCTTCGGCGTAGAGGCCGGCCAGGAGCACGCAGCTTTTGACCTGGGCGCTGGCGACGGGAAGCGCGTAATCGATGGGGCGCAGCTTCGCGCCGCGGATCTCGAGCGGCGGGTAGCGGCCGTTGCGCGCTTCGATGGAGGCACCCATCTCCGCGAGGGGCTTCATGATGCGGTCCATCGGCCTGCGAGAGAGGGACTCGTCGCCGCCGATGCGGGTGGGGAAGGGCTGGCCGGCGAGGATGCCGCTGAGCATCCGGATGGTGGAGCCGGAGTTGCCGGCGTCGAGGGTCGCGGCCGGTTCGCGGAGACCGTCCAGGCCGCGGCCGTGGATCACCACCTCGTCCGCGCGCACCTCGATGTCGATGCCCAGCGCGCGCAGGCAGCCGAGGGTAGAGGCGCAGTCGGCCCCGGTGGAGTAATTGCGAAGCCGCGTCGTACCCTCCGCGATCGCACCCAGGATCGCGTAGCGGTGGGAGATCGACTTGTCGCCAGGAAGTGTGATGGAGCCGGAGACGGACCGCGCCGGAGAGATTCGCTCGCGCATGAGGAACCCCTCATTCTACCGCCGGGCGGCGGCGCGGCTTGGGTGGAGACCAGAGGACTATTCCTGGTGCCGCGCGGCGTCCGCCGCGCCCATCCGCCGGCAGGACTGCCGGCAGGACTGCCGGCGTGGCGCGCAAGACTGCGCGCTCCACAGCCACCCTGGCCCCGGGGCAGAAATGCAGAGAGTCCAGCGGCAAGCCTGGAGGCTTACCCTACGTGCTTAGGGCGGCGAAGGCGGGCGCGAAGCTCGGGAAGGCACGCGGTTGGCGGAAGCGTTGAAATCGATAGCCGGTGCCGAAGATCGTCTCGATGTACCGTTCCCCGTACACGCCCAGCTTCTTCCGCAGGCGGCGAATGTGCACGTCGAGCGTCCGCGTGCGGATCTCCCGGCTGTAGCCCCAGACCTTCATCAGCAGGACGTCACGCGGCACGATCTCGCCGGCGTTGGCCGCCAGCAGGGCGAGCAACTCGTACTCTTTGCGGGTGAGAGTCATCGTCTTCGAGTCGAGCGAGACCGAGCCGCGCTCGAAATCGATTTCCAGATGTTCATCCCGGTAGACCGGCGACGAAGCATATTCCAATCCCCGGTTCGTCATCACCATTAGCTCCCGTTGCCCCTCCGTTCCCCTGCCGGAGGATTAGCTCACAATTCGATGCTAGGGCATCGCGTCGCGGGAGTCGTTTCAGAAATGTAAAAATTCCGTAAAAGCTGGCTGGCGCCCGGCGCTTACTCAATCGTGTAGGGTCCGGGGTTGATTACCTTCGGCTCGTCGCCCGTGGCCGTGTCCTCGGCCGACAACCGCAGCCAGACGGCGCGAGCATGATCGGGGATCTGATAGTTGAACGAGTGCTCCTGGCCCGGCTTGAGGGTCTCCTCTTCGGCCGGACCACGTCCGCGGGCGATGACCTCGTTGCCAGGGGCGAGGAAATTGAAAAGGAGCACCAGGCGACGGACCGGTTTCTCGCCGGCGTTGCGGACCCTGCCCTCGACCGCCACCTTGCCATCCTCGCGGTGCACCTTCAGGTCGAGCACTTCCAGGGCGGCCGGCCGCGGCTTGCGCGGCTGTTGAGCCGCGAACGAGAATGTGGCAATCAAGGCAGAAAGAAGGATTGCCCGTCTCATCAGGAGACAGTGTAACAGGAGGGCCCATGATCAGCAGGAGGCAATGGATTTTCGGCTCGGCCGCGCTGGGAGGCGCCGCTGCGCGGGGAGCCGCGCCCAGGAACCTCGTCATCTCCAGCGCTAACGGTTTGAAAGCCTGCGCGCGGGCCATGGAGATGGTGACGGCCGGCGCAGACACCCTGGACGCGGTTGTCGCCGGGGTGAGCCTCAACGAAGAGGATCCGGAGGACAACTCGGTCGGCTACGGCGGCCTGCCAAACGAGGAAGGGGTCGTGGAACTGGATGCGAGCGTGATGCACGGCCCGACGCGCCGCTCGGGCGCGGTGGCGGCGCTGCGCAACATCAAGACGCCATCCAGGGTCGCCAAGCTGGTGATGGAAGAGACCGATCATGTCATGCTCGTCGGGGAGGGCGCGCTGCGGTTTGCCCGGGCCATGGGCTTCCGCGAGGAGAATCTGCTCACGGAGAAGTCGCGCCTGGCGTGGCTGGTGTGGAAGAAGTCCCTTCGGGACCACCGCGGCCACAACAACTGGATCGACGGGCTGGACGCCCCGCCGGCGAAGCCGTCCGCCGAATTGCGACAGCTCTTTCCGGAGGCGGACGAGCAGACACTCGCGTGGGCCTGGCGGGCTGCCGTCCGCCCGCCGACCGGGACCATCAACTGCCTGGCGCTGAACGAAAAGGGCGAGATCTCCGGCGTAACGAGCACCAGCGGCCTAGCGTGGAAGATCCCGGGACGGGTGGGCGACTCTCCGATTATCGGCGCCGGGCTGTACGTGGACCAGGACACCGGCGCGGCCGGCGCGACCGGGCGCGGAGAGGAGGTGATCCGCGTGGCCGGAGCGCACACCGTCGTCGAGAACATGCGTCACGGGATGCAGCCGAAGGAGGCCTGCCTGGAGGCGCTGAAGCGCATCGCGCGAAACTATGGCAACGACACGTCGCGCCTGGCGAAGTTCGGCGTCAGCTTCTATGGGCTTCGCAAGGACGGGCAGTACGCCGGCGCGTCGCTGTGGAGCGGCGGCGCCAGCGAGGAGCGGCAGCGGCGGGCGAAGTTCGCCGTCAACGACGGCGCCGGCAGCCGGCTGGAAGACTGCGCCTACCTGTTGGAGTAAACCGGGGACAGCCCGCATGTTTCCCGTCTTCGCGGCCGCCGCTGTCTTCCCTGTGGCGGTGAACCTGCGATAAGCTCGGACAACGGAGCTGAGTAACATGTTCTGCACTCACTGCGGAGGACCTGTCCCGAGCGGCGCGACCTTCTGCCCGACCTGCGGGTATCGCACGGACGCAATCGTTGCCGGCGCTGCGGGGCCTGCGCGCGGTCCTTTCTATGCCGGGTTCTGGCGGCGGGTTGCGGCCTACCTGATCGACAGCATCATCATTTCGTTTCCGTTTGTCTTCTTCATCATTCTGTTCGCGGCGGGGGGCGGGTTCCTCAGCCGGGGGGCTCCGGATTTGGCGGGAGGACTGTCGCCGGCGATTGTCCTGTTCCAGATGGGGATCCTGCTTCTGGCGCTTCTCTCCTTCGTGGTCACCTGGCTCTACGAGGCGTTCTTCGTCAGCTCCAAATCGCAGGCGACGCCGGGCAAGATGGCGCTCGGCATCATCGTCACCGACCTGGCCGGCAACCGACTTTCTTTCGGGCGGGCCAGCGGGCGCTTCTTCGCCAAGATCCTGTCCTCGATGACGTTCAACATCGGCTACCTGATGGCGGGATTCACACAGAAGAAGCAGGGCCTGCACGACATGGTGGCGGGCACGCTGGTGGTGAAGAAGTGAGCGGAGGGAGTGGGCCAGGAATCTGCGTGTCTTCAGATCGGCGGCCGGAGGCGAGGCGCGCGGACAGCGACAATCTCTCTAACTAATGCTTTTCGGCCAACTGAATCAAGTTCCCGCACGTGTCGTCGAGCACGGCGGTCGTGACCGGCCCCAAGTCGACGGGGGGCTGCGTAAAGCGCACGCCGGCGGCGCATAGCCGCTCATACTCGGCGCGAACATCGTCCACTGCAAAAGACGTGAACGGGATGCCGTCTTGCACAAGCGCGCTCTTAAACGGACGAGCAGCGGGATGGCTATCGGGCTCCAGCAGCAGTTCAACGCCATCAGGGTCATCTGGGGCGACTACAGTCAGCCATCTTGCCGCACCTAAAGGTATATCCTCCTTTCTTACGAACCCCAATTTCGTTGTGTAGAAGTTGAGGGCCTTTTCCTGATCGTCCACAAGAACGCTAGTAATAACGATTCTCATTGGTCGTCTCCATTTCCGCGCGTCCTCAGCCATCGCTCAGCGATGGCTCTGAGCGGCTTCCTATGCAGGTAGTGAAACTTGTACTTACCCTTCCGCACGGTTCTCACGAGGCCTGCCGACTCGAGTACTTCAAGGTGCTGCGAGATCGCCTGCCGCGTCAGTCCGATCTGGTGTTTCATTGCCAAGCGCGTGCAGAGTTCGAAAAGCGTCTGACCGTCTCGCTCAACCAATTCGTCGAGAATTGCCCGCCGGGCCGGCGCCGAGATCGCCTCGAAGACATTGCTCACACCCCATAATAGGCAAGTCACGGCTTGCCTATCAAGTGGGTC
>CAYZJD010000304.1:0-5781 GCA_964478455.1 uncultured Solibacteraceae bacterium | reverse complement strand
CAGTGGAAACTCCGCACGACAGGGACCGCACCAGGTGGCCCAGAGATTCACTAGCACAACTTTGCCTGCCAGCTTTTCCTTCGTCCAAATCTTGCCCGTCAGATCGCGCGTCTCAAACTCGGCCAGCGGCACGCGGCCCACGCGCTCCCAGTCGATCTCCCGAGGGGCGACGATCGGCGCAGTGGTCGTTCCCACTTTCCGCGCCAGTTCGAGATACTCCTTCTCCGCCCCGGCGAACACGGCCCGTTCTCGCGCGCCCGCCTCGGCCCCCGGTCTCCACCCGGCGAGGTCACCGCGCAGTTCCGCCACGAGCGCCTCTGCCCGCGCCCGCTCCCCTTTCAACAGGTGATACTCGGCCAGTGTTGCTCGCGCACGTGTCCGAGTCTGCAAAAGGCTGATGTCAGCCCGCTTCCTCCCGGTTTTCGACAACAGTTCATAGCGCGCCGCCGCCTCGGAATTCCGCAGAGCGTCCTCCACGAGGCGCGGAACCTGTTCCAGCCGAATCTTGCGCGCGACGTAGACTGCGGCTTCACGCAGCCCGGCGGCTGGATTGCCGGTAACTCCGTCCTCCTCATGGCGCCGGGCCAACTCCAGCACTCTAACAGCCTCCTCATCCGTAAGGTCTGGATCCTGCCCATACCCGCATGCGGACAAGTACTCCTCCCTCGCCCACCGCGACTCCGGATACCTCTCCCACAGCGACCGCGCAAAGGCCCGGTGCGCCTTTTCGTGCTCGGCGAAGCCAGCGCGGTTCATCTGCGCCGGGGCCGGATGCGCCCGCTGCCACTCCTCCATCGCTGTCCGTATGCCCCAAGAGGAGGCCGGACGACGGCGCGCAACCTCCTTCAGCAAGTTGACGCGGGCCACGCTGTCCTGCGTCCGCACGTAAGCCTGCGTCACCAGGTGCACCCAGTCGTCGAGATCGTAGAGATTCAACTTCCGCAGCTTCGCCACATCCTTTCCCAGAAGCGGATCCTTGGTGACGTACAGGTACTCGATCACCTGCGTCCACGCCCGGAGCGCCTCCGCGTCGGACCGCCCCGCAAGCAGCCTTCGCGCCCCCTGCAACGATGCCGCCATCAAGCCCGTGTTCTGAACTGCTCTCAGGTACATGAACGGCGTCAGACTCGCCGGGCACAACCGCCGTAACTCGCGAAAATGCCTCTCCCCCTCCACGAAGTCTAGCTGCGGCGGAGCCATCGCCATCTCGAGCGCCGCCAGGTGCACCTCGGGCAACTCTGGCCGGCGCGCGAGCACTCCTCGCACCAGCTCACGCGACCGGTCGGGATCCAGCACGAACCACAACCGCGCCTCCAGCAGCTCCCGTGTGTCGCGATCCCCGATCTTGCGGTAATGCTCGAGCGCCCGGTCCCACTCCCGCACCAGGTGCGGCGACATGCGGAACGCGTCCTGCGCGAATGCCTGCACGTGATAGTCCTCCGGGTATTGCTGAGCAAGCCGCCATCGCGACTCCAGGAGGTCACGCAAGCGCGCCTCTGCACTTACGGCTTGGAGCGCAACGATTTCCTTGATCGCACTGCTGCTCGCCTCGCACGCCGCCCAACAGGCGCCTGCCGCCGTGAGCATCACAAACGAAACCGCTAGGCTCCGCATGACTCTCATCTTAGACGCCCTGCTGGGGCATCTATGGGATGTGCTTTATACTTGAACCCATGAACAAGCTGGCGATGCTCGTGTTTGCGGCCGCGGTGATTTTCGCGGAGCCGGTTCGGGTCCAACAGTCGGGCTTCGCGCCCGGCGCGGAGGGTGCTTCGGACGGGTGGAAGATGTGGGCGCCGCGGGCGGAGATCGCGCCGCGCGGCTTTGTGGACACGGTGCGGAACCGCGGCGAATCCGGCTCGCTGGCGCTCGCCGGCAACAGTAATCCGGCGGTGTTCGGCGGCTGGGTGCGTCAGGTGGCTGGCATTCAACCGGGCAAATGGTACCGGCTGGTGGCTCACTACCGGGCGGAGTCGCTGCACTATGAGCCGCTGGACGTGCTGGCCAGGCTGGACTGGCGAACCTCGGAAGACAAGCGCGCCGGCCAGCCGGAGTACGCCGCCGCCATCTCGCAGGACGACGGCTGGAACCGGGTTACGGTCGAAGCCCCCGCGCCGGACCGTGCGGTCTCGGTGGAGCTTCAGCTTTACCTTGCCAACGCACCGCAAGGAACCGTGTGGTGGGACGACATCACCTTTGAGGAGATTCCGGCTCCGCCGTCGAGGCGTATCACGGTGGCCTCGGTCAACTTCCGGCCGTCAGGAGCGGCGAGCGCGGCCGAGAATGTGCGGCGCTTTCTGGAGGTGGTGGAGAAGACGGTGCCACGCAATGCAGACCTGATACTGTTGCCGGAAGGGATCACGGTCGTGGGCACCGGCAAGTCGTACGCCGAAACGGCGGAGCCGGTTCCCGGTCCTACCACCGAGATGCTCGCCGAGGCGGCGCGCAACAGGAACGCGTACATTGTCGCCGGCATTTACGAGCGCGACGGCATCGCGATGTATAACACGGCGGTGCTCATCGACCGAACCGGCAGGCTCGCCGGCAAGTACCGCAAGGTGTATCTGCCGCGCGAGGAACTCGAAGGCGGGCTCACTCCAGGCATCGAGTATCCGGTCTTCCAGACGGACTTCGGCCGCGTCGGGATGATGATCTGCTGGGACGTGCAGTACGCCGACCCGGCGCGGGCGCTGGCGCTGCGCGGCGCCGAGGTGCTGCTGCTGCCGATCTGGGGCGGCAACGAGACGCTGGCCAAGGCGCGTGCCATCGAAAACCAGGTTTTTCTGGTGGCCTCCGGGTACGATTACCCGACGCACATCATCGACCCGAACGGCGAGATTATCGCGAGGGCCCCCGAACAAGGGGCTGCCGCCGTCGCCACCATCGATCTGAACCGTCGTTACGTCGACGAGTGGCTCGGCCACATGCGGACGCGGATGATGAAGGAAATGCGGCTGGACGTCGGCGTGGAGCGCGGCATGCGCTACAATACAGCTTTCACCACACCGTAGGGGAGCGATTCATTTTGGCCGACGACAAGACTTACAAAGCCGAGTACCATGGCAGCGGAACATTCATTATCAGCAAGCCCAAGCGGAAGCGCGCAAAGACGCGCCAGGCCAAGCTGAAGAACCCGCAGCGCGGCGCCCGCAGGTAACCCAAAAAGGGGTCAGCCTGATCTGCCCCATTTTCCACGGCCGAAAAATGGCGCAGATCAGGCTGACCCCTTTTTAAGCCAGGCGGCGAAGTCAGCCGGGGAGGATTCCTCTGCGAGGACGAGGTTCGACGGCGCGCCGCGATAGGCGGCAAGGGCAATGGCGAACTCGCGGCGGAGCTCGGACAGGGTCAGCAGCCGGTTTCGCCCGTCCACGGCGCCCTCGATGCGCACCGGGCGCGGGGCGAGAGCCGCGATCACGTCTGCAATGTCTGCTGCTTCGAGAATGCCATGAACGATCGCGTCCTGAGGCACGTAGGTGAAGCGATCGGCCAAAACGGACCGGTATGAGGCAAGGCCGCCTCGGGCGGCGACGGCGGTCACGTCGTCTTCGTAAAGCGCTGCAAGAAGCGCGAGGAGCGCGCCGAGCGGCTCGGCCTGGTGGAGCGGCCGCGGTCCCGGCTGCTGGAGAATGCTCTGATCGAGAAGCAGGTCCCGCGGGTTGGTCTCGGCAAAGGAATCTCCCCAGAGCGCGAGACGCCGTGCGTCCAGATCGCTCCGCGAGGCGAGATAACGCAGGACAGCGCGCGCATCCTTGAGCCGCTTGCCCAGCATCGTTCCACCAAGCATCAACTCGGTGACAGGAGGTGACATCGCCGAGGGCCCGCGAGCGGAGGTCCACGCAGTTTCGCCAACGCCGCGAACGTCAGCGAGACAGACGGCGGTTCCAGCCCGAAGCAGCGCCGCGAGTTCCACACGGCGATCCGCCAAGAACCGCTCCTTACCTTCCTGCGCGAAGGCTACGACCAGCGGAGTGCGCGCGGTCCCAGGCTTGAGCAGCAGCAGCGGTATCTGGATGCCCGGGTCGGTTTCGAGGGCGATCGCCTCAACCGCAAAACCGGGGAAACGTTCAGACCGCACCGTTTGCGCCCGGGCTTGAGCCCGCGGCTCGATGTCACCCAGCTTGGCCGCGAGACGGGCGCGCAGTTCCGCAATGCGCTCACTCGAAGGCCGAGCCGCAAGAGCGGAGCGCGCTGCGGCGAGCCGCTCCTCAGCCATGGCCAGCGCAATCTCGTTGGCCGCCCTCGGCCGGCGCTCCGCCGCAACTTTCGGAGTGAGGCACGTCAGGTCCGCCTCGGGCCGCGGATCGTGGTACTCCACCGGCGGCGGCATGCCGAACCAGCGCTCGAGAATCGGGTAGATCTTCCTGCGCAGATTCGCGCCGACGTTGGTACACTCGCCGGGGCCGGGGAAGGGGCCGAAGCCGTCCACTTGGTCCAGCCGGTCGGGCTTCGCGTAAAGATCGAACACCCGTTTGTACCGGGCCCAGGCGGGCTGCTGTTCCACTCCATTCGGCCAGGCGATCTCAAACGAGTAGACGAAACCACGCGGCGCGACCGAGGCGCAGAGGAACCATGGGAAGAACTGATCGGCGATGCTGCGCCGCACGTTCCGCATCGTTTCCCAGCTTCCCCAGCCCGGCCAGGCGGTGTCGAAACCGTAAGCCCTCGGACCTTCCAGGTAGTGTTCCTCCGGCCCGGCTTCGCCGAAGTTGAACGGAATGACAGCCGCGACGCGCGGGTCCAGAGCCGCAACCACCGCCGCAGGGTCGCCGCCGCCGGCGACGGCGCCGATCACGATGACCCGCGAGGGATCGATGTACGGCCGCTCGAGCAGCAGGTCGATCGACCGCATAAGATCCCAGACCATCCATTTCATGAGGCTCTCGCCCGCCAGGTGAAGCTGCATGCCGAGCGCATACCGTGAGTAGTAACTCTCGCGGGGCCAAGGCTGGGATTGGAGGCGCTCACCCGCGCCGAGCTGGTCCGGCACGAGAACGGCAGCGCCGGCGCGGGCCCAGGTCATGCCCATGTCCTGGAGTTCGGACTGCGTTTTCGGTGCGTGGTGACTGTGGACGAGAAGGATGGCGGGGATTCTCGCGGCGATCCGGTCCGGCAGGTACAGGTTAGCAGTTACTAACAAGCCTGGCCGGCTCTCGAAAACGATGTTCTCGAGAACAAAGCCCTCGCCGTAGTCCGCGCGGCGGGTGACCACAAGACGAAGCGCCGTGCGGTCAGGGAACGGTCCGAAGGACGCCCGGAGCGCCGCGAGCCGCTTGTCGCGGAACCGTTCCCAATCCTCGACAGTCCGGATGTTCTGCCACTCGCTCCGCTCGGCCAGCGCGGCGCTCATCGCTCGTGCTTTCTGCTCCTTCTCGACCATGCCGGCGATGTTCAGGTTCTTGTGCTCTTCTGGAGACCATACGTGGCTTCGAACAGAAGCCAGACCGCCTTCGAGCACCCCGGCCGCCGGCTGCGGCTTCGCCGCTGGGGTGGAGCGAGCTGCAAGCGGCTCCGGGAACGCAGGCGAGGAGCGACCTTCATCGTGAGCAAGCATGTACTCCGCCCTTTCGTTGGCGGCGGGCCAATGCCAGCGAAGCTCCGGCGCGTCAGGTCTCGGGACGCGGACGCGTTCCACCGAAACCAGGCCGGTCGCGGCGAGGCCGGGAATTCGCACCGCTCCTTCCACCGTCCACTCGCCCTGCCCGATAGAGGCCGCGGCCATGCCCAGCGCCCGCGTCTCCTCTTCCGTGGCGCCGCTGTAGTCGATGCGATAGCCGCCGAGCG
>CAYZJD010000303.1:2419-5813 GCA_964478455.1 uncultured Solibacteraceae bacterium | reverse complement strand
GTACGAGACGATCCTCCAGTCGTTCCGCGAGGGCGAATACGACATCCTGGTGGGCACGCAGATGATCGCCAAGGGACACGACATTCCCAACGTCACGCTGGTGGGCGTGGTGAACGCGGACATCGGGCTCGGCATGCCGGACTTCCGCTCCTCCGAACGCACGTTCCAGTTGCTGACGCAGGTGGCCGGGCGCGCCGGGCGCGGCGAGGTGCCGGGGATCGTGCTCGTGCAGACGATCAATCCCGACCATTACGCGATCCGCTTCGCCGCCGCCCAGGACTACCGGCTCTTCTATGAAAAAGAGATCCAGTACCGCCGGACGATGCGCTACCCGCCGTTCAGCGCGCTGGCGAACCTGCTCGTGCGGAGCGCGAAGCAGGAGGAAGCGTTCCGGATGAGCGCGGAGCTGGGCCGGTTTCTCGACCCACTACCCGAAGGTCTAAAGGTTCTGGGACCGGCCGAGGCGCCGGTGGCGCGCCTGCGGACAGAGTATCGTTATCAGCTCCTGATGAAGGCGGCGAGCCGCAAGACGCTGGGCGAGACGCTCCAGCGCATCCGCCGCTTCGCCCTCGACCACGAGTGGCCGGCCACGGCCCTGGTCATCGACGTCGACCCCCTCAGCCTCATGTAAAAATCGGTGACAGGCTACGCAATCACCGATTTCGGTGCCGCGAACAACCGGGCGGAAATCGGGAATTGCGTAGCCTGTCACCGGTTGTGATGCGCATCGAAGAGAATCTGATCGAGTTCTTCCGGCACCTGGCCCGGAACAGAGAGGGCGGCGAGGTGCGCGAAGCGGCGGGTGTGTCCTTTGCCTCCTGCGGCGCGACGTTCCACATGTTCAACGGCGCTTTCCTTTCAACCGCCGTGCGCGACGCGGCCGAACTGGAGCAGCGCATCGTGACCGCCGCGGAGCACTTCGAGCGGCGCAAGCTGCGCTGGGCCTTCTGGGTGAACGAGGAGAAGCTCGAAGGCAATCTTTGCCGGCTCGCACGCGGCGTGTTCCACAACCATGGCTTGGGCTTGTCCTCACGAATGCCCGCGATGATCGCCGGCGGGCTCAAGCCGCCCGCGAGACGTCTGCCTCCGATCGAGATCCGGCGCATCGACAACGAGGAGACACGAGCGGCATTCTGCCATATCGTGTCCGCCGCCTTCTCCATTCCCTTCGAATGGTCCCGCGAACTCTACGGCTCGGCGCGGACTTGGGACGGCGCCCTGTCCGGCTATCTCAGCTACGCCGGCGGCGAGGTCGTGAGCGCGGCCGCCGCCATGGCCGCCGCCGGCGCACTCGGGCTGTACTGCGTGGCCACTCTGCCGGGACACGAGCGGAAGGGCTACGCCGAAGCGATCGTGCGCCACGCCGTAGGGGAGGCCCGATCGCGCCTGGGCCTTCGCTACTCGGTGCTCCAATCCACGGCAGTCGGTTTGCCGCTTTATCAGCGGCTGGGCTACGAGATCGTCTCCCATTTCGCGGTGTACACTCGCTGAGAGGAACATGCGGGCTGTCCCCGGTTTTCAAGGTCTGCGCACACACGTTGTGCGTGAACCGGTCTCACGGCGCTCCTACACGGTTGTGGTTATCGAAGCGGGGTCTGGGGTCATGGGTTATGGAGAGTGCGCCGGCGCGAGTGAGGCCGACGTGGATCAGGCGCGGCGAATTCTGGCGGACCGAGACGTCACCGCGTATGAGGTGATCGACCGGCAGTTGGAGACGGTTCCGGCGCTGCGGGCAGGCGTGAACATGGCCCTTCTGGACATTGCCGGCAAGCTCGCCAAGGCGCCCGTGTACCAGCTTCTCGGCGGACCCACACGCAACCGCGCGCGGGCGATGACCCGCATCGAGGGCAGCTCCGACGACGAACTCGCGGCCTCGTTGCGGCGCGCCAAGGGCGCCGGATATCGGGCCTTCCTAGTCCCGGCGCCGGAACACCCCGGCCAGCAGCAGGAATTCGTAAACCGGACGCTGCGCTGCGTGGACGCGCTCATCGCCGCCGGCGGAGATGACTGCGACTTCGTCCTGGACGCCGCCGGCGGGCTCACGCCCGCAATCGCCGCGGCCCTTTCGCGCGCGCTCGAAGGACGTCACCTGCTGTGGTTCGACGAGCCGGTCGCCGTGTCCAACCTGAGCGTGGCGGGCAGGCTCTCCGCCGAAAGCGTGACTCCCCTCGGTTTCGGGCGAGACATTCACGATGCCAGCAGTTTTCAGGATCTGTTGCGCGAGGGCGTCATCGATGTGCTCCGGCCGGACATCCGGCGTCACGGCATCAGCGGGGTCCGCAGGCTGGCCACGCTGGCGGAGACCTACTACACGGCGATGGCGCCTCACCACGACGGCGGACCGGTCGCCACCGCCGCCGCGCTGCACCTGGCGGCCTGCGTCCCGAATTTCTTCATCCAGCAAATACCCTTCCCCGAATCGGAGGAGGACCGGCGGGTGCGTGCGGCCGTCACCGGCAGGCCGGTTGAAGTGATTGAGGATGGATTCGCGGTCTTACCGGACGGACCGGGGCTGGGGGTTGAGGTGAACGAGAGGGTCCTGGCATGAGACGGCGAGAACTCATCGGCGGCATGGCGGGAGCGCTGCTCGCCCGACGGCCGGCGTCGGCGCGCGACTGCGCCTGCGCGCCGCTCCTTCAGAACGCCATCGGCCGGGAAGCCTTTCAGAGTGCCGGGACCAAGGTCAGGATCACCGAGATGAAGGTCTTTGGCGTGTCGCTGACGCCCGAGTCCGACCGGCCCTGCGTGTTCGTGAAGCTGGAAACCGATGCCGGCATCGTTGGCTGGGGTGAAGCGACGCTCGAGGGGAAAGCCGCCGCGGTGATGGCTTGCGTGAACGACTTCCGCGAGTTCCTCATCGGCAGCGATCCGATGCAGGTCGAGCATCACTGGCAGTCGATGTACGTCCACAGCTTCTACCGGGCGGGCCCGGTGATGGGCTCGGCCATCTCCGGCATCGACCAAGCCTTGTGGGACATCCGCGGCAAGCTCCTCGGAATGCCGGTCTACCGGCTGCTCGGTGGCCCGTTCGATCCGCGCGGTGTGCGCGGCTACTATCACGTGCGCGCCCAGACACCCGACGAGTTACGCCGGCTCCGAGATGTAGCCGAGAGCCTGGGCGTTACCTGTTTCAAGACCGGAATCCCGGGTTACTACGAGTGGATCGAGACGCGGTCGAAGATCCGCCAGGCCATTCGCGCCATCCAGATGGTGCGCGAGAACCTCGGGCCCAAGATCGACATCGGCGTCGATTTTCACGCGAAAACCAGCCCCAGCGTGGCCTCGATCCTGGTGAAGGAAGTGGAGCCGCTCAATCTGCTCTTCATCGAAGAACCGTGCCCGCCGGAGAACGTGAAGGCGATGGCGCGGATCGCGCGGCGCTCGACGACGCCGA
>CAYZJD010000303.1:0-2319 GCA_964478455.1 uncultured Solibacteraceae bacterium | reverse complement strand
CCGCCGGAGAACGTGAAGGCGATGGCGCGGATCGCGCGGCGCTCGACGACGCCGATCGCCACGGGCGAGCGGCTGATCGCCTCGTACTCGTGCCGCGAGCTGATCGAGATGGGAATCGTCGATATTCTCCAGCCGGACATCAACCACGTCGGCGGCATCACGGCTCTGTGGAAAGTGGCGGCGATGGCCGAGCCTTCCGGCATCCTGATGGCGCCCCACGCCTGTGAGGGGCCGATCGGCGGGCTGGCCACGCTCCACGTGGACGCCGCGATACCGAACTTCCTCGTGCAGGAAGTTTGCAGCCTGGTCGAGCCGGGGCGAGCGGAGAAGGCGTGGGAGGAGTGGCTCGGCTTCCCCGCGATGCGGATGGTCAACGGCCGCTTCCCCCTCCCCGACAAGCCCGGCCTCGGTTTCGAGCTTTCCGAAGACGCGCTGAAGAAGTATCCCTTCGGCGGCACACGCCCCATGGCCCGCGTGTTTCACGCGGACGGCTCGGTAGCGGCGTGGTAAGTGGCCACCTGCGCCGTGGGCGGTACGATTGAGAGATGAGAACTTTGAAGCTCGCCAAGTTCTCCAGCTTTGACCAGGCCGAGAAGGCCGAGCGCGCCGAGTACCGCGCGATGTCCCTTAGGAGCGTCTGGAGATCATCTCCCAACTGCAGGCTCTTCTACACGGACCCGGCGATGCGTCTGCACCCCGACTGGAAAGAGTTCTTACTTTTACTGAACTCTCACGGAGTTGAACAAGCTCGCGGCCGCCCGCCCCAAAGACCTCGCCGACCTGGGCGATCTGATCGAGTAGGAGGCTGAAGAAAAAGGGGTCAGGCCGCTCTGCCCCGTTAGCGTAAGATGCTGGTACCACGCCCCTGGCGACTCGGGGCAGAGAAGTCTGACCCCTTTTTCCTCAGCGCGCCCAGTCGAGATAGAGGCGCTTCAGGGCGGCGAGCTTCGCTTCCTCTTCCGCCACTCCGCCAAAGGTGAACATCATCACGCCGGTGGCGGCACTCGAGGCTCCGAGCGACATCACTTTCTCGAACTCTTCGACCGAAACGACGCCAGGCTCGTCCTCGGCCTGCACGATGGGCCAGAGGTAAGGCCGGTGGCCTGCTTCCAGGCCGAGCGCCTTGGACATCCACGCGACGTACTCTCCCACCCATTCCGGCCGGCGGCCCATCCGCCCGTGGTACACCATCGGCGAGAACGCATCCACTTCGCGCGCCAAACTCTTGAGATCCAGGCCCAGGATGCGGCGGCGCGCTCTGCCGAATTCCTCGTCCGTCCACGGGCAATGGTAGACGCCGAGCAGCGCTCCGGGCCGCGTCTCCGAGATCACTTTGCGCGCCTCGCGGACCCAGTCCGTCAGAACCGAGCACCGCCAGTCGCGCCAGGCCGTTTCGTGGTTCGCGAGAATCCAGCTCGCCTTGTCTTCGGCCGAGCCTGACGGGGGCTTCACGCCGGCCGCCCGGCTGAAGGCATCCAGACACGTCTTTGAAAAACACGTTTCCGGAAGGACCGGCCGCGGGTCCTCAAACTGCGCGTGCCAGTGGAAGTAATCGAGCCAGACGCCCGCGACGTCGTACTTCCCCAGCAGCTCCCGCAGTTCGCGCATCCGGTGCGAGCGGAAGCCCGGCTCGGTGGGACAAACTCCGAGAAACCAGGTGGCTTGCGGCGTGGGCTTGCCTATCTCATCGATGGGCCACGCCTCGGGGTGCTTTTCGACGTAGCCCTTGCCGTTCAGCGCCGGAAACTCCATGTAGACCGCCGCGCCCTCCGTCTTCGCGCGAGCCATGAGGTCCGGGCTGAGCGAGTAACTGCCGACGAAGATCGCGTTGATGCCATAGTCGTCGAGGCGCGCGCCCTTCTTCCAGAACGGCTTCGGATCGGCATAGGTCCCGCGAATGGCGATCTTCTTGGCGCGGCCCGGATTGTCGCGCCTCATGAGCGGCGTCACCACGAGAGTGCGGAACTCGACCGGCCCGTGGTCGCCCTGGAGCGAGATCGGCCCCGGCTCGGCTTCGTCGGGATCGTGGGCCATGGCGGTGAGGCCTTCGATCTCCTTCCGGTCGATGATCTTGCGGCCGTTGAGCACCACCGTGACCTCGCGGCCGATCAAGGCGACATCCAGTTCCTGGAATTCGCCGGCAGGACGGGTAGCGTTCACGGCGGGCGCGATGCGGCTGTAGATGGCGCCGTGGCCGTGCTTGCTCGGCGGCCTGCCCGCATCCTGGAGGATCTGCACCTCGTAGCGGCCCCGCAAGCCGATGCCGCTGCTGTCTCTTATACACATCTGACGCTGCCGACGAATAGAGAGGTGTAGATC
>CAYZJD010000302.1:0-5852 GCA_964478455.1 uncultured Solibacteraceae bacterium | reverse complement strand
GAACGGTGTTGCTTTCACCATACCACCCGCGGAGGAATTGGGGAACTCGGCCGTGGTGGGCCTGGCGCCGGCACGTCCGGCGGCCCGCCCCACGCCATAATGGGTGGGGTGCGGATCTGGCTTTACTACATCGGCAAGCCGCGCGACCGGCACGCCAATGCCATGGTCGAGGAATACGTGCGGCGCATCTCCCGCTACGCGCGGTGCGAGATGAGCGAGCTGAAGCCCGGCCGAGCGGACCCATGGGTGAAGCAGCCCTCCGCCTCGAAGATCCTGCTCGATCCGGGCGGCCGGGCGTTGGATTCGGCGGGCTTCGCCGCGCTGCTCCAAAGAGCGGAGCGGGAGGGCCGGGATCTGGTGTTCGTCGTCGGGGGCGCCGAAGGGCTGCCGGCGGACTGGCGGGCCCGTGCGGACCTGCTGCTGTCGCTCTCGCCGATGACCTTCCCGCACGAGCTGGCTCGGGTGGTGCTGGCCGAACAGATCTACCGCGCGTTCGCCGCCTTGCGGGGCCATCCGTACCCGCGCTAACGTAGGACGGTGGAAGGCCGGCGCGGGCTTCTGATCGTCTTCACCGGCAACGGCAAAGGGAAAACCTCAGCCGCCATGGGAACGGCGTTGCGAGCCGTAGGCAACGGCTTAAAGGTCTTGATGATTCAGTTCATCAAGGGCTCCTGGCACTACGGCGAGCTCGATGCCGCCCGGATGCTGGGCGGCGCCTTCGAGATTCGGGTGATGGGCCGTGGCTTCGTGAAAATCGGAACGCAGAAGCCCGACCCGGAGGATATCCGGCTGGCCGAAGAAGCCTGGAAGGCGGCGGTCGAGGCGATGCAGGGCGGCGGGTATGACATGCTGATCCTCGACGAGGTCAACTACGCCATCCATTACAGGATGCTGTCGATCGACAGCGTGCTCGCGGGTCTGGCCGGCCGGCCCGAAAGCCTTCACGTCATCTGCACCGGGCGCAACGCGCATCCGAGGCTGGTGGAAGCGGCCGACATGGTGAGCGAGATCAAGGAGATCAAGCACCCGTACGAGAAAGGGATCCTCGCGCAGCGAGGCATCGAATACTGACTGGCTCCATGCCCTGGTTCACACGAGACAAACGCGCGCGGCCAGCGGCCGTGCCGGAAGAAGGCGAGCGCAGGGTCCGCACCGAGGGCCTGTGGCTCAAGTGCGACGCGTGCAGCCAGATCATCTGGCGCAAGGCGCTCGAGGACAACCTTCAGGTGTGCCCGAAGTGCGACTTCCACTTCCGGATCGACGCGGTCACGCGGCTGCGCATGCTGCTGGACGACGGCCAGTGGGGGGAGTTCGACCGCGACCTCGCCTCGACTGATCCGCTCGCGTTTGTGGATCAAAGGACGTACCGGGCGCGCCTATCGGCAATGAGCACACAGACGTCGTTGCGGGACGCGATCATCTGCGCGGCGGGGACGCTGAACGGCCGCAAAGTGCAGATGTGCGCGCTCGAGCTGAAGTTCATCGGCGGGAGCATGGGCGCCGTGCTGGGGGAGAAGATCACCCGGGCGATCGAGCGGTCGCTGGCGGCCCGCGAACCGCTGATCATCGTTTCGGCCTCGGGCGGCGCGCGCATGCAGGAAGGCGCAGTCAGCCTGATGCAAATGGCGAAAATCTCGGCCGCGCTGATGCGCCTCGACGAGGCCGGGATTCCGTTCATCAGCGTGCTCACCGATCCGACCACCGGAGGCGTCACCGCCAGTTTCGCGATGCTGGGCGACCTGATCCTCGCTGAGCCGGGCGCGCTCATCGGCTTCGCCGGTCCGCGCGTGATCGAGCAGACCATCCGGCAGAAACTGCCCGAAGGTTTTCAACGCAGCGAGTTTCTCCTGGAGCACGGTTTCCTCGACGCGGTCGTGCGCCGGCCGGACCTGAAGAACTACATCAGCAAGGCGCTCGACTTTTTCTGCCATTGACTCATTGATTCATTGACTCATTGATTCAATGATTCAATGGATCAATGGACCAATGATTCGATGATTCACCTCGTTTCGGCCGGCAAGCGCTTTGGGGAGAAGCTCCTGTTCGAGGGCGCCGACTGGCAGATCAACTCCGGCAGCCGGATCGGGCTGGTGGGCGCGAACGGGACCGGCAAGACAACGCTGCTGCGGATCCTTGCCGGCGAGGAGTCCCTCGACTACGGCGCCCGCCAGGCAATGAAGGGGATCACGGCCGGATATCTGCCGCAGTACGGCCTGGCGCTCTCCGGCCGCACCGTGTTCGAAGAGTGCCTGGCCGTGTTCGCGGGCCTGCGCGAGATGGAGGACGAGATGGCGCAGCTCGCCCGGCGGATGGGGGAGGCGGATCCATCCCGCGAGGAATACCGGCAGGTGGCCGAGCGATTCCAGCGCCTGGAGGGCGAGTTTCGCGCGCGGGACGGGTATGCGCTCGAGGCCCAGGTCGGGGCCGTCCTCACCGGCCTCGGTTTTGCGAAGGAAGACTGGGGGCGTCGCACGGAGGAGTTCTCGGGCGGCTGGCAGATGCGCATCGCCCTGGCGAAGCTGCTGCTCGAGAAGCCGAACCTGCTGCTGCTGGATGAGCCGACCAATCATCTCGACCTGGAGGCAAGAAACTGGCTGGAGGAGTATCTCGCCGCCTACCCGCACGCATTTGTGCTCGTTTCCCATGACCGCTACTTCCTGGACGTGACCACGAGCGAAACCGTCGAGATCTGGAAGCGGCGGCTGAATTTCTACCCGGGCAACTACTCGCGCTACGCCGAGCTGAGAGAAGAGCGACGCGCTCTGCTCGAAGCCGCCTATAAGAACCAGCAGGACAAGATCCGGCAACTGGAAGGATTTATCAACCGGTTCCGCTACCAGGCGACTAAGGCCAGGCAGGTGCAAAGCCGGCTTAAGGAACTCGAGCGAATGGAGAAGATCGAACCGCCGCCCCCGGAGGGCAAGACCATCCGCTTCTTGTTCCCGCAGCCGAAGGCGAGCGGCCGCGTGGCGGTGGAGGTCTGCAACCTGGCCAAGAGTTACGGGCCGAAGCAGGTCTTCGATGGCGCAAACTTCCTCATCGAGCGCGGCGATCGGGTGGCGCTGGTGGGCGTAAACGGCGCGGGCAAATCGACGCTGATCCGGATCCTGGCCGGTCTCGAGCCGCTTTCGAGCGGCGAGATCCGCCTCGGCCACAACGTCGAAGTGGACTACTTCGCGCAAGACCAGTACCGCGAGCTGGACCCGTCGGCGCGCCTGCTCGACGATCTTTCAGCGCTGGCGCCGCGGGCCACGGAAACCGAGCTGCGGAATCTGCTTGGCTGCTTCCTGTTTTCCGAGAATGATGTCTACAAGACGATCGGCGTGCTTTCGGGCGGCGAACGCAACCGCTACGCGATCGCGCGCCTGCTGCTCGATCCGTCGAATCTCCTGTTGCTCGATGAGCCGACCAACCACCTCGACATGCGGGCCAAGGACGTGCTGCTCGATGCGCTGGTGGATTTCAGCGGCACGCTCATCTTCGTTTCGCACGACCGCTATTTCATCGACAAGCTGGCCACGAAGGTGTTCGAAGTGGCCGGCAGGTGTGTGAACGTCTACGCAGGCAACTACGAGGACTACTTGTGGCGGAAGACAGCGGCGGCGGTCGCCCCGCCAGAGGTTCAGGAGCAGCCCGAGCCGACTCCGCAAGTCGTGGCCAACGAGCCGGAGGCAGCGCGCGCCAGGCGGCTGAATCCGATCAAGCGGCGCCAGATGCAGGAACGCCGCGAGACCATCGAAGAGGAGGTAACGCGCCTGGAAGCGGAGATCGCGGACCACGAACGCGCCCTGGCGGCGTTCGTCAGCGCGGAGGAGACGCGCCGAGTCACGGACCTGCTGGCGCGCCGCCGGGCGGAACTGGAAGCGCTGGTCGGCGAGTGGGAGGAGCTGTCGCGGACGATCGAGGAGAACCGGTGAGTTTTCGCGGTGATTCACGGCGATGGGATCCTTGCGCAATCTCGACGCCTGGTGATAACGTGAGGGGCAGAGGCGTGCCGGCCACTTGGGTGTTGGCGGCGCTGTTCCAACTATGAGGGTCCGGTTCAACGAGGCGAAGGCGACCGAAGCAGCGGCACGGCTCCTCAAGCTGCGAGGGGGCAAGATGAGTTATCTGAAACTCATCAAGCTCCTGTATCTGGTCGATCGCGAGGCGCTCCTGCGGTGGGGCCGTCCCGTCACGACCGACCGCTACATTTCGATGGATCGAGGCCCCGTCGTGAGCCGCATCTACGAGCTGATCCGCGAGGAGCCGCTACCGGGAGACGAGACCTTCTGGCATCATCATGTTGCCACTCAGGAGTGGGATGTGGTTCTCAAGGCAGAGCCTTCGCCGGCCGAATTGTCGCCCGCGGAGGAAGCCCTGATTGACGAGGTGTTCGCCAATTATGGCCAGATGAACCGGTGGGATCTTGTGGAGCTGGCGCACCAGTTGCCTGAGTGGGTGGACCCGCAGGGCGGCGCTCTGCCCATCGAATACCGTGACATTCTCAAGGCGGGCCGGAAAACCGATGCCGAGATCGCGGTCATCGAAGCCGAACTGGAGAACCTCGCGGCCGCCGACTTCCTTGTCCGTCCCACTTAATGCATTGCGGAGACGCCCTCCTGCTGCCGGCTCCCGCTTCGGGCGTCGGCACACCTCACCTTTGGATCCTTGTTACAGAGCCCGATCCGGCGACACACCTCTGCGTAATCGTCAGCGTGACCACGTTACGCGAAGGCAAAGACCAAACCGTGATTCTCGACAAAGGTGATCATCCGTTCATCCGGCACTCTTCGACGGTGTTCTTCTCAGATGCCATGCTCGCCGATGCTCGCCGGCTTGAGGCGGACATCGCCACCGGGACCGCTCTACCGCACGCGTCCTGCTCTCCCGGACTGCTGAAGTTGGAGAACTTCTGGCATAGGCTTGGACTGAATACTACTTGAACCGCAGGCGGTCCAGCGTGGCCGCGCCTTTCCGCCTAGAGAGTCGTAGTGTATCACGACTACGGCGGAAAGGTCGATATGGGTTTCCTTGGTGATCCGGGGATGGATTCGTATTCCTTCCCCATCTGTAGACAAGATTTCATGCCCACTGCACTTGTCAGGACGTACACGACGGGAGGTTTTGTCATCGCCGCAGATGGGAGAATGCGCAGTGACAGAACTTGGGCCATTGTGAGCGACACGACACAGAAGATTTTTGAGGTTGGTGACCAGCGGCGGATGCTTGCGTACGCCTTCGTCGGAGCAGCTAAGCTCACGCCAGACGACAGTGACGAAGTTGTTTTCGACTTTATCTCTGAAACGGCCAAGGTCGTGCGAGTTCTGGCAACACGAAAGACCAAGAACCTCTTTGGCTACGCGGTTCGATTAAGCAGAGCTATCCAGGCACTACTCATGGATGCCAAGGACGTGAGATTTCCGGTCGAGGGGAAGCAGCAACCGAATGAAACCGGGATCACCATTTGCCGCTTGTTCCTCGATGGCTATTGCAACGGACTTCCTTCTCGCGCAGCAGTACGCTTCTCCCATGAGGATCAGAAACTGTCGAAGCCTGAGATCTCCGATCCCGGCATCGAAGAAGATGATTTTTTGGCGCGCGGCTCAAAGATCGTCGCGCAATTGCTGTTGGACACCAATGATGAAAGGTTCAGCGCCTACAGAGTCGCACCCACACAATTCTCAGATTCTATGTCCTGGGCAATTGAAAGAGCGAAGCAGTACATTCTCGCGTGCAGTGATCCAAAAGGAACAGAAGCAGATGAGGAAGGGTGCAAGCACATAGGAGGGCGAATCCACATTGCAACCGTCAAGCGAGAATCTGGATTCAGTTGGGTCCCAGGATTTGAGCCTCTGTGATATCATCCTCAA
>CAYZJD010000301.1:4759-5900 GCA_964478455.1 uncultured Solibacteraceae bacterium | reverse complement strand
GGCTGGGCCTTCACAGCGGTATCCATAACCGAACCTCCCTGAGATGCTGTCCAGCCTTACTGTAGCACCAATTGCGCGAACGGGCGCCGCGGAATTCGGCCCGAGAGAGGCGCTCTAAAGGGAAGGAGGGGTGCAGGGCGGTTGCCCGTCCTGCACCCCCTAGCGTGACTGGTCGGAGGTCACTGAAGGAGGCACTCGTAAGAACTCATTCGCCGGGATTGCAGACGTCGGATGGGACAATCCCGCCTTCGGTCCAACAGTTGTTGGTCCTGGCCCATTTGTTCGGGCCGAGGCTCCGATCGGCTAAGTCGGCGAAGGGAGGACTGCTCAAGCTAGCGCATTGGCTATAGGGCCCCGGAGGATTCGACCGGGCCGAGTTGCCGGAGATCGTGTTGTAGTTGGCGCTGTCGCGCGCAGAGATCCCGTCCCCGCAGTTCCGCAGGACCGTGTTCCGTGCCACACGGTTGTCGCTCGATGTTCCGGCCAGCGTGATCCCACCGCACCCGGCAACTTCTGCACCATTGTCATTCACGAAGTTGGCGGTAAGGGTATTGCCGGATGAACTCACCAGCAGGATGCCGTGCGACTCTGCATACGCATCGTTTTGCGTGAGGGAGTTGTGCTGGATCTTCACGCAGTTGGAGTTCATCAGCCGGATCCCGTAACGATGATTGTCGACCGTGTTTCCGTCGATGAGTGCCCCTTCCCGGCACTGGACGTTCTCAACCAGAATGCCTACGGACTCGCCTCGGTTCACCTCCCAGCCCAACTCCGGCCCTGTAACTGTGACATCCCGCACGGTGACGTTGCGGCCGACGTTCACATGAATGCCAATGGCGAATCTGTCCACGATACCGTTCTTGATTGTCACGTCGGAATGGCCGTTCGTGTTGATGCCGACCCACCCGAGATGCTGACAGTGCTGGGGAGCGCCAATTTGGCCAACGCATTTGATGGTGTGGCCGCCGAGGTCAATCGTGACCCCGTCGACACTGACGGTCAGACCATTCTGGTCCACGCACAGCAGGTCCGCCGTGAGAACTACGTCACTCGTCACCGTATCGCCGCAGCCTTGCGCGCAGACGACGGTTGGAAACGCCGCGGCGAGAGCGAGCGCTGCCGCTATTGTGAGAATCCGCCC
>CAYZJD010000301.1:791-4659 GCA_964478455.1 uncultured Solibacteraceae bacterium | reverse complement strand
ATGAACCGCAGGCAGTTCCTCGCAACGGCCGCCGCGGCGGCCGGCGCCGGCAACGCGGCGCCGAAACTGGCCCTGGACGGCGGCACGCCCGTTCGCCAGAAGCCCTTGCAGGCCGGCTTTTGGGGCACGCAGTACTACGACGACAAGGAGCGCGCGCAGCTCACGGAGGTTCTGGAAACCCAGCGCCCCTTCCGCTGGTACGGCCCCGGCAGCGAGCCGCCCAAGAAAGTCATCACTTTCGAGAAGGAGTTCGCCGCCAAGATGCAGACGAAGTATGCGGTGGCGGTGACGTCCGGAACGGCGGCCCTCCAGTGCGCTCTGGCGGGCTTGCAGATCGGGCCGGGCGACGAGGTCATCGTGCCCGCCTGGACATGGCACTCCTGCTTCAACACGGTGGTGCTGGCGGGAGCGCTCCCGGTCATCGCCGAGATCGACGAGTCTTTCAATATCGACCCCGGCGACATCGAGCGCAGAATTACGCCGCAGACCAAGGCCATCATGGCGGTCCATCTCCAGGGCAACCCCTGCGACATGGACCGGATTCTGGCGGTTGCGCGCAAGCACGGGATTCGCGTGCTCGAAGACTGCGCGCAGAGCGTGGGCGGCTCCTACAAGGGCAAGCCGCTCGGCTCGATCGGCGATATCGGCATCTACAGCCTGCAACTGAACAAGACCATCACCGCCGGCGAAGGCGGCGCGGTCGTCAGCAGCGATCCGGAGTTGTTCGAGCGCACCGCCCGCTTTCACGATCTCGGGGCGCTGCGGCCTGTTCACGAGCAGTGGCTCGGCCAGGCCAGAACCGGCTGGTTCATCGGCTCCGGTTACCGGATGAACGAGTTCAGCGGCGGGGTACTGCTGGCGCAACTCCGCAAGCTCGACACGATCGTGAGCGCGGTCCGCGCCCACGCGAAGCGCGTTTACGACGGCATCCGCGATCTGCCGGGCATCCACCTTCGGCACCTGCCTGATCCGGAGGGTGAGCTGGGCTCAGCCGTGTTCCTCGGCTTCGACACGAAGAAGCAGTGCAAGCACTTCATGGACGCGATGAGGGCCGAGAACGTGCCGGCCGGCCCTCCGAGCGGTTCGGTCATTCTCCCGATCCAGCCGCACATCGAGAAGAAGATCACCTTGCATCCCAACTGGCCGTCGTTCACCTCCGAGCGGGGACGGGCCATCCAATACGGCGCTGCGTCCTGCCCGCGCACCATCGACATCCTGAGCCGGTTCGCCGGCGTCTCCCTGGATCCGAAGTTCACGCGGCAGGATACGGACGACATCGTGGCGGCCATCCGCAAGGTCTATCCGGCGATCATGAAGTCATAGCACGGCGATGAAACTTGCCTGTTTTCGCTCACGGGGGGTGCTGTTTGCGCTGTTGATCGCGGGCCTGGGCCGCGGGGCGGAGCAAAGGACGCACGAGGAAATTCTGAAGTCCGATCCCGACCGGGAGGCGCGGATTGCGGCGGCGGGCGCCCTCGGACACCGGGCCCCTGCGTCCACCGCCGTCGAAACGCTGCTGGGTGCTCTGGACAAAGAGAAGGATCCCCGCGTTGTGGACGCCATCGTCAGCGCGCTCGACCGGCTTCGCGCACCCATTTCCGAACCGCAGAAATGCCGGGATGTGGCCGGACGCGCCTGGGATGCGGGTACGGCCAAGCCGTTGTTCGAGTGCTGGCGGGCCTCCGCCGGAGCCGCCGACGTTCTCAACGCCGCCCTCTCCGGCCCCGCGACGCTGCGGGCGCTTGCCCTCCGGTCCGTCTCCGAAGAGCTGCGCGCGGGTCGCCAGACGGTCGATGCCCCTACCCGCGACCGGCTCATCGGCTCCGCCATCGAAGTGATGGAGCGGGGGGAAGAACTCGCAGCCTCGACCGCCGGGCTGCTCCATGCGTCCCTTTGGGACCTGACCGGACGTGATTTCGCCTCGGCTCTCCGCACTGTGGATCGCATGACGTCCGACGAGGCGCGGTTGGCGGCCTCGGAGTATCTATCGCGGCAGAACCTCGACGCGTACCTGGCGGCCCGCCGCCCCCGACAGACCTGGATCGGTCTCCTCGTGGCTGCGTGCTGCGCGCTTCTCATAATTCCCGGCAAGGTGCGGCGGCTGGGCGCCTGGCTGGCCGGCGCGTGTCTCGTTTGGGTGGCGTGGACGTGGGTCGCCAAGGACGTCCGCCAGATCCCGCCTCCGTCGCTGTCGCTACTGACGACTTCCTTTTTCGCGTTCCTCTCTGCCGGCCTCATGACCGCGCTGGTGGGCTGGCTTCCGTGGGAGAAGATCGCTTCGAGATTCATACGGGCCTTCGGCAGAGCCGGGCTTGCGGCGGCGCTGGCCGGCATGTTGGCGGCGATTGCCACGCTATGGACCCGGTCCTCCGGCTGGTTCCCCGTCTTGCAGGAGGGATGGGACCTGGTTGTCGAGCCGCTGGGGAGTTTGAACCTCGGCATCCTGGCAGGGCTCGTTTTCGCGCTCGCCGACGGCTTTCTGTTTCACCGCCAGCCGCCAAAACCACCGGAGCCGGACCCGCTGGCCGAAGTCGAGTGGGATAAGGTTTAGCTTAGACCTGATCCAGTTCCCGCGCCGCTTCAAGCACCTCTTCGCCGGCAGGCGTGATCCCGGAGATCTCGCGGAGGATGGCCGTTAGCGAGTGGTCGCGCACCTCGCCATGAACTGACTGCACCAAGGCCCTCAGTGCCTTCTCGGCGCTCTGTTGCGCGGCGAACGCGGCCCACTCGTGGTAGCCCGCCTGGGCGTTGTTCCGCGCCGCCGCCAGGTCTCTCGCCGCCTGGTTCAGCCAATCCTGTGAGCGATCCATTGTGCCCAACCCGCCTGCTGGTGCCCGGGGCGGGATTTGAACCCGCACGGGGGTTGCCCCCCAAAGGATTTTAAGTCCTTTGCGTCTGCCGGTTTCGCCACCCGGGCAACTTGAAAACAAAGGCTTTATTGCACAGCATCGGAAGCGGGCACCTGGACTGTAGCGGAAATTGTAGCGACTTTTTGCAGGTTCAGCGCCGTCAGCCGCTCGTAGGCCAGTTCCACGGCCTCCGGTGACGGATGCACGTACCGCTGAGAAACCGTCACGGTGCTGTGTCCCATCAACCGCATGATTGTGAAGGCGTCCGCGCCCGCTTCACCCAAGCGGGTGCCGAACGTGTGCCGTAGCGAGTGTAGCACGAAGTCAGCAGGCAGTTTCAGGAGTGCCCTGAGGTCTCTGTGCTGCTCGTTCAGCCACGTATGAGAGAGCTTCCGCCCATCCGGTCACTGAAACACGTACCCGCTCCTCGCCGGATTCCTCCCGTTGAACATGGCTAGCACTCGGGCGCTCAGCGGCACGTTACGACTCTTGGAGTTCTTGGCGATCGCAGCCCGAACAGTGTCGACGGCCGACGGATGGGGTTCATCGGCTTCTCTCTTGGGGTAAAGGCGGCGGTCTACGTCGCGGCGTTCGCGCCCGAGTTCAAGGCAGTGGTGGCGCTCGATCTGCACATCGCCGTCAACGGCCGCACCACTGGTACGACCCGTGGTATGTCGACTGGACGCGGCCGTTTGCCGACATCCCGACGCCCGAGCGCACCGTGCTGAGCCTGCTCCACCCTGATCCGAAGCGGCCCGGCTTCGAGCACGACCACCATGAGCTGATGGCGCTCGCCGCCCCTCGGTCGTTCCTGTTAATTGGAGGCCACGGCCACCGCGATCCCGCCCGGCAGTCGTTCTTCGAGCGCTGGCTGAAGTAGCGGGCCGGCCTATCCGTCGGGGACTTGGGGGTGGTCGGCATTATGGAGCAGGTCACCGGTCCGGAACCACACGGGCTGAGACAACCCCGTCGGCAGCCCGGCGCCTTAGCCGTCGCTCGGTCGCCTGCCGGTATCGCGC
>CAYZJD010000301.1:0-781 GCA_964478455.1 uncultured Solibacteraceae bacterium | reverse complement strand
GAAAAGCCCATGGCTGGCGGCGGAAGGCCGGCGCAGGATGAGACGTGCTCGGGGTGTGACCGGCTTCGTCCCTTGCGTTTGTGGGCGAGGACCGCAAGGAGCGCGGACAATAACTCTTGCTCAGCCTCCGCTTCGAGCACAAATGCGGTGGAGACGTACAACTTGTTCCCGCCCCGGAAACAAAACCGGTCCGTTGCATACACCGGCAGCACGGCTATTCTATCCGGCGGGGCCACCCCTTCACGTTTCGCCAGCCAGGTCAGGTACGAGATTAGCCCTAGGTCCTTGTAGAACGGCAGGAACGCGCCATCGCTCGCGCGGACGCCGCGCGCTGACTCAACCTCTGCCTCGCACGCCCGCACCTCCGGTCCTCGGCCCCACATTGTTGACAACAAGATCAAGGCCGTCAGCAGCGCCTGCACTCGAGTTCTGAAACGGCGATGGTTCCACCGTTGCAGCCTCCAAGCATGCTCTTCGGCGGCAGAGGAGAAAATTCAAGGCTGGGGATGAAAAGAGGCGGTCAGCGAGTCGCCGCGGAAGGTGCGGCCACGTTGGCGGTGGTCTCGCGGAACAGGAGCACCTTGCCGGCCTGCGAGTCCACCACGTAGATCCGGCTGCTGGCATCGACGTGCAGGAAGGAGAGAGAGCGGAATTGGTCAAGGCCGGAACCTCCCGCGCCAAATGCGCTCAAGGAGGCGCCACGCTCATCGAACACGTGGACAAGCTGGTACTTGGGATCGGCCACAAAGAACAGGCCGGTCTCGGGATCGATGGCGAATGC
>CAYZJD010000300.1:0-5976 GCA_964478455.1 uncultured Solibacteraceae bacterium | reverse complement strand
GACATTGACGTGGTCTGGTCTCCCGGTGACAAGGTTCTTTTCGCCGAATCCGTGGACAGAGTAAGCAGCTACGAGATCTTCTCGTTCGATCCGGCAACTTCCGCTCTGACTCGTCTGACAAACAGCCCCCGGCAGGACTTTGAGCCGAGCTGGTCTCCCGATGGGAACATGATCGCGTTCGCCTCTTTCCGGAAGCCGGCGGGGATTTACGTGGCGAACAGCGACGGCTCGGCCCCGCAGCTTGTTATCGCGGGAGGCCGGCAGCCGTCCTGGGGGCCATAACCCCCGGGTGGGATGCTCGCGAGCGGCGTCTACTGCCCTTTCCCGTTCACGCCCGCCGGCTTCCCCTGCCGGCTGCGCGGCGCCGTGAACAGCTTCTGGATGTGCTTCTGCAATTGCCGGAAGATGTCGTCGGGCGAGGCGGAGGCGTCGATGGTGGTGAAGTTGTACCTGGTGGCCATGCGGTCGAGCGCGCGGATGAGACGGGTCTGGTACTTCACGAAGCTCTCGTACATGTCGCGGCCGAACCGCATGTCCATGCCGCTTTCCCAGTAATCGAAGGCGCCGCGGCCGAGCACGACGCGCGAGACCAGGTCCTTCACGTCGGCCCGCAGGTAGAAGACCATGTGCGGCACGAGGCCAAAGCCGGCCACCTGCTCGATCCACCGCCGGTCCTCGCCGCGGGCGATCGCCCGGGCCATGATCGAGAAGATGTAGCGGTCGATGAGCACAACGAAGCCCGCCCGCAGCGCGGGAACGATCTCGTTCTCCAGCCGGTCCGCGAAGTCGGTGGTGTAGAAGAGCGTCATCGTGACCGGTCCCAGCGTGTGCCCTTCCTTGGCCTGCTGGATCCCCTTGCCGGCCAGCGCCGACCGCGCCATGCCGGTGTCCAGCACGGCGTGCCCCCGCCGCTCGAGCCACGTGCGCAGCCTGCTGACCTGCGTCGTGCGCCCGACCGCGTCCGGCCCCTCGATAACAATGAGTTTCCCTTGAAGCTCAGCCGGATCCACCCCGGGCAGGGCTTCGCTATAGAATTGCAGCGGCTGCCGGCTGCTCATGCCTCTCCTTCGGCTCCGTGCGCAGCACCTCGGTCTCGAGCCGCTCGCCCAGTTTCTCCAAGACAACGGCGCGCATCTGCTGTTGCTGTTCTTCGATGGAGCCGGCCGCGTCGATCACGTGGAAGCCCATCTCTTCGGCCATCGCGTCGTATTCTTCGAGGATGCGGCCCTGGAACAGGCGGAAGCTCTCCTCGGTGCTCTTGCTCAGGCCGATGTCCATGCCCGCTTCGTAATACTTGATCGCATCGCGCCCGCCGAGGATGCGGCCAAGCGCCACGTCCAGCGGCACCCGGAAGTAGAACGCGATGTTCGGGCGGATGGCGAAGCGGTAGAGATTCCGGACCCAGCGCCGGCTCACGCCGCGCACCACGTCGCGCGCGAAGGCGGTGTACGCATAGCGGTCCGCGCAGACGATGGCGCCCGCTTTCAGCAGAGGAACGATGTAGCGCTCCATGCGGTCGGCAAAATCAGTCGCGTGGATGAGACTGAAGCTCGTCGGCGTGAACATCGCCCTCTTCTTGCCGCGCTTGGTGGTCTGCCGCACCAGCGGCGAGGAGTTCCACTCGCTGAAGGAAACGGCGTAGCCTTGCGAACGCAGCCAGTGGCTGAGCAAGGACAACTGCGTGGACTTGCCGGAGCCGTCGATGCCTTCGACGACGATCAGCTTGCCCTTGTACCGGTTGGGAAGGAAGAGTGGCATACGCGGCCGTTCAGCGGCGTTCTCGAGCAGGCCGTCGCTGTGTTGCAGATCGGCAAGCGGCTACTATTATAGTCCTGTATGCCCAGGTACGCCGCTATCGACATCGGCAGCAACTCCGTCCGCATGCAGGCGGCGGAAGTTGTTCCCGGCTCTCCTGCCCGCATCCTCGCCTCCGAGCGCCAGGTGACGCGCCTGGGCGAGAGCGTTTTCCGGACTGGCGCCATCAGCCGGGAGGCGTTGGATCTCGTCTGCGGCGTCCTCTCGCGCATGGCCGGGATCTACCAGGGCTTGAACGTGGTCGGCGTCCGCGCCGTGGCCACCAGCGCCGTGCGCGACGCGCGAAATCAAGAGGAGTTCCTCGAGCGGGCGTCGCAGGCGCTCTCCACCCGCGTCGAGGTCATCTCCGGCCAGGAAGAGGCGCGGCTCATCCATCTCGGCGTGCAGGCCCGCTGGCCTCACAACAGGCATCGCGTTCTGATCGTCGACATCGGCGGAGGCAGCGCCGAACTCATTCTCGGCGAACACGGCCGCCTGGCCGAGGCTTTTTCAAAGCCGCTGGGCGCGGTTCGTCTCACCGAGGCCTTCCTGAAGCACGATCCTCCCGAGCCGGCCGACCTGCACCGCATGAACGAGTACATCCGGGAGAAGCTCGCCGCCGCGCTGCGCAGCTTCGGGACGGCGCCGTGGGACGGGGCCGTCGCCACGTCGGCGACGGCGCTGGCGGTGGTCTCGGCCGTCAACCGTGTCCCGCGCTCCAAGCGCGATGGGGCCGACCGCTTGCGGGCGACGAGCGGCCAAGTAAGGCGCTTCTACGAAGAGGTCTCCAGGCGCGATCTCTCCGGGCGGCGGAAGATGATGGGGATCGGCCCCCGGCGGGCGGAGATCATCGTGGCGGGCGCCGCCGTGCTGCTCGAAGTCCTGCGTTCCTTCCGGCTTTCGTCCTTCTACTATTCGGCGGCGGGGGTGCGCGACGGAATCATCTCGGATCTGGCGGCGCGGCGCGTGGGCCGTGAGGTCTCCCAGCTCACGCAAGAACAGCGCAAAGTGGTCCAACGGATGGCGCGGCGCTACGGCGTCTCAGTTCCGCACGCAAGGAAAGTCGCCGTGCTCGCGCACACACTGTTCGAGTCGCTCCAGCCGCTCCACCAATTACCACCGCACGTCGGCAAGCTGCTGGAGGCCGCCGCCTACCTTCACGACACGGGCCACTTCGTCAGCGACACGCGGCATCACAAGCACTCGTACTATGTCATCGCCAACTCGGACATGCCGGGCTTCACCGATCGCGAGCGGCTGGTGATCGCGAACTTGTGCCGCTACCACCGCCGCGCGATGCCCTCGGTGGTCCACGACAATTACCAGCTTCTCACCGGCGAGGAGAAGCGGACCGTCGAGCTTCTGGCGCCGTTGCTGCGGCTGGCCGACAGCCTCGACCGGAGCCACAACCAGCGCATCGAGAGCATGGAGTGCCAGATGCGGGACGGCGGCGTGCTGTTGCGCCTCCGCTCGGATGCCGACATCGACCTGGAGGAATGGGCCGGCGAGCGTGCGGCCGAGGTGTTCCAGCAGGTGTACAAACGCCCGCTGACTTTGGGGAGGTCGCGGCAGTAGATGAGCAACCGAACCTCCCCTGCCGTCTCGACTCGCATGGACCGGTTCGCCCGAGACTGGGCGGCCAGCCGCCTGGGCCGCTTCGTGTTCGAAGTGCGTCGCGCTCTGAAGTCGGCCGACGCTGATTCGGTCCACGATCTCCGAGTCTCCATCCGCCGCCTTTCGCAGTGTCTGCGGATCTTCCCTGAGTTCTTCCCGGCGCCGGAAACGAAGCGAATCCGCCGGCGGCTCCGCCGGATCATGAAGCTTGCCGCCGAAGTTCGCAACCGGGACATCGCCGTGGAGCTGCTGGCGAAGGCCAGCCTCGGCTCTCGCTCTTCGCTGGTGGCGCGTTTGGCGGAGGACAGGAAGCTTGGAGAGCGCGCACTCGCCGCCGAGCTTCGCAGGCTGGCACGGCGTGACTTCTCTTCGAAGTGGCGGGCGAGGCTGCAACTGTAAGCGTATGGCGAAGAAGATCAAGCCCGTCTGGAAACGTCTCGGGGACCCCGGCGCTAATGCGCGGCGCGAGTTGCCGGCTCTTGCGCGTCACTACTTCGCTTCCGGGCGCGCGCTCCTCGGAGGCAAAGTCACTCCTCGCCAGTTGCACCCGTTCCGCCTCGAGACGAAACGCTTCCGCTACACGCTCGAGCTGTTTCAGCCTGTTTACGGCCCGAGCCTCGATCGCAAGATCGCCGCGCTGCGCGAAATCCAGGGCTACCTCGGCGACATCAACGACTGCGTGACCACCGCCGGGCTGCTGAAGGAAATGGGCGTGCGAAAGTCGCCGCAGACGGCCGCTCTGCTCTCGTTCCTGGATGCCGAGGCGGCCCGAATCACAGCGGCGTTCAGCAAGTACTGGAAAGAGACGTTTGACGCGGCTGCCCGGGAGCGCCAGTGGTGCGACTACCTGACACGCTACGCTGGCGTCAAACCGAAGGCTGTCAGTCGTTGAACCTTCAACGGCTGCTAGCGCGGACCGGCGCGCAGGCTCCTCTATTGCGCGCCCCTGACCGTTCTGCAAGAATGTAGATGGAGTTGGGAGGTCGTCTAACGGTAAGACGGCAGACTCTGGATCTGCTTATCGGGGTTCGAATCCCTGCCTCCCAGCCAAGCCTTCCTCCGGGTTTGCCTTTGCAGTAGCTTACGAACGGCATGATCTGCAAAGGCAAAAGAGACCAGAATCGCGGCCCCAAGCCCCATTCTGATGGAGGCGCAGTATGTACTATAATGTAGTTACCAGAGCCGGGAGGCGGACCCATGCGCTTCCTTTGGGATGAAGCCAAGGACCGCCACAACCGGGCGAAGCACAAGGTGAGCTTCGAGACGTCGCGGCTTGTCTTCGATGACCCGTCTGCTCTGAGCGTTCAGGATCGGTTGGTCGGAGGAGAGGAGCGCTGGCAAACGTTGGGACTGGTGGGTGGGTCGGTCGTCCTGCTGGTTGCCCACACGTATGTCGATGAAGGCGGCGAAGAGACGATCCGGATCATCTCCGCCCGGAAAGCAACGGCGCGCGAAAGGAAGATGTATGCCAAAGGCATCCAACACCCGATCTAGAGAGCTTTCCGCTCTCAAGCGGATGAGCGACGCGGCGATTGACACTTCGGACATCCCTGAGGTCGTCGACTGGAGTGGGGCCGTGGTCGGGAAGTTCTACCGGCCGATCAAGAAGTCGCTGACCATCCGCCTTGATGCAGACGTCCTGGCATGGCTGAAATCGCACGGAAGGGGATACCAGACCCGTATCAATGCGATTCTGAGAGGCGCCATGCAGAACCAGCCAGCAGGAGCGGGCCGCCGCTAGACGGTTCTTCGCACGTCCACTGCAGAGGCCGGTGCTATTCTTGTTAGAAGATGTTTGCGTTGCCCTCCCAGCCAAATCCGGCGCCGATGATGATCTCTAGAGCCATCTTGTCCCTCTTTTTCCTGTGTGCCTTCTGCTTCGCCCAGAATCCGGCCGAGCCGGCCGAGAAGCCGCCGCCCGCCGTCGACGAGGCCCTGCGGGCGCGCATTGGCACGTTCTACCAGGCCCATGTCGACGGCAAGTTCAGCAATGCGTTCAACCTTGTGGCCGAGGAAAGCAAAGAGGACTTCTTCGCCGCGCAGAAGGAACGCTACAAGGACTATTCGATCATGACGATCGAGTACTCGGAGAACTTCACCAGGGCCAAAGCGGTGGTGGCCTGTGGGAAGGATGTGGCTGCGCTCGGGACCACGTTTCCTGTGAAGGCGCCGATCGTCAGCCATTGGAAGCTGATTGACGGCCAGTGGTATTGGTACAAAGTCAAAACGACGGGCAACGTGACGCCGTTTGGCGTGATGAGCCCAGGGCCGCAAGCGCAGAATGCGGCCGCCGTTGCGAAGCGGGCCCCTATGGTTCGCAGCTTGCAGAAGCTGGCCGTCGTGGACAAGACGGAGGTGAGACTGAAAGCCTCGGAAGCCTCCTCGGATCAAGTGATCGTCTCCAACCGCCTGCCGGGAACCGTGTCCCTTTCCGTCGACTACCGGGGCGACGCTGGCCTGGAAGTCAAACTCGATCGCCAGGATTTGAGGCCCCAGGAAAAGGCGACGATGAGCTTCCGCTGGAATCCATCTCGGATGCCCAAGAAAGCGACCACCGTCGCGCGCCTG
>CAYZJD010000299.1:0-5983 GCA_964478455.1 uncultured Solibacteraceae bacterium | reverse complement strand
ACTTGCCTTATGCGGCAGCCGCAATACCACCCACGCCGCAACAAGGTGGACTAGCGAGAGAATCAGGTATAGAATGATGGTTTCCGGCACGCGGCGCTCAAGCGGCTTGAGGTCATAGAGGCTGAGGAACAGGATTTCCAGCAGCACCGCTAGCGCCACAAGGCTGGAAGGGAGCGCCCTCATTCACTTATACCTGCTGAAGCCGGAAGAGTCCCTATGGTAGCAGCGCCCACCCCAATTGCGTTCCTGGCCTCATCGCCGGTCCGGCAGGCGTGGCGCAGCCTCACCGATGACACGTTCGCCGGCATTCATCAGTTGAGCTGGTTCGACTGGTCAATGCTCATCCCGTACTTCGCCCTGCTCATCATTCTTTCGATTTACGGGATGCATCGGTACGAGGTGATCCGGACTTACTTCAAGTACCGCAAGCGTCTCCTCTCCGAGCCTCCGCAGCGCTTTGAGCAACTCCCGCCGGTCACCATCCAGCTTCCGTTGTACAACGAGCGGTTCGTGGTCGAGCGTCTCCTCGAAGAAGTCGTCAAGATGGACTACCCGAAGCACCTGCTCCAGATCCAGGTGCTCGATGATTCCACCGACGACACCCACCCCTTCACCGAGGCGCTCGTGGAGCGTTATCGCGCCCTTGGCTTCCCGATCGAGTATCACCACCGCGACAACCGCGTCGGGTTCAAGGCGGGCGCCCTCCAGGACGGCATGAAGACCGCCACCGGCGAACTGATCGCCATCTTCGACGCCGACTTCGTTCCCACGCCCGACTTCCTGAAGCGCACGGTCCACTTCTTCGCCGACCCCAGGGTCGGCGTGGTCCAGACACGCTGGAGCTACCTCAACCGCGACTACAATGTCTTGACTGAAGTTCAGGCCATGCTGCTTGACGGCCACTTCATCCTCGAGCACGTGGCCCGGTGCGGCCGCGGCCTGTTCTTCAACTTCAACGGCACGGCCGGCATCCTGCGCCGCAAGATGATCGAGGACGCCGGCGGCTGGCAGCACGACACCCTGACCGAAGACTGCGACCTCAGCTACCGCGCGCAGCTCAAGGGATGGCGCTTCCTCTATCTGCCTGGGCTGGACTCGCCGAGCGAGCTGCCGGTGGAAATGCATGCCTTCCAGGTGCAGCAGTCGCGCTGGGCCAAGGGCCTTACGCAGGTGGCCAAGAAGCTGCTTCCGGCCATCCTGCGCTCGCCTATCCCGATCCGCCACAAGATCGAAGCTTTTTTCCACCTGACGCCGAACATTTCCTACCCGCTCATGATCGTGGTCTCGGCGCTGATCCTGCCGGCAATGATCGTGCGCTTTTACATGGGCTGGTTCCAGATGCTGGTGATCGACCTGCCTCTGATCATCGCCTCGTTCTGGTCGATCTCGGCGTTTTACCTTGTGGCGCAGTACGAGCTAAACCCGAAATCCTGGAAGCGCGCGATCCTGCTGCTGCCCGCGCTGTTCTCCGTCGGGGTGGGCCTCGCCGTCATTAACACTCGCGCGGTGCTGGAGGCGCTCCTCGGCGTCCAGTCGAGCTTCGTCCGCACCGCCAAGTACGCCATCGGCAGCCGGCGGGTGCGTGTCCGGGACGCCAAATACCGGCGGCGCAGCGGATGGCTGCCGTTCATCGAACTTGCCATCGGAACGTACTTCGTCTGGATGATGGCCTTTGCCATCGACACCTATAACTTCCTCGCGCTGCCGTTCCTGGCGCTGTTTGTCGGCGGGTATTATTGGACCGGGCTCGCCACGCTCTGGCAGGAATACCAGGGCCGCCTCCGCTGGCAGCGCCAGCGCCGGCTGGAACTGGGGACAGCCCACACGCGTTAACGGCCCCCGCCCGCGGCACGGCGGGTTCAGCCTGTTACCAGATTCCGATCACTCGCCACCACCCAAAGCCCACCGTGGCCCAGATCGCGATGTTCACCAGCGAGACAACGAAGCCCACCGTCCACCATGTCCGCAGCGTCGCGTAGCCGTGGGCGAAGAACATCGGCGAAGGAGTGGTGCCGTAGTGCGTCAGTCCGGCTGCGAGGTTGGTGAAGCAGGCCAGCGCGTAAACGAACAGGCCGGTGGGGGCCTCCCTGGCCGTGAGTACGGCCAGGAAGGGGGCGTACATGGCGAGAATATGGGCGGTGATGCTGGCGAAGCCGTAGTGGGCGTAAAAGTAGATCAGTAACGCCGCCGCAAACAGCGCCACCCACCCCGCGCCGGCGAGCAGCGAGGAAACGCGATCGGCGAAGACGGCTGTCACTCCCGCGTCCTTCAGCGCCTTGCCGAGACAGAGCAGCCCGCCGTACCAGACGAAAATGTCCCAGGCCGCCTTCTCGCTCTTGACGTCCTCCCAATCGAGCACGCGGGCGAGCAGCAGCGCGCAGCCGCCGACTAGCGCCGTCACCGCGATGTCGATCCTGTGCCACTGGTACGTCACCCACATGCCGCACACGGAAACGAACACCAACCCGACGATCTTCTCGTGGCGGCTCAAGCGTCCCATCGCTTCCAGTTCCCTGGCGGCGAACTCTCTTGCCTCCGGCGTCCTCCGGATTTCCGGTGGGTTCAGCCGCATCACCACCAGCGGCACCAGCGCCAGCGAGCAAAGCCCGGGGAGGATGCCCGCTAGCAGCCAGCTCGTCCACGTCACCTCGTAGCCGAACTGCTCGGTTGCGATCTGCGCCGCCAGCGGATTGCTCGCCTGGCCGGTGAAAAACATCGCCGCGGTAACGCAAATGCTCTGGTAGACCCCCGTCATGAGGAACGACCCGAGCAAGGCCGCCGTCGGCCCGGGCCGCGATCCGTACACCTCAGCGATCGACCGCGCGATCGGCAGAATCACCCCGCCGGACCGCGCCGCGTTGGAGGGGATGATGGTCGCCAGGATCATGTCCGAGAGTGACAGCGCATAGCAGACGCCGATCGAGCTCTTGCCGACCAGGCTCACAAAAAACAGCGCGATCCTGCGCGCCAGTCCCGTCTTAATGAGCGCCCGCGAGATAAAAAACGCAGCCAGCACGAGCCAGACCGTCGGGTCGCCGTAGCCCTCAAGCGCCTGCTGGATGGTCAGCCCGCCGGCGATCGAAGCGAGCGTCACCGCCACCAGCACAACCGCTCCCCCTGGCAGCGGCTCCAGAATGAGCCCGGCAATCGCGGCCACGAAGATCCCAAGTAGCCGCCAGCCTTCCGGCCGCACGGCTTCCGGCCGCGGCGCCACCCACACCACGGCCACGAACAGCAACAACGGCACCAGCCCCCGCCACATCGGCTTCATGCGAGAAGACCGCCCATCTTATCGCACTACGGGCCGCGTGCTAGGATTCTCCCAATGCAATCCGCCCGCCTCGCACTGCTCCTTCTGCTCTCCATCGCTGCCGTCCACGGGCAGGCCACGGCCCTTGGAGAGCGGGCACGCGAGTACCTGGTCGAGCTCATCCGCCGCGACACCACCAATCCTCCCGGCAACGAAACGCGCGCCGCCGAATATCTGAGGAGCATCGCCGGCCGGCACGGAATTCCCTGCGAGCTGCTGGGCGGCGATCCTTCCCGCCTCAACTTCATCGCCCGCCTGAAAGGCTCTGGCAGGGAGCGCCCGCTGTTGCTCATGGCCCACACCGACGTGGTCCTCGCTGACCGGGGCCAGTGGAGCGCGGACCCCTACGCGGGCGAGATCCGCGACGGCTTCCTCTATGGGCGCGGAGCCCAGGACGACAAGAACCTGCTCGCGGCCGAACTCGCCGTCATGGTTGAACTGAAGCTGCGGAACATCCGGTTGAGCCGCGACGTGATTCTCATGGCCGAGGCCGATGAAGAGGCGGGCTCGACCGGCGTCCAGTGGCTGGTCCGCAACGCCTGGGCAAAGATCGATGCGGAGTTTGCGTTGAACGAAGGCGGCATGGCCTTCGACACCCCGTCTGGCGCCCGGCTCTTCCAGATCCAGACTGCCGAGAAGGTGCCGACCCGCGTCATCCTCACGGCGCGCGGCGCCGCCGGGCACGGCTCACTACCCCGTCCGGACAACCCTGTGGTCCGCCTCTCGCGCGCCATCCTGCGTCTTGCCGAGGCTGAGCAGCCCGTCGTTGTTAACGCCACGACGCGCCGTTACCTCAAGGAGATCGGGAAACTGCCGGACTACCGGTGGCTGGTCCCTCTTCTGCCCCGCCTGGAGACCCAAACCTCCGCCGCATCTGTGATCGGCCAGATCCGCGCCCGCGAGCCCGAACTCGAGGCGATGCTGCGGACCACTGTTTCGCCCACCCTGCTCCGGGCGGGGGAGAAGATCAACGTCATCCCCAACGCCGCCGAAGCACAGATCGACGTGCGCCGGCTGCCCGGAGAGACCCGTGAAGAAGTCCTGATGCGGCTGCGCCGCATCGTGAACGACGGCGACGTGGAGGTGCGTCCCGCCGGCGGCCAAGAAATGCCGCCAACTCCGCCGAGCCCGCACGATACCCTCATGTCTCACGTGATGCAGCGGGTGTTCTCCCAGTCTCACCCGCGCGCCGTGGTGATCCCCTACATGGCCCGTGGGGCAACCGACGGTTCGTTCCTGCGCCAGAAGGGAATGGCCGTCTATGGTGTGCCGCTCTTCCTTCGCGAGGACGCCGACAGCCGCGCCCACGGCAACGACGAGCGCATCTCGCTTGCCGATCTTAGCCGCGGGACCGAACTCCTATGGAAGATCGTGCTCGCCGTCGCCGCCGAACGCTGATCCGCGGCCTCCTGCTATACCCGCCTTACCGACCCGGCTCCCAGCAGTTCTTCGAGCAGCGGCGTCTGCGGATAGGGATGGCCCTTGTACAACCGGAAACCTTCGCCGAACTCCAGTCCGGCCTGCCGGCCGCGCTCCCGGGTCCACCGCTCCATCGTGTCCAGATAGTCGTCGATGCCGTGGTGTCGCAGGAGCCAGTCGCGCTGGCTCTTGTGCCGGCTGAGTATCAGTTTCTTCTCCTCGAAGGCCGGCTCCACGTCCACGATGAAATCGGGCGTCACCGGCTTCCCTTCGCGGTCCACTCCGCCGACCGGATCCATCAAGTAGACGTGTGGGATCGCCGGCAGCGGCGGTGCCGGAGCCGGATCGTACGTCAGGTAGTTCTTCACCGGCGCCCCGAAGCACGCGTCACGGACCAGCGAGCTCGTCACCTCGTGGTCCACCATGTAATCGACCGGCGAGGCGGTCACGATCACGTCGGGCCTGCTCTTGCGTAAGATCTCCGTCACTTTGCGGCGCGCCGCGTCGTCGGTGAAGATCCCGAGGTCGCGAAACTCCGCACAGAGGTAGTCGGCGCCGATGGCCGCGGCCGCGTGCGCCGCCTCCGCCCGCCGAACCGCCGAGATCTCCTCCGGACTGAGCTCGGCCGAGCCGCAGTCGCCCGGCGTCATGGTCACGATGGTAATCTTGTGCCCTTTGCGTGCCAGCAGCGCCAGCGTGCCTCCGGCGAGGATTTCCGCGTCGTCGGGATGGGCGTGAATGGAGAGAATCCGCTTCGTCATCATTCGCCGTCAAACCGCGCCATCAGCGATTCGGTCAGCTTCCGCGAGTGGTTCGTCGCCGTCTCGATCGCGGAGATCAGCATCGACCGCAGCCCGTGCCGCTCGAGCTCGTGAATCGCCGAGATGGTGACGCCGCCGGGCGTGATCACCTGGTCTTTCAGGATCGCCGGATGCAGCATCGTCTCGCGAACCAGCTTGGCCGCCCCGAGCACCGTTTGCTCGGCCAGCCGCGTCGAGATCTCGCGCGACAGGCCCATCTTCAGCCCCCCCGCAATCATGGCCTCGATCACCATGTAGATGTAGGCGGGCCCGCTGCCCGACAGCGCGGTCACCGCGTGCATCAGGTCTTCTTCGACGAAGCATACCACCCCGACCGCGCGGAAGATGCTCTCCACCAGCTTTCGCTGCGCGGCGCTGCCGGCGGAGTTCGCCGCTACCGCCGTCGCGCCTTCCTCGACCACCACCGGGATGTTCGGCATCGCCCGGAAGATCG
>CAYZJD010000298.1:0-5987 GCA_964478455.1 uncultured Solibacteraceae bacterium | reverse complement strand
GCATAGAAGGAGAGGTACAGAACCGCGATCCCGCCACCGCAAACCCCCTGCGAGTAGATGCGGTGGCCGCGGCGGTACACTCGCTCGCCCAGAGCCAGAGCCAGGCATCCGGCGATCACTCCCAGCACGACGCGGCCCGTCTCGCCGATCCAGCGGTTGTCCACTGCGTACTTGAAGAAAAACGCCACCGCGAGCACCATGGTGATGACGCCGGCGCGGTTGATCCAGGTGAGACCGAGGCGGGTTTCGAGGCGGCGTGTCTCCGTCTCGCGGCGTTCGGCTTCCTCTTCCGGGAGCAGGGGTGGTTCGAATAGCGACGGCGCGGCTGCGGCGGCCGGCTGCGCGGGCAGTGCTTCGAGTTCGGGAGAAGCGGACTCGGGTGGCGGTTCGCCGAGCGCCCCGGTCTTCGACGCCGCTTCCAGGCTGGACAGGCGGCGCTCGACATCCTCCATCCGCCGCAGCAGCCGGACGATGGCCTCTGTCAGCGCGTCCATCCGCTCGTTGGAGCCATCGGCCACAGCACGGATAGTGTATGTCATTCTCGCGGGCCGGGGGTGCGGGCGCCGGGAGTTTACAGGCCGGCCATAGGCGGGCGGCTGCGCTTGTGACATAATGAGGGCAACCAACCAGGAAGGTGGACCAAGATGAAATATCGTAGAAGCCTTCGCACGCTATTCTTGTCCCTCATCGGACTCCTCCTATTCACCGTTAGTCTGGCGGCCCAGGGCGGAGGGCAAGGAAACCCGCCCGGTGGCGGTGGCGGTGGTGGTGGCGGGCGCGGAGGAGGAGGCACAGACCCCGGTGGCCGTCCCCCCGGGAGCCTGCCCGGCGCCGAGGAGCGCCAGCGGCAGGGCATGGAACAGATGCCCCAGTCGATCCACGAAATGCGCCGGCCGTTGTTCATCATGGGCAAGGTGGTGATGGAGGACGGCGCCCCACCGCCGGAGACCCTTCTCATCAACCGTGTTTGCAGCGGGATCGTGCGTCCTGAAGGCTACACCGACTCCAAGGGCCGCTTCAGCTTCGAGCTCGGGCGGAACACCGCCGTCTTTGCCGATGCCAGTGTCAGCAACATTACGATGGGTGGCTGGGGTGATCCGAGGGCGCAGCGCCAGATGGAGGGCGGCATCACCTCGCAAGGACCCACCGGGGGTCTGAGCGAGCGCGATCTCATCGGCTGCGAGATTCAGGCCTACCTGCCAGGCTATCGCTCCGATGCGGTGATGCTCACCGGCCGCCGGCTGCTGGACAATCCCGATGTCGGCACGATCATTCTCCACCGGGTCGGCAACGTCGAAGGCACCACGATCAGTTTCACAAGCATCGGCGCCCCCAAAGACGCGAAGAAGGCCTTCGAAAAGGGACGCGATGCGATGCGTAAGCAGAAGCTGGATGACGCGCTCAAACACCTCGAGAAGGCGGTCGGGCTCTATCCGCAGTACGCGGCGGCCTGGTTTGACCTGGGACGCGTGCACGAGTTCAAGAACAACCTTCCCGAAGCTCGCAAGGCTTACGAGCAGGCGCTGGCGGCCGATGCGAAGTTCGTCAGCCCTTACATGCAAATCGCGGGCCTGGCGGCGCGGGAACAGAACTGGAAGGGGGTGCTCGAGAACACCGACCGTGTTCTGAAACTGAACCCGGTGGACTTCCCCGCTGCTTATTACTTCAATGCCGTGGCCAACTACAACTTGCGGAACCTGGATGGCGCCGAGAAGAGCGCGCGCGAGGGACTGAAGGCGGATACGCAGCACCGTTTCCCGAAGATGAGCCACCTGATGGGCGTGATTCTGGCACAGAAGCAGGACCTGGCCGGAGCGGCGCAGCACATGAAGAAGTACCTGGAACTCGCCCCCAACGCCAATGACGCGTCGCTGGTGAAATCGCAACTGGCCGAGCTGGAGCGGCTGATGGGCCAGACCGCCGCCAAGCCGAAGCAGTAACCCCCAAAAGGGGTCAGCCTGATCTGCGCCATTTTTCTTTCGCGCTCTTGAAAAATGGCGCAGATCAGGCTGACCCCTTTTCAGAGGCCGAAGAAGCGCACGCTGAGACCGCCGTCGACCACCAGCGTGGCGCCGGTGATCCATTCCGCGTCGTCCGATAGAAGGAAGCGCGCGGCGCGAGCAACGTCGAGGGGCGTTCCGCGCCGCCGCAGCGGATGCCACTCTTTGGTGTCGCGCTCGATCGATTCCGGGTCCGGCTGTTCCGCCAGCCATTTCTCCCACAGCGGCGTGTCGATGTACCCCGGCAGAATCGCGTTGACGCGCACTTGATGCGGGCCGTTTTCGAGCGCCAGCGTGCGAGTGAGTGAAACCAAGCCGCCCTTGCTCGCGTCGTAGGCGGTCCAGCCGTCGAAGGCGAAGTTGGCATGCACCGACGAGATGTTCACGATACTGCCCTTTCCATGCCGCCGCATCTGCGGCAGCGCCGCCCGCGCGCACAGAAACGCGCCGCGGAGGTTCACCGCGATGACCCGATCCCAGCTCTCTACCGGCAGCGCCGCCGCCTCAACTTCGCTGCCCATGATGCCCGCGTTGTTCACCAGGCCATAGACGGACCCGAACCGCGCCACCGCTCGTTCCGTCATCGCGGCCACGCTTCGCTCGTCTGCGATGTCCGTCGGGACGAATTCCGCCTCGCCGTCATTTTGCCGGATCTCGGCCTCGACGGCGGCGCCGCTCGCTTCATCGACCTCCGCGATGATGACCTTGGCGCCATCCGCGGCCAGCAGCTCGGCGATCCCGCGTCCGATGCCCGAGCCGCCGCCGGTCACGATCACCACCCGGTCCCGAACGGACATGCCGCCTCCTGTTTGGTGTTCTGCACTGGTTTCACTCTGCCGGCCAAACCCGATTCAGAGTGATGATATCGCCCTCGAGCGGAGACGGCAGTTCCACCCGCTCCGGGCTCAACAGGCAGAACTCCGGCCCTGGGCCCAGCGTCATCTGCCGCTGCCAGAGGCCCGTCGCCGGCACGCTCGCAAGTGGCCCGAGCATGTCGTACAACTCCTGGTACGACATGCCCGAAGGCTTCGAGAACCGGCACGCATAGTTCGCCGCCGCCACTGCCGCTTCCCCGAGGCGCAGACGGCAGAGCCCCGCCGTTCCGCCCGCCGCCGCCCGCGCAGCGCGATCATGCGGCTCTTTCCTCGCGCCCGACACCGCGGCTTCATTCAGGATGTCCAGCGCCCCCGAATTCTCCAGCAGATACCAGTCTTCAAAAACGGCGGCGTCCGCGGGCAGCCAGCGGTACGCCGCCACGAGGAACACGATGGAACAGTGAAAGCCCGGCGGCGGCGAGGCCGCCAGCGACCGGTGAAACTCAGCGAGCGCGGCGATATACGAAGCCACGTCCGTGCCGGGCGCGGGCCAGTGCCAGAAAACGTACGCGAGCATACCGAGAGTCTATCCGAAGCGCCGGGCTCGCTTGTTGCCGCCGGCGCGCGCATGTGACAATGTGTTCTTCTTTTGTTTCTGGGACCTGGGAATGCGCAACCACTACTTGCTGCTCGTGCTCCTGTCCGCCGCCTGCATTACGGCGCCGGCGCAACTGGATGTGCTCACGGTCAACTACGGCAGCGACCGGACGAACGCGAATCTGAACGAGAGAGTTCTCACCACCGCCAACGTCAACGCCGCTTCGTTCGGTAGGCTCTTCTCGCTGCCGGTGGACGGGTTCATCTACGCCCAGCCTCTGTATGTTCACGGGTTCGCTATGCCGGACAAGGGAACCCGCAACGTGGTCTTCGTCGCCACGATGCACAACTCGGTCTACGCCTTCGACGCCGACTCACCCCAGGAGCCGCTGTGGAAGGTCGACCTCGGCCCATCCGTGCCCAGTTCGCACTACAACTTCCGGGACATCTTGCCCGAAGTCGGTATTCTGAGCACGCCCGTCATCGATCGGGACACCGGCACACTCTACGCGGTGGCGAACACCGTTGACGGAGACCGGTATGCCTACTCGCTGCACGCGCTCGACATCTTCTCTGGCGCGGAGAAGTTCGGAGGCCCCGTCGAGATCCAAGGAAGCGTCCAAGGATCGGGTGCCGGCGGCAGCGACGGCGTTCTGCCCTTCAATCCTTTTCAGCATCTCCAACGCCCCGGGCTCGTGCTTGCCAACGGGGCGGTCTACGTGGCCTTCGGCTCTCACGCCGACCAGATGCCCTACCACGGCTGGATCTTCGCCTACAACGCGGCCAACCTTACCGAGCAAGTCGCCCGCTTCGCGGTCGCCCCGGACGGTTCCGCCGGCTCCATCTGGCAGTCCGGCCGAGGCATGGCGGCCGACGAGGACGGCAACATCTACGCTGTCACCGCCAACGGGGATTTCAACGGTCTCACCAACTGGGGGGAGAGCGTGTTGAAACTCGGGACGGCCGGGGGCCTTGCCGTGCTCGACTGGTTCACGCCCGACATCTGGAAGGACCTGAACGACCGGGACGACGACTTCGGCTCCTGCGGGCCCGTTCTCATTCCCGGTACGCGCCTGCTTGTCACCGGGAGCAAGCGCGGCATCGTTTACCTGCTCGATCGCGGCAACATGGGCCTCCTTTCCGCGGGCGACAGCGCCATTCTCCAGAGCTTCCAGGCGGTCACCTTCGGCATCTTCAGCAACTTCGTCCTGTGGAGCAAGTCCGGTGGTCCGATTCTTTACGCCCGCGGTATCAGCGACACCGTGAAGGCGTATCGCATGACGGGCGGCCGCTTCGAAACGCAGCCCTTCTCGCGGAGTTCCGTTTATGGCGGGCTGCCGTACGACGGCATGGCGCTCTCGGCCAATGGCGGCGCCTCGGGCACCGGAATTCTCTGGCTCACGATGATGGAATATGAGGCCCATCCGGCACCCGGCGTCGTGCGAGCTTTCGACGCTGAGGACCTGAAGAAGGAATTGTGGAACAGCGCGAAGAATCCCGCTCGCGACCGGCTCGGCTACTTCGCAAAGTTCGCTACCCCTACCGTCGCAAACGGCAAGGTCTATGTGCCCACCTTCTCCGGCGAGCTTGCCGTGTACGGCTTGCTCGGCGCAGCGCCGCGCGTCACTGGGGTGGCCAACGCCGCCAGCCTGCGGGAAGGACCCGTCTCCCCGGGCGAACTGATCAGCATCTACGGGGCCGGTTTCGGGCCGGCGGAACCTGCCCGGCTCGCGCTCGATACTTTTGGCCGGGTGAGCACGCGGCTCGGCGGCGCTCGCGTCTACTTCGACGGCGTGCCCGCCCCGCTGTACTTCGCCTGGATGGGACAAGTGAATGCCGTCGTCCCTTACAGCGTCGCCGGTCACAGCAGCACCAAGGTGCAAGTGGAAGAGAACGGCCGGGTCTTCGCCTCGCTGGAGTTGCCCGTCGCCGCTTCCGCGGCAGGGCTTTTCACCCTAACGTCCACCGGCGCCGGCCGCGGGGCTGTCCTGAACCAGGACCACACCATCAACTCGCAGGACAACCCCGCGCGGCGCGGTTCGATCATCGTTCTCTACGGTACCGGCGAAGGGCAAGTGGACCGGGCGGTCGCGGATGGCGCAGTCGCCGCCGCGCCTCTCCCGCGGCCGTTGCTGGATGTGTCGGTGACCATCGACGGCAAGCCGGCCGAGATCCTCTACGCTGGCGCCGCCCCGGGCCTGGTTTCGGGCGTCATCCAGGTGAATGCCCGCGTGCCGGAAGATGCCTCTCGCGGGGCCGAGATCCCGGCCGTTCTCGCCGTCGGCGGCGCGTCCAGCCAGCCGGGGGTGGTTGTGGCGGTGCGGTAGCGGGATGATGAAGAAGCCAGCCGCCGGTGGGGCAGGTCCCCGACCTGCCACCCACACCCACGCACGCCATTGCTTCCCCGGCCCGGGCCGCCGGGTGTATACTTCCAGCAGCCGGGAGCCGCAATGGAAGTCCTGGTTCAGGGGGAGTTTGTACCGATCAATGGGCGGTATCCGCCTGCCAGGGCGGGTACAGTCGTATCCGTCTGTCTCGCCTCCGAAGCGGATACCAGCCTCACCTTTGGGATTCA
>CAYZJD010000297.1:0-5999 GCA_964478455.1 uncultured Solibacteraceae bacterium | reverse complement strand
GCTTCCTGATGCTGATGGTGGCCCTCGGCATGGTGGGCGTGCTGTGGCAGAACGTCTCGCGCCGCACCAAAGAGATCGGTGTGCGGCGAGCCGCGGGAGCCTCCGCCGGCGACGTGTACAAGCAGATTCTCGGCGAGCTCGTGGTAATCGTCACCATCGGCCTGCTGGTCGGGATTGCCGTAGTGGCCCAAGTTCCTCTGCTCGGCATCGTGGATTGGATGACGCCGGGGATTTTCGCCGCCGCTCTTGTCTTTTCGCTTGCGGTCATGTACGCGCTCACAACTGTCGCCGGGCTGTATCCAAGTTGGCTGGCGACCAAAGTGCACCCCGCCAGCGCCCTCCACTACGAATAGCGTGGGAAGGGTCAGATCGGACTGTCCTGAGCGTTGTTTGCGAGTGGCAGTCCTGTCTAACCCCTTCCCGGCGCTCGCTTTTTGACCACGCTGGTAGAATCTGAGCGTAGCCAATGAGAAAGGCGATCCTCATCGTCGATGACGACGCCTCGGTCACCACTTCGCTGGCGCTGCTCTTAAAGCAAGCCGGCTATGCTTCGGCATCAGCCGCCGGCCCGAGCGAGGCGCTCGATTGGCTCGACCGCGGCGATTTCGCGCTCGTCATCCAGGATATGAACTTCTCTCGCCAGACGACCGGCGAGGAAGGCCTGGCCCTGCTGGCCGAGATCAAGCGGACGCGCCCGGAGCTGCCGGTCATCTTGATCACGGCGTGGGGATCCATCTCGCTGGCCGTGCAGGGTATCAAGGCAGGCGCGACGGACTTCATCACCAAGCCCTGGACCAATCAGCAGATCGTGCAGTCGGTTGGAACCGCGCTCGGGTTGGCGGCTGCGCGCATCGCCAAGGGTCAGCGAGCGCCATCTCGCGAAGAGCTCGACTCGCTCTACGACTTCAGCAACATCGTCGGCCGTGACCCGAAGTTTCTCCGCGTTCTGGATGTGGCCGGCCGCGTGAGCGCCACAGACGCCTCCGTTCTGATCACCGGTGAGAGCGGCACCGGCAAGGAACTGATCGCCGAGGCTATCCACCGCAGCAGCAAGCGCCGCAACGGCCCGTTCGTCAAGGTCAACCTGGGCGGCATCTCCTCGACGCTGTTCGAGAGCGAGATGTTCGGCCACGTGAAGGGCGCCTTCACCGATGCCCGGCAGGACCGCAAGGGGCGCTTCGAGATGGCCCACGGGGGCACCATCTTCCTCGACGAAATCGGCGATCTCGACCCCAGCAGCCAGGTGAAGATGCTCCGTGTGCTTCAGGACCGCACGTATGAGGCGCTGGGCTCGAGCGTGCCCCGCACAGTGGATGTGCGCGTCGTCTCCGCCACCAACCGCAACATCGCGGAACTGGTGGCCAGGGGAGAATTGCGCGAGGACCTCCTGTACCGGCTGAATCTCATCGCCGTCCACCTGCCGCCGCTGCGCGAGAGACCCGCGGACATTCCGCTCCTCGCCGCCCACTTCCTGCGGGCCGCCGCGCAAATCTATCGCCGCAGCCTCTCGATGACCGAGCGCGCCGTCAGGTGGCTCCAGGCGATGCACTGGCCCGGCAACGTCCGCCAGCTCAAGCACCTCATCGAGCGCGCCGTGTTGATGGCCGCCGGTGATTCGCTCGACGTTGAGGACTTCACGCTGCCGCTCGAGATGGAGGCCAAAGAAAGGCCGCATGAGACGTTGCCCGCCGCCGGCGCCATGACGCTCGATGAGATCGAGCGGAACATGATCCTCAAGTGCATCGAACGCTACGGCGGCAATCTGAGCAAAGTGGCCGAGGCGCTGGGACTGAGCCGCCCCGCTCTCTACCGCCGCCTCGAAAAGTACGGTATCCACGCGTGACGCTGCGCAGCAAGGTTGTCCTCTACCTGGTCGCTGTCCACCTGCTGGTCGCGGCGCTGGCCGTGTACCTGCTCCGGCAGCACCGGCCGTGGCTTCTCGCCGTCGAGGCGCTGCTGGTCGTCTCCGTCGTCGTGGGAGTGCGGGTCTTCCAGGCGATCTTCGGTCCGCTGCAACTGATCCGAACCGGCATCCAGTTCTTGCGCGACAGCGAATTCACCACGCGCTTTCGCGAAGTGGGCCAGCCGGAGCTGGACGAGCTCACGCGAGTCTACAACAAGATGTCCGACCGCTTGCGCGAGGAGAGAATCCGGGCCCTCGAGCAGTACTACTTCATCAGCCAGATCATCCAGGCGTCGCCCCTCGGGATCCTGATCTTCGATTTCGACGATCGGATCTCGGTGGCCAACCCGGCCGCCGCGCGGATGCTGCAAACGCCGGCCGCGCAACTGGCCGGCAAGAAGCTGAACGAGCTGGAGAATCGGTTCGCCGGAGAACTGGCGGCGGTGACCCCGGGCGAATCAAAGTTCCTGTCGCTCGACGGCGCGCGGCGCGTGCTGTGCCGCAAGTCGAGTTTCCTCGATCGCGGCTTCCCGCGCACCTTCCTGATGATGGAGGAGCTGACCGAAGAGCTTCGCCGGGCCGAGCGCGCCGCCTACGAGAAGATCATCCGCCTGATGTCGCACGAGGTGAACAACTCGGTCGGCGCCAGCTCCTCGCTGCTCCAGTCGTGCCTGCACTACAGCGAACAACTGCGCGACGAGGACCGGCGCGATTTCGAGAACGCCCTCCAGGTGGCGATGTTGCGGAACCAGCACCTGAACTCGTTCATGAAGAGTTACGCCGATGTCATCCGGCTGCCTCGTCCCGAGCTGAGGCCGTGCGACGTCCGGCAGCTTCTCGAAGACCTGGCCGTGCTGCTCAAGCCGGAATGCCGCGAGCGGCGCATCCAATGGGCGTGGGACGCCGCCGAAGCCCCCGATCCGCTGCCGATGGACAAGAATCAGATGGAGCAGGTCTTCATCAACGTGCTGCGCAACGCGATCGAGGCCATCGGCCAGGACGGAACCATCACCGTGAAGATGGGCCGGAAGCCCGGTCGCGGCTTCGTCGCCATCGAAGACACCGGCCACGGCATCAGGCCCGAGGCGCGGGCCCACCTGTTCACTCCGTTCTTCAGTACCAAGGAAAACGGCCGCGGCATCGGCCTGACCATGGTGCGTGAGATCCTGACCCAGCACGGCTTCCAGTTCTCCCTCGACAGCGCCCCCGGCGGCCCAACCGAGTTCACGGTGCGCTTCTGATCTGAGATCGGCACGGAGTGATGCGCAGGATGGCGGCGAACCCGAAGACTGCGGTTACTGCTGTGAATGGCCGGGCGCTGCACGTGCTGTGGCAAACTGGAGACGGAGCAGCGATGACGAGCAGGGCTTCTTCGGTCTCGACGGTCCCCTCAGCCGATGCCCCGGTGCTCTCCGAGATCGTCCGCCGGCTGGTCGAAGTCTATCGTCCAGAGCGTGTTTATCTGTTCGGATCGGTGGCGCGCGGGGACGCCGATCCGGACAGTGACTACGATCTGATTCTCATCGTGGCCGACGACGCGCCGCCTGAACGGCGGCGCAGCCGGCTGGCTTACGAGGCGCTCCGTGGCACCGGCAGCGCGGCCGACGTACTCGTGTGCACCCATTCCTACTTCGAGCGGCGCCGATCTCTCAGGGCTTCGCTCCCGGGTACGGTGCTGCGCGAAGGGAGGTTGCTGTATGGGGCCTGAGGCTGCCCGCATCGAGGATGTCCGTGCCTGGCTGCGCAAGGCGGAACTCGATCTGCGAGCGGCGGCGCACGAGATCTCTGCTCCGGAGGCCTGCTTGTCGGCCGACGTGGTGTTTCACGCTCAACAGGCGGCCGAAAAAGCCCTGAAAGCTTTTCTCGCCTGGCACGATGTGCCGTTTCGGAAGACACACAACATCGAAGAACTCGGACGGCAGTGTGTAGACTTGGATGCGACCCTCCGAGCACTGGCGGATCAGGCAGTTCCTTTGACCGAATACGCCTGGAAGTTCCGTTACCCGGGCGAGGTGGAGGAACCGACGCATGAGGAAGCTGTACAAGCACTGTCGACGGCCCGTCGAGTCTATGAGGCCATCCTGACCCGGCTGCCGCCCGCGGCGGTGCCCCAAGCCTAAGCGCGGCTTGGCCCGTCTCTCTGGTCCGGCGTTAGTGCCAGTGCTTGTCCGCGTTTCGGCTAGCCAAGCTGGCGCATAAGGTCCCAGCACGGCTTCCAGTGCTCCCTCGAGAGCGCCCCCGGCGGTCCAACCGAGTTCACAGTGCGGTTCTAGCCCGCTATCGGCCCGACAATGGTTCTACCGGCCTCGGTCCACGACGCGTGCTCATACCAGTTCCACCTTCGCCCGGTGAGATCCCTTGGCCGCTAGGGCTCGGTCCCGGGTGAGCAGTGGAGCCCCCAGGGCTTCGGCGAGCGCGACGTAGGCCGCATCGTAGGCCGTCAGATTCCCTCGTAGTTCCCAGATGCGAGGGACAAATACGTCGTGTGGATACCGTTCCAGCGGTAGGTCCGCCAGATCCTCGATCGCTTCTCGTCCCCGCTCTGGCGTGATCACGTCGGCAAGCCAGTACCGCCGGAGAACCTGGGCGACCTCAAGGTCCAACAAATAGGGCACATGAAGCGACTCGCCCCGCGCGAAAAGCCGCTCCGCGATTCTTCCGGCCGCCGGCGTATTCAGCAGGACCTCGAGCACCACGGAAGTGTCCACCACGATCACCGGTGGTCCCTCTCCGCCCGGACCGCCTCGGCGGGCGGCACCTTGGGATTGACCGGCGACCGTCGAGCCAGCCGCTCCCTCAGCTCAGCCGGCGTAGGGCGCTCGGCGGCGCGGGCAACTTCCTGCAAGAGGTAGTCGGACAGTGACCGTCCTTCCATCGCGGCCCGCGCCTTCAGCGTCCGGTGTAACGCGTCCGGAACGTGGCGCAACTGGACCATTTTAGACATGTGCCCAGCATACTTGCATGCTTATCACATGTCAAGCCTCACTCCCGCCCGGCCGTCTCCAGCGTCCACGTGGGCAGCGCCGGCGCTCCGGTGCCGGCCCCGTCCACGAACCCGCCCATGATCGCCAGCGTGCCCCCGGCGAAGCCCCCGCCGCCGCAGCAGCGGCCGTAATCAATGTCCGGGCCGCGCACGAACACGCGCTTTTCGATGTCGAAGTACTCAGTCACGACCGTCCGCTTGCGGTTCTCCCCCATGCCGCCAACGATCCACAGCTTGCCCTCGTCTACCACCGACGCCGAGCACTGTGTCAGAAAGAACACCCGCTTCGCCACCCGCGGCGCGTCGATCTTCGTCCAGCGGTCCGCCGCCGGATCGTATTCCAACGCGCCGTCCGCCCACGTGTATTCGCCGTGGAAACCGTATTCATCGTAGGCTCCGGGCACGGCGTAGACCTTCCCCTTGTGCGGGCCCGAGGCGATGTAGCATCCATTCACCGGCGCGTCGGCGACGCGCTTGTACGTGTCCGTCTTCGGATCATAGCGCCAGGTGCTCTTGTACTCCTCCACCACTCCCTTGTACTCGCCGCCCTGCCGGTTGTAGCCGAGGGAAATGTAGATGAAGTCCCCCGCGGCGGCCGCAAAGCCGTTCATCCGTACCTCCGGCAGCCTGCGGATCACCGACCACTTGTCCGTGGCCGGATCGTACACCCAGGCCCCGTCAGTTGAGGTGATGCCCTGTCCCTCCTTGCGATAGCCGCCGCCGAACAGGTAGATCTTGCCGCCATGCACCGCTGGCATCGACCACCCGGTGGGCAGCGGAAGGTCCGCCTTCCGCTCCCATTTGTCCGCCGCCGGATCATAGGCCTGATGCACCGCCGAGAGGATCTGCCAGTCGCCGGTGTGGCAGCCGCCGAGCAGGTGGATCTTCCCGCCCACCGCTGCCGCCGCGTGCCCGTAAACGTGGTAGGGAATGTCCGACCGCACCTTCCATTCACCGCCCGAAGCGGCGGCCACCGCCAGTAGCCATGCCGTTGCCAGACATCGAAAGCTCCGCATGATGACAACTCCCTTCTTTCAGGACCCGATTCTACCTGAACCCCTCGCGTGTGGAGCGCGCAGTCTTGCGCGCCACGCCGGCAGTCCTGCCTGATGC
>CAYZJD010000296.1:0-6004 GCA_964478455.1 uncultured Solibacteraceae bacterium | reverse complement strand
GGCGGCCGGACGGTCGGCGCCGGAACGGTGACGGAGATTCTGGAATAGCGCTTGCCGCTTGCGGTCCGTGGCTCGGACCACGGGCTGCGGTGGGCCGGCCGGAGACTTGGAATGCCGCGCGAGATTATCACGCTTCAGTGCACGGAGTGCAAGAGCCGCAACTACACGAGCACGAAGAACAAGAAGACGGTGACGGAGCGGCTGGAGCTGAAGAAGTTCTGCCCCCGTTGCCGGAAGCACCAGGTGCATAAAGAGATAAAATAAGAATTGAGCGATCGGGTGATCGGGTCATCGGGTGATTGAATCGGGTTATCGGGTGATTCGATCGATGGCTCGATGACCAGATCGCACGATGACCCGATGGTTGCAGGGGCGTAGGTTTAACGGTAGACCAGCGGTCTCCAAAACCGCGAGTGGGGGTTCGAATCCCTCCGCCCCTGCCAGGTGCTTCCAGGAGCAATCGCCACCCGTACTGAGCCGATACTATCGGTCGATGTGAGAATGGACGAGACCAAGAGCTGGATGGAAAAGGTCACGGGCTGGCCCGTGAGAGTGAAGAACTACATTGAGGAACTGCAACGCGAGATGCGTCTGGTCACGTGGCCGTCCCGCAAGCAGGTACAAGCGACGACGGCCGTCGTGATTGCGGCTGTGTTTGCATTCGCGGGTTACTTCTTCGTCGTGGACAACCTCGTCGGCCGGGCAGTGACCAAGGTGTTCGACACCTTCAGCAAGTAGGAACTGTGTGACCAACGAACAGGACAACCAGGAGACGATGGACGAAGGGCGGCCGGCTGCCGCTGAGCAGCCGTCCGTGCTTGTTCCGCCCGAACCGTCGGCAGAAGAATTCGGGAAGCCGCTTCCGACCGAGCCGCCACTACAGGAAACCGAGGCGCCCGTCGCGGCCGAGCTCCCGGCGGTGGAACCTGAGGCGCCCCTTGAGCTGCCCTCGGAGGAGCCCGCGCCAGAGGAACCGCTCGAGGCGACGCCTGCCGGTCCGGCCGCAGAGGAATCGCGCAAGAACTGGTTCATTCTGCACACGTATTCCGGCTTTGAGCAGAAGGTCGCCGACTCGTTGCGCAGCCGCGCCGAGGCCTTCGGCTTCTCGGACAAGATCGGCCAGGTTCTGATTCCGACCGAAGAAGTGGTTGAGCTGCGAGCGGGCAAGAAAGTCACCAGCAAGCGGCTGCTGTACCCGGGCTACGTGCTGGTGGAAATGGAGATGAACGACGAGCTGTGGCACGCGGTCAAAGCCACCCCTCGGGTCACCGGCTTCGTCGGGGGCGGAAACAACCCGGTGCCGCTGACGCCGGATGAAGTCAACCAGATCCTGTACCGCCAGGCATCGTCGGCGGAGCGGCCGCGTCCGAAGCTGACCTTCGAGAAGAGCGAGATGGTGCGGATCATCGACGGTCCGTTCGCCAACTTCTCCGGCAAGGTGGATGAAGTCAACCCCGAGCGGAACACGCTGCGCGTGCTGGTCACGATCTTCGGCCGCGCGACGCCGGTGGAGCTGGATTTCCTGCAAGTGGAGAAAATATAACCACCAAGACACAAAGACACCAAGACTCTCTGCTTCATTTGCTTGGTGTCTTGGTGGTGAGGGTGAAGGATTTTTCAGATGGCGAAGAAAGTTACGGCACAAGTGAAGCTGCAAATCCCTGCCGGCAAGGCGACGCCGGCGCCGCCGGTGGGCACCGCCTTGGGCCCGCAGGGCGTCAACATCATGGAGTTCTGCAAGGCGTTCAACGCGAAGACCTCCGCCAAGGACCAGGAAGGCCTGATCATCCCGGTGGTGATTACGATTTACAGCGACCGCTCCTTCACGTTCATCACCAAGACGCCGCCGGTTCCGGTCCTGATTAAGCGGGCTGTCAACCTGGCGAAGGGATCGGCGGAGCCCAACAAGAACAAGGTCGGCAGGATCACCCAGAGGCAGGTGGAGGAGATTGCCAAGATCAAGATGCCCGACTTGAACTGCTTCACGTTAGATGCCGCGGTCGAGTGTGTGAAAGGCACGGCGCGCAGCATGGGCGTGGATGTGGTGTAGGCGCCGCCGGGCCGAGGTCGCTGAGGTGTGGTGGTTGTGCAGACGACGGCCGGTTTTGCTAACATAGAGGTTTTGCTAGACCGGCAGTTTCACATCCAGTGGGAGGCGGGGGCGCGCTGATCCCTCGCCGTTAGGACCAGTCACAACAATGGCTCGCAACACAGGAAGAAGGTACGAAAGCGCTGCTGCGCAGGTCCAGAAGAGACCCTACCCGCTTGAAGAGGCGGTGCCTCTGGTGCAGCGGATCAAGTTCGCCAAGTTCGACGAGACTGTCGAGGTCCACATGCGTCTCGGGGTGGACCCAAAGCACGCCGACCAGATGGTCCGCGGCACGGTGGTGCTGCCGAACGGCCTCGGGAAATCCAAGAAGGTCCTGGTGATCGCCTCCGGCGAGAAGGTGAAGGAAGCCGAAGAGGCGGGCGCGGACATCGTCGGCGGCGAGGACATGGTGCAGAAGATCCAGGCGGAAAGCTGGACGGACTTCGACGCCGTCATCGCCACGCCGGACATGATGCGGTCGGTCGGCCGCCTCGGCAAGATCCTCGGTCCCCGCGGCCTGATGCCGAACCCGAAGACGGGCACCGTAACCATGGACGTGGCGCGGGCCGTGAAGGAAGTGAAAGCCGGCAAAGTGGAGTTCCGGGTGGACAAGAGCGGGGTCATTCACGCGCCGGTGGGCAAAGTCAGCTTCGCGCAGGACAAGCTGCTTGAGAATGCGCAGACGCTGATCCAGGCGGTGCTGCGCGCCAAGCCGGCGGCGTCCAAGGGCAAGTACGTCAAGAGCGCCACCATCTGCTCAACCATGGGGCCGGGTGTGTCGCTGGACGTGGCGCCCTTCAACACGCGTGTCCAGTAGCGGAAAACGGGTGCTCACATGAAGAAGAAGGAAGACAAACAAAAGGACGTTGAGTCCCTGCGGAAGGAACTGGAGCAGGTCGACAACCTGTTTGTCACTGGCTACGAGAAGCTGACGGTGGCGCAGGACTTCGAATTGCGGAAGCTGGTGCGCGCGGCCGGCGGCCAGTACCGCGTGATCAAGAACCGCCTGGTGGAGAAGGCTGCCGAAGGCACCAAGGCTCAGCCCATTCTGAGCGGTTTGACGGGCATGACGTCGCTGGCCTTCACCAACTCCGACCCGGTGGCATTGGCCAAGGCGCTGACCACGTACGCCAAGAACAATCCTACGTTCACTTTCAAGGCGGGCATGGTCGAGGGCCGCGCGATCGACATCGCAGCCATCAGCGATCTGGCGTCGCTGCCGTCGCGCGAGGAAATGATGGCCAAGCTGCTGTTCCTCATTCAGGCGCCCGCCCAACGGCTGGTGATGGCGCTGAGCGGGGCCGGCCGGAACCTGGCCGTGGTGATCAACCAGGCAGCCAAGGAGAACAAGTTCACAAATTAGGCTTGTAGCAAGTGGCGACTGGCCACGAGCTACAGGCCATGAGTTGCAAGCCAAGGATAAGGAAAATGGCGGATATCAACGCGATTGCGGATCAAATTCAGGGGCTGACGCTGCTCGAGGCGTCGCAGCTCGTTAAATTGCTGGAAGAGAGGCTGGGCGTTTCGGCGGCCGCGGCAGCGCCGGTTGTGGCTGCGGGCGGGGCGGCCGCGGCGGCGGCTCCGGCGGCCGAGGAAAAGACGGAGTTCACCGTGGTTCTCACTGCGGCCGGCGCAAACAAGATCAATGTGATTAAGGCGGTGCGTGAGGTGACCAGCCTGGGTCTGAAGGAAGCCAAGGATCTGGTGGACGGCGCGCCGAAGACTGTCAAGGAAGGCGTCAGCAAAGACGAAGCCGAGTCGATCAGGAAGAAGTTCGTGGACGCCGGCGCCACGGTCGAGGTGAAGTAGGCACATGGCCAGTGGCCGGTAGCCTGTGGCTCGTGGCCAGGGACCAGCGGCCCCGGCGGGCCGCCCCCAGCCACGTGCCAGGTGTGCTACACTGGCAGTGTTTCAGCCGGAGCCGAGCCCGGACCAAATCGACTGTGAACCTGGTCAAAAGCGGACGCAGTGGCAGTCTGCCTGAAAGAGGATGGAGTGTGCCCAGGCGCCATGCGAGCCTGGCCGGAGTGTCTTTGTTCGGGTTGGCTTCAATCGCTTTTTCTTCGCCGTTTTCGCTGAAGATCCCATTGTTGACGTTGCCCGCTCGGGGCGAGTCCTGTTGGAACGCCATGACCGGGGCAGATCCGCGCGGAGGCCTTGGCGGCAATCTGCCCTCGTAAATGACATCCCAAGCTGCGCAAGCTTGTGTCGTCGGCAATTCGGCCTTAGGAGTGCACGATGCAAAATCCGGCTAGTGGCGCCACCCATGAACGGGTTGATTTCTCCAAGATCAAGACCTCGATCCCCATCCCGAATCTGATCGAAGTCCAGAAGCAGTCCTACGCACGTTTTCTCCAGATGGACCTTCTTCCGGACGAGCGGGAAGACATGGGGCTTCAGAGCGTCTTCAATTCGGTCTTTCCGATCACCGATTTTCGCGGCTTGAGCCAACTGGAGTTCGTGGAATACTCCATCGGCAACTGGGAGTGCAAGTGCGGGAACCTGAAGGGACTGAATCATCTTCGGACCACCTGCCGCAACCCCGGCTGCGGCGCTTACATCCGCACCGATCCGTTCCACGCGGGCGACGTTCTCTGCCACCGCTGCGGGACCTTCAACAAGAACATCGTCACCTTCTGCAACCGCTGCGGCGATCCGGTGGGGCTGCAACTGAAGTACGACGTGGCCGAGTGCGAAGAGCGGGGCATGACCTATGCGGCGCCGCTGAAAGTGACCATCCGCCTGACGGTGTACGACAAGGACGCCGAGACCGGAGAGAAGACGGTCCGTGACATCAAGGAGCAGGAGGTCTTCTTCGGCGAGATCCCGCTGATGACCGAGAACGGAACGTTCATCATCAACGGGACGGAACGGGTCATCGTCTCGCAGTTGCACCGCTCGCCGGGCGTGTTCTTCGAACGTGTTCCCGCGCAGGGCTACTATCTCGGCAAGATCATCCCCTACCGCGGGAGCTGGGTCGAATTTGAGTACGACAACAAGAATCTTCTGTACGTTCGCATCGACCGGAAACGGAAGTTTTACGGGACGGTCTTCCTGCGAGCGCTGGGCATCAAGAGCGACGAGCAGATCCTGCGGACCTTCTACAAGGTGGAGAAGATCAGTCTCAAGGACCGGAGGCTGTACTGGGCGGTTTCTCCCGGCCTGGTGGGCTTGAAACTGTCTCACGCCGTCACCACGCGCGGCGGGGAGACGGTCGTCGCCGCCGGCAAGAAAATCACCTCGGCCGTGCTGAAAGAGCTGCAAAAGGCCCGCATCGAACAGGTCGAGGTCGCGGCCAACGATCTGGAGGGCGCCTTTGCCGTTGCCGATGTGGTGGACCTGTCCACCGGCGAGGTGCTGCTGGAGGCGAACCAGGAGCTGACCGCCGCCGCGCTCTCGAACTTCATGGAAGCCGGCATTTCCAGCTTCGAGGTTTTCTTCCCGGAGCGCGACGACGCCGGCAACGTCATCTCCGCGACCCTCAAGAAGGATCCGGTCAAGACGCAGAATGACGCGTTGCTGGAGATCTACCGCAAGCTTCGGCCCGGCGATCCGCCGACGCTGGACACGGCCGCGCAGCTCTTCCACGGGATGTTTTTCGACCCGCGCAAGTACGACTTCTCTCGTGTCGGGCGGATGAAGTTTAACATCAAGCTGTTCGACAAGTCGGATGCGACGCCGCTTGACCAGCGGACGCTCGCCCCGGATGACTTCGTCGCCACTATCCGCTACGTGCTCCAGTTGAGGCGGGGCATCGGCGCCGTGGACGATATCGACCACCTCGGCAACCGGCGTGTCCGCGCCGTCGGCGAGCTGCTGGAAAACCAGTTCCGGATCGGCCTGGTGAGGATGGAGCGGGCGATCAAAGAGAAGATGTCGGTCTACCAGGAGATGTCGACGGCGATGCCGCACGAC
>CAYZJD010000295.1:0-6018 GCA_964478455.1 uncultured Solibacteraceae bacterium | reverse complement strand
TTTGCCCTTGTTCTTCTCGATGAAGGCGCGCAGCTCATCGGCGTGGCCGAGGAGCCGGGACCACTGTTCGTAGTAGAGCGTCACCGGAAAGCGTCCGAGACCGTAGACGCTGACGGCGCCCTTCTCGCTGACGCGAAACTCCAGCGACGCCGGCTTCTTGACGGCTACCTGCTGCTCCAACTCCGCGATCCGTCTCAGCAACTCCTCTTTGGTGGGTTCAGGGTCTGACATGGCGATGATCTCCTGCTGTTCGGGACTTGCAGACCATTGTGCCAGAGCGATGGCCTTGCCGGACACTGCACTGGCGAGGAAATCCCCTATAACATGGGGGATGCGATCGAGGCACTCTCGCGATGAACGTCAGGTGGCTGCTGCTTTGGGCGAGCGTCATGACACTTCTCGCCCAGACGTCGAAGGTCCCCCTCATGCGCATTGTGGACCTCGATGCGGGCGAATCGGCCGAGGTGGCGCTGCATAACGGCGCCAAGGCGTATATCGAGTTGCTGGAGCGGGCAGAAGAGAGCGACAGCGTGCGAGGGGCGCTGCGTCACGCGCGCGTGCGGGTGAAGGTGAACGGCAAGGAAGTCCAACTTGCATGCGGCAACTACCACCTGCCAGTCACCGTCGCCGGGGTCCGGATTGACTGCGCGATCACGAAGGGTTACATGGGAACGACGCGGAGCGCGGTATGGGGCCTGGAGAAGGACGCCCGGCTGCGATTGTGGCCGAGCGGCTCCCCGTTGATGGAACCGGGCACGTACGTTTATCCGGTGAAGCAGCGATGGTTTGCCACCACCACGCAAATGGCCAACGAGCCATCGTTCGTGGATGGTTCGGAAACGCCCTGGGACCGCAGGACCTATTATCACTACGGTCTCGATATAGGCGGGGCGGAGGGCTTGACTGAAGTTGTCGCGGCCACCAGCGGTCTGGTCGTGGTCAGAGGCAACAGGGCGATGCCGGGCTACGAGAGAAGCCCCTACACGGAGGTCAGCTACGACGGAGTCATCGTTCTGGACGAGCGCGGCTGGTTTCACTGGTACTTTCATTTGTATTCGATTGACTCGGGCGTGAAGCTGGGCGAGAGGGTCGCAGCAGGCCAGTTGATCGGTCTAATCGGCAAGGAGGGGAGCGCCGGCTGCTGGTCTCACCTTCATTACGAGATCCGCGCGCCGCAGCCTTCCGGGAAGGCCGGCATCGTGGAGGGTTATGCCTTTCTGTGGGAAGCGTACCAGAGGCAATATGCGCCGGAGATCATCGCCGTGGCTCGTCCGCACTCGTACGCCTGGGTGGGGGAAACCGTCACCCTGGACGGCAGCCGCTCCTGGAGCCGTTCGGGACGGATCAGCCGGTATGAGTGGACCTTCAGCGACGGTTCAACGGGAGGCGGCCCGACGGTCCGGCGAGTGTACGACCGTCCGGGCACGTACAGCGAGATCCTCAAAGTGACGGACAGCCGTGGCCGCAGCTCGTACGATTTCGCCGTCGTCCAGGTTGCGGGCAAGCCGGTCGATGATTCTCACCGCGAAGAGACCCTGGCCCCCACTATCCACGCTTCCTACTTTCCCGCAAGCGACGTGCGGGCCGGACAGCCGGTCACGTTCCTGGTGCGTTCGTGCCGGACGACGTTTGGCAGCGAAACCTGGGACTTCGGGGACGGGACCGCGCCGCAGACCGTGCAGTCCGATGGGTGCGCGGAGGAGAAGAACAAGGAAGGCTACGCGCGGACGAAGCATGTGTTCCAGAAGCCGGGCGACTACCTGGTCCGCGTGGAACGCGTGAACGAGCGCGGGGAGAAAGCGACGTTCCACCTTTACGTGCCGGTGCGGTAGGGGGCAGCGGGGCGGAGCACGGCTGCAATCGCGATGGGGGCCGGTCCAGGGCGGTTGGGCTATAATGGGGGGCGACGCTTGACTCTTGTATTTGGCTGCGCAAAGGATTCCAAGGGGGTTCGTCAATCCGGCGGCTTGCCGAAGTGGGAGTGACACTCGTGCCGCTGCTGGTGGCGAGCCCTTTTTTGTCCTGCATGTCCGATTCTAGTGGTCTCGCGAAAGTCGAATAAAGGAAATCTGATGAAGGAACAAGGTGTCGTGAAGTGGTTCAATGCCGCCAAAGGGTACGGCTTTATCCAACGCGATAGCGGAGAGGATGTTTTCGTGCACTTCTCCGCGATCAAGAAGGAGGGCTACCGGACTCTCGAGGAAGGCGCAAGGGTGGAATTCGAGGTGACGCGTGGCCCCAAAGGGCTGGCGGCAACGAACGTCATCCCGGTTTCGTAGGCAGTGGACGTGCCCGGGTCCGGAGGCGCGCGCATAGCCGCCGGTCCCGGGCGATGCCGGAGAGGTTCCGAGTTCGGCCTCTCCCGTGGAGCAGAATCCCCGTCAAGGAGGAGGATGAGCAAGGAAGATTGCATCGAAGTAACCGGAACCGTGGTCGAGAAATTCCCGAGCGGTTTGTTCAGCGTGCAGCTTGACCAGGATCGTACCGTTCTGGCACACCTCGCCGGCAAGCTCCGCCGGAACCGGATCCGCGTTCTGGCGGGCGACCGAGTCACCATTGAGATGTCGCCTTACGATCTGACCAAAGGCCGGATCACCTATCGTCACAAGTAGCAGCCCCCGTCGTTTCCCTCCGCCGGCTCCTGCCCCGGGGCGCACTGCGCCCGCGCTGGGTTTGTGCACTCGCGTCGCCGTCGCCCGTCCTGGGGGCCACAGGCATCGCTCCATAAGTGCGAACTCAAGCGACCAGTGCCGGCGGTCGCGCCGGCAGAATGACCAGCGGGGCGTCCGCCGCGGCCCTCCGTCGGCAGGACTGCCGGCGTGGCGCGCAAGACTGCGCGCTCCACACCCACCCCGTGTCAGAGGTCCGCGCTGACCATGGTCGTCCGCGCTCTGTTCATTTTCGGGACTCGCCCGGAGGCGATCAAGCTCTGTCCGCTTGTCCACCATCTGCGCAGCCGGCCGGAGGATTTCGCCGCGCGAGTGTGCGTCACCGCCCAGCACCGGGAGCTTCTCGATCAGGTGCTACAGGTCTTCGACGTCACCCCTGACTACGACCTGGGCGTGATGCTCCCGGACCAGACGCTGTACCAGTCCACGGCGCGCATCCTGACCGCATTGGAGCCGGTGCTTGCGGAGAGCCGGCCGGACCTGGTGCTGGTGCAGGGAGATACGACCACGACTCTCTGTGGAGCGCTGGGCGCTTTTTACCGGCAGATACCGATTGGCCACGTGGAAGCGGGATTGAGAACTGGCGATATGCGCCAGCCGTTTCCCGAGGAGATGAATCGCGTTCTGACGGGGCGCCTGGCCACGCTGCACTTCGCCGCCACCGAAGGAGCGGCCGCCAATCTCCGCGCCGAAGGGATCGCCGCGGAGCGCATCTGGGTCACGGGCAACACGGGGATTGACGCGGTTCTCTACGTGAAAGACGCGCTCGAGCGGGGCCGCCTGACGGGCGCCGAGTGGCCGCAACTCGATCCCAAGCGGAAGCTGATCCTCGTCACGGCGCACCGGCGCGAGAGCTTCGGCCCGGGGTTCGAGCGGATCTGCTCCGCGCTGGCCCGGCTGGCTCGGCGGGCGGACGTCCAAATCGTGTATCCCGTCCATCCCAATCCCAACGTACGCGGCCCGGTTTACGAGCGCCTGGCGGGGATGAGCAACGTCTTCCTCATCGAGCCGCTGGAATACGTGCCGTTCGTGGACCTCATGCGCCGGGCGACGTTGCTGCTGACCGATTCGGGCGGCATTCAGGAGGAAGGACCATCCCTGGGCAAGCCGGTGCTGGTGATGCGCGAGAGGACCGAGCGGCCCGAAGCGGTGGAGGCTGGCACGGCCTGCCTGGTCGGAACCGACGAGGGCCGGATCGTGCGCACGGCGGAACGACTGCTGGACGATGGGGCGGAGCGCCGGCGCATGGCCCGCGTTCACAACCCTTATGGCGATGGCAAGGCCAGCAGCCGAATCGGGGACCTAATCGCTTCATTTCTCAGGAATAAGCCGCGCTGAGAATCCTCGCTTCCGGAGGCCGGGGACGGTGTCGCGAGGGCGGCGAAGCGCGGATGCGCTCGTATAATGTCGCCGGGAGGGAACGAGCGACAGCATGCGAAGCGGCGTTGTTTCCATCAGGGTGAAGAAGCCGGCGCTCGAGGCCTCCTACGCCGGCCTGGCCGAGCAGCTCGAGCAGAAGATCGTGGGGCAGCCGGCGGCCATCCGGGCCATTATCCCGTACGTCCAGATGTATCAGGCCGGCTTATCTCCGGAGGGCCGGCCCGCCGGGGTGTTCCTGTTGCTCGGCCCGACCGGGACGGGAAAGACGAAAACGGTGGAGGCTTTGGCCGAAGTCCTCCACGGCAGCGAACGCAATCTTCTGCGGGTCGATTGCGGCGAGTTCCAGATGGAGCACGAGGTCGCCAAGCTCATCGGCGCGCCGCCGGGCTACCTGGGCCACCGGGAAACGCAGCCGATGCTCACCCAGCAGAAGCTGAGCGGGGTTGCGAGCGAACGATCGAGCCTGTCGCTGGTGTTGTTCGACGAGATCGAGAAAGCCGCGCCGTCGCTGACCCGGCTGCTGCTCGGCATTCTCGACAAAGGGACGCTGAGGCTGGGCGACAACACCACCGTCAACTTCGAACACAGCCTGATCTTCCTGACCAGCAACCTTGGCGCGCGTCACATGCTGAAGGAGCTGTGCCCCGACTTCGGGTTCGAAGCGGGCGCCGTCCGGGAGCGCGCCGACGTCGGGCGCAAGCTCGAAAGCATCGGGCTGAACGCCGTGCGCAGGAGATTCTCGCCCGAGTTCGTCAACCGGATCGATCGTGTGATCACCTACCGGCCGCTCGATGACGGCGCGCTCGCCGCCATTCTCGATCAGCACATCGAGGAATTGCAGCGGCACGTGCAGACGCGGCTCGGAGTACGGGCCTTCGGCATCGAGGTGCCGCCGGAAAGCCGCCGTTTCCTTCTGCGCAAAGGCACGAGCGCGGAATACGGAGCACGGGAGTTGAAGCGCACGCTGCAACGGCATCTCACCCAGCCGCTGGCGGCGCTGGTGGCCGGGGGGAAGATCGAGCCGGGCTCCGCCGTGTGCCTGGATCTGGACGAAGAGGAGGACGCGCTCCAAAAGGGGACAGCCTGATCTGCCCCATATCCCTGCGGTGAGGGAAAATGGGGCAGATCAGGCTGTCCCCTTTTATGCTGTATCTGGTCGCGACACCGATCGGGAACCTGGAGGACATCACGCAGCGCGCGGCGCGCGTGCTCGCGGAAGTGGATCTGATCGCGTGCGAAGACACGCGGCAGACGCGGAAGCTGCTCGAGCATCTCGGCATCCGCAAGCCGCTGGTGAGCTACCACGAGCACAACGAGCAGGCGCGGGCGGCGGAGCTTGCCGGCAGATTGCGCGAAGGCGCAAACGTGGCGCTGGTTTCGGATGCAGGCACGCCGCTGGTCTCCGATCCCGGCTACCGGCTGGTGCGGCGGGCCATTGAAGAAGGCATCACCGTAGTCCCGGTTCCCGGGCCGTGCGCGGTCGTGGCCGCGCTGGCGGCGTCCGGACTGCCCACGGACCAGTTTCACTTCTGCGGATACCTCCCTCCGAAGCAGGGCCGGCGGCGGCGGCTGCTCGAATCTCTGCGTCAGGAGCAGGCGACGCTGATCTTCTATGAGACGCCACACCGGATACTGGGGGCTCTCGAGGACATCGAGGCGGTGCTCGGCCCGCGTGACGTGGTGGTCGCCCGCGAGATCACAAAAGTACACGAGGAGTTCCTGCGGGGCACTGCGAGCGAGTTGCGGCGGATTCTCGCCGGCCGCGTCGCGATCAAGGGCGAAATCACGCTCCTGGTCGGGAAAGCGGTGACTGTCCCCGATTAGCGGCGCTCGCGGGGGCCCTTCGCCTTCAGCTCCTTGAACTTGGCCAGCGCTTCGGCGGCTTTTTCCTTCTGGCCGAGCTGGTTGTAGATGCGGGCGAGCAAGTAGAACGGCTCGGGGTAGGTAGGGTCGAGCGCGGTGGAACGCT
>CAYZJD010000294.1:0-6041 GCA_964478455.1 uncultured Solibacteraceae bacterium | reverse complement strand
GTCCAACAACCACCAGATCCCCAGCTTGGACTGCGCCGCCTCCTCCCGCACCGCTTCGTAAATCGGCGCAAACTCCTGCCCGCGCCACAAGATCACGCCCGCCGAAAGAAGGATCTCGGCGTACTTCACGTTCTCCCGCGCCAGCCGTTCCGCCAGCGCCCGCGTCGCCAGCCGGTAGTGCTCCGGCGTCTGGAGCTGTTCCATCACCCAGGCGAAGCTCTTCAGGAAGCCCTGGAAATCCTCGTAGCGATACCGCTCCCGGATCTCCTCGAGCGAAAGGTGCGGCGCAATGGCGTGCAGCGTCTCCGGCTCAATCGAACCCTCCAGATGCACGTGCAGCTCTGCCTTCTCCAGTTCGTGGTGGAGGCCGCGCATCCTTGCCATAATAGCTGCGATGACCAAAGAGGAAATCGACGCCATCGCCGGCGGATATCACGGTGATCCCTTCCGCATTCTCGGCGCTCACCCCGCCGGTGACGCGGACAAGGCACCGTCTTGGGAAGTCCGGGCCATTCTGCCCCAGGCCAGGCAAGTCGAGGTCCTCTCCGATGGCGTCCTCGTCCCAATGCAGAAGCGCCACACCGAGGGTTTCTTCGTCGCCTCCGTGCCGCGCGACCCGCGCCCTTACCGCTTTCGCGTGACGCTTTGGGACGGCCGCACGATCGAGCAGGAGGACGCCTACCGCTTCCCTCCTCTGCTCACTCCCTTCGAGCTGCATCTTTTCGGCGAAGGAACGCACTACGAGAGCTACAACATGCTCGGCGCGCATGCCGCCCAGTGTGAGGGGGTCAACGGGGTGAGCTTCGCCGTCTGGGCGCCGAACGCCGAAGTCGTCAGCGTGGTCGGCGAGTTCAACGACTGGGACACGCGCCGCAACCCGATGCGCCTCCGCGACGGCGGCGTCTGGGAAATCTTCATCCCCAACATCGGTCCCGGCGCGAAGTACAAGTATTTCGTCCGCTCACGCCACCGCGCTTACCGCCAGATGAAGTCGGACCCTTACGCCTTCGCCAACGAAGTCCCGCCGATGTCCGCTTCCGTGGTCACTTCCTTGGACACATACGAATGGGGTGATGGCGCCTGGATGGAGGCCCGCGCCAGGAAGGACTGGCTGAAGGAGCCGGTCAACATCTACGAGGTCCACCTTGGCTCCTGGATGCGGGGACCGCACGGCGAGATGCCCGGCTACCGCGAACTGGGCGACCGCCTGGCTGAGTACTGCACCCGCATGGGCTACACGCACATCGAACTGCTGCCTGTCATGGAGCACCCCTATGCCGGCTCCTGGGGCTATCAGGTGCTCGGCCTCTTTGCGCCCACCGCGCGTTTCGGCCCGCCCGAGGACTTCATGTATTTTGTGGACCGCCTCCACCACGCGAACATCGGCGTCATCGTCGATTGGGTACCCGCCCACTTCCCCAAGGACGCCCACGGCCTCGTCTTCTTCGACGGCACCGCCCTCTACGAGCACGAAGACCCGCGCAAGGGCGAGCACATGGACTGGGGCACCAAGATCTTCAACTACGGCCGGAACGAGGTCCGCGCCTTCCTCATTTCGAGCGCCTTGTTCTGGCTGAAGAAGTACCACATCGACGGCTTGCGCGTGGACGCCGTCGCCTCCATGCTCTACCTGGATTACTCACGCAAAGCCGGTGAGTGGGTCCCCAACCAGTACGGCGGCAACGAGAACCTCGAGGCCATCGACTTCCTGCGGCGCTTCAACGAGCTAGCCCACGAAGTGCCCGGCGCGCTGACCATCGCCGAAGAGTCCACTGCGTTCTACGGCGTGTCCCGGCCCGTCTACCTCGGCGGGCTCGGCTTCACCATGAAGTGGAACATGGGCTGGATGCACGACATGCTCGAGTACTTCTCCAAGGACTCCGTCCACCGCAAGTTTCATCACAATAACATCACCTTCAGCATGCTCTATGCGTTCACGGAGAACTTCGTCCTGCCCATCTCCCATGACGAGGTCGTCCATGGAAAGCGGTCGCTGCTCGGCAAAATGCCCGGCGACGAGTGGCAGCGGTTCGCCAACGCCCGCGCGTTCCTCGCTTACATGTATGCGCATCCCGGCAAGAAGTTGCTCTTCATGGGCTCCGAGATCGGCCAGTATGAGGAGTGGAACCACAACGTCCAGGTCCGCTGGGAGCTGATCGAGTTCGACGTGCATCGCAAGCTGCAACTGTTCGTCCGCGAGTTGAACCGCTTCTACCGCTCGCAGCCCGCCCTTTACCAGGTCGATTTCCACTGGGACGGCTTCGAGTGGATCGATTTCAACGACGTCGATGCCTCGGTGATCGCCTTCCTCCGCCGCACTTCCGATCCGGACGATTCTCTGCTGTTCTGCTGCAACTTCACGCTGGTCCCCCGCCACGGCTACCGCGTCGGCGTCCCCGCTGCCGGATATTACGAAGAACTCTTCAACTCCGACGCAGAGATGTTCGGCGGCAGCAACGCCGGCAACAGCGGCGGCCTCCACTCCGAGCCCGTCCCTCACCACGGCCGCGAACATAGCATCGCCGCCACCCTCCCGCCGCTGGCCGTGGTAGCCTTCAAGCGGAGGTAGGTCCAGCGTGGGTTTGTCAGCGCCAACAACGAATGATGCGACGTTTATCAGCCGTGTTCTGCTAAGAAACTACAAGAGCATCGCCGCGTGCGATGTCCTGCTTGGGCCGCTTGTCTTCCTCGTCGGCCCGAACGGAGCGGGCAAGAGCAATTTTCTTGACGCGCTCCGGTTTGTGGCTGACGCGTTGCGCACATCGCTGGACCATGCCTTACGAGATCGCGGAGGCATCAATGACGTCCGACGCCGTTCGGGAGGACATCCTACCCACTTCGGAGTCCGTCTCGAGTATCGTCTGCCCTCCGGTCTCTCCGGACACTATGGTTTCCAAGTGGCTGCTCGTCCGCAAGGAGGCTACGACGTGCAGCATGAGGAATGCGTGCTTCGATCCTTCGAAGCGCTTGCATCAGAGGCCTTCTTTCTTGTGCGTTCGGGTGAGGTCACCTCCAGCGAGAAGGTGATGCCGGCAGCTTCCGCCGACCGGCTCTACCTGGTGAACGCCTCCGGGCTTCCTCAGTTCCGACCAGTTTACGAAGCGTTTTCGCGAATGGGATTCTACAACCTTAACCCAGACCGCATCCGCGAACTCCAGTCCCCTGACGCAGGCGATGTTCTCGCCCGCGATGGCAGCAACATCACCAGCGTTTTCGCCCAGTTGAAGAAGCAGTCCGCGGGTCGAAAGCGGCGGATCGAGGAGTACCTGGCCAAAGTGGTCCCGGATGTTCATGGGGTCGATGTTAAGACAATCGGTCCAAAGGAGACCCTTGAGTTCAGACAGCGCGTTAGGGGGTCGCGGGATCCGTGGCGTTTCCTTGCGGCGAACATGTCTGATGGAACTCTCCGCGCGTTCGGCGTGCTCGTCTCCTTGTTTCAAGCGGGCAACGGTCGTGAGGCCCGTGTGCCGCTTGTGGGCATCGAGGAGCCCGAAGTGGCCCTCCACCCAGGAGCTGCTGGACTGCTGCTGGACAGCCTGCGGGAGGCCAGCCGTTCAACGCAGGTGCTGGTGACAAGTCACAGCCCTGACCTGTTGGACAACGATCAGGTAGACACGGGTTCGATTCTGGCCGTCTCCTCGGATCAGGGGAGGACCCTCATCGCTCCGCTCGATGAGTACGGTCGCCGCGCGCTTCACCAACGGCTGTATACCGCGGGAGAGCTTCTCCGAATGGATCAACTGCGTCCTGATCCCGAGCTGGCTTCCGACCGGCTCGAAAAGCAGCTCCGCCTTTTCCATTTGGACTGATGCCTCTTCGGATCGCATGCGTGGTCGAAGGGCACGGCGACGTGAATGCCGTTCCCACCGTGATTCGCAGAGTCGCCCAAGAGGTAGAGCCGGCAACGTCCGTTGTGATCCCGCACCCGATTCGCATCCCTAAAGGGAAGCTCTTGCGTCCAGGTGAACTCGAAAGGGCAGTGCAGCTCGCTGCTATGCAGGCAGGTGAGCGCGGCGGGATCCTCATTCTGATAGACGCCGACGATGATTGTCCCGCCCAGCTTGCTCCTGCCTTACTGGCAAGGGCGCGGACGGCTCGCGGGGATGTCCCGCTGGCCGTTGTCCTGCCCAAGTCCGAGTTCGAGTCGTGGTTTCTCGCGGCTGCGGAATCTCTTCGCGGCCACCATGGCCTTCCGGCTGATCTCCAACCGCCGGCGAACCCAGAGGCCATTCGTGGGGCAAAGGAGTGGATTCATCGCTATATGCAGGGCGGCTACGTGCCGACGCTTCACCAGGCTTCCCTGGCTGCGGCTTTTGATATTCAGCTCGCCCGCCGTGCTGACTCCTTCGACAAGTGCTACCGCGAGATCGCCCGCTTGCTCGCGATCTTCCGAGAAGCTGGAGAGGTGGACTGACAACTCCCATGCCCCAGCGCTACGACGTCCTCATCGCCGGCGGCGGCCATAACGGCCTGGTCGCCGCCGCTTACCTTGCCCGCGCCGGGCGCCGCGTGCTCGTCGTCGAGAAGCGCGACGTCCTCGGCGGTTGCGCCGTCACCGAGGAGGTCTGGCCCGGCTACCGCGTGTCCACCGCCGCCTACCTCACGAGCCTCCTTCAGGACCGCATCGTCCGCGACCTTGAGCTCGAGCGCTTCGGCTACCGCGTGGACGCCAAAGATCCCGCCTTCTTCTCGCCGTTTCCCGACGGCCGTCATTTGTTCATGTGGCAAGACCGCCGGCGAATGATCGATGAGATCGCGAAGTTCTCCCACCGCGACTCCGCCCGTTACCCGGATTACGAGAACCACATCGAGCGGCTCTCCCGCATCGCCGAAGCGGTGCTGCTGATCACTCCCCCGCAGATTCCTCCGCGGAGTACCGGCGATTTCCTGGACCATCTGAAGTTTGCGGCCCGCCTCTACCGCTTCGGCCGGTCGGACTTGGCGCCGTTAGTGAAGATCTTCACGATGAGCGCCGCCGACTTCCTGGACGACTGGTTCGAGTCGGAGGAACTCAAGGTCACGCTCGCCACTGACGGCGTCATCGGCGCCAACGGCGGCCCGCGCTCGCAAGGGACGGCCTACATCCTGCTGCACCACTGCATGGGCGGCCTGGCCGGCAAACGCGGCCTCTGGGGCTTCGTGCGGGGTGGCATGGGCGCGGTCTCCGAGGCCATCGCTGCTTCCGCCCGCAGCCGCGGCGCCGAGATACGCACCGCGGCGGCCGTCGAGCGGATCCTTATTCGGGATGGCCGCGCCACCGGCGTCGTGCTTGAAAACGGCGAGGAGATCGAGGCGCGCGTGGTGGCCTCCAACCTCGATCCCAAGCGAACATTCCTGGGTCTCGTCGGCGCACAGCACCTGCCGCCGGACTTCACCGAGGCGATCCGCCGCTACCGGTGCGAAGGCACGTCGCTCAAGATCAACATCGCCCTCTGTGGCCTGCCGGAGTTTCGCGCCCTGCCCGGCGCGCCTGGCCCGCAGCACCGCGCCACCATGCACATCTGCCCGTCCATCGAGTACGTCGAACGCGCCTGGGACGACGCCAAGTACGGCCGTCCATCCGAGCGGCCTCTGCTCGAGCTCACCATCCCGACCATGTACGACCCGTCGCTCGCCCCACCCGGCAAGCACATCCTGGGCGTCTTCCTCCAGTACGCTCCTTATACGTTGCGCGGCGCCGACTGGGGCGCTTTGCGTGAGCCGTACGCCCAACACGTAATCGATCTGATCGCCGAATACGCCCCCAACATCCGGTCTCTCATCGAGCACATCGACGTTCTCACCCCGCTCGACCTCGAGCGGCGCTTCGGCCTCACTGGCGGCAACATCTTCCACGGCGAAATGAGCCTCGACCAGATGTTCTCCATGCGTCCCGTGGCCGGTTGGGCTCGTTACCGAACTCCGATTCGAGGGCTTTACCTGTGCGGCTCAGGCACGCACCCCGGCGGGGGCGTCATTGGCGCCTGCGGCTACAACGCCGCCCGGGAAATGCTGAAGGATTGAGTCATTGAGTCATCGGGTCATCGGGCCATTGGCCATTA
>CAYZJD010000293.1:0-6051 GCA_964478455.1 uncultured Solibacteraceae bacterium | reverse complement strand
CGCACCAACGAAGAATCAACAATATAGGGAGCCTTTTTCAAGGGAGTGTGGACCCGGCAGGCTGAAGCCCGCGCCACGTCTGGATTCGGAGAAGCGTAGGTCTGGTCACTTTGTGTCGGGCACGCCGGTAAGAAGTGGCGGTAGGCGAAACCTTTCCCGCTTGTGCTAGTCTAATAAGTAGGTGGCGGCGAGGATTTCCATCGCGGCATCGACCCTTATGCTGGCGGGCAGCCTGCTGTGGGGTCGTTGTGTATCGTGCCGCACACTTGCCGCCGCGGAGCCGGTGCACGACTGCTGCAACCAGGGAAGCTGCCACCGCGATTCCGGTCAGCCGCCTGCGGGCGCGCCCTGCCCCCATCAGGCGCCGGCCATGGAGCAGTACGCCCAGCCTGATCCGGTTCCCCCCGTTGTGGTGGTCGCGAGTCTACCGCTCGATGACGACTCGGGCCTAGCGCCGTTGCCCGCTCTCCGCATCAGCGCCGTCGCACCATTACTGGTCCACTCGCCTCCGGACCTGTTCCTCCGTAATTCCGCACTCCTGATCTGAGCCTCCTGCCTCGGCCTGAATTCTGCCGATACTGTAGCGTGCTCCGCTTCCTTGGAGCGAGGAGGATTGTATGGTATCCCGAAGCTTATTGGGCCTCGTGGCGCTGGCACTGTGCGCCTCAGCGGAGGACCGCCTGCGCCTGGAAGACCTAATCTCAGAGGCCTTGCGGCGAAACCCCGAAGTGCTCGGGGCGCAGAAGCGCTACGAAGCGGCCCGCCAGCGTCCGGCGCAGGAGAGCAGTCTGCCGGACCCCATGCTGTCGCTGGGGTACAACTCGAGTGGCAGCCCCCGCCCGTTCGCCGGCCTGGGCCGCGAGCCGACCGCCAACGCCGGCGTTATGATCTCGCAGGAATTCCCCTTTCCCGGCAAGCGCAAGTTGCGTGGCGAGATCGCGGCCAAGGAAGCCGACGCCGATTTTCAGCAGTATCAGGCAGTGCAGTTGAGTGTCGTTTCCCGGGTAAAGCAGGCCTATCATCGCCTGCGCTATGCCTGGACGGCCCGCGAGGTGCTCGAGCGCAACCGCGATCTGCTGCGTAAGTTCCTCCGCACCACCGAGGCGCGCTACGCCGTCGGCAAGGCCCAGCAGCAGGACGTTTTCAAAGCCCAGACGCAGCTTTCCATCCTGGAGACCCGCCTCGCCAAACTCACGCAGGAACGCCTCAGCCGCGAGGCGGAACTGAACGGCTTGCTGGCCCGGCCCATCGATACGCCGCTGGCCCAGCCCGCCGACGTTGCGGCGGCGCCGTTGCGTGTCACGCTGGAAGACTTACTCAATCAGGCCCGCGAGAATGCGCCGGTATTGCGCCGCGAGGAGAAGATGGTTCAGCGGGCGGAGCTGGCCGTCAACCTGGCCCGCAAGGAGTATTACCCCGACTACACCCTCTCGGCCGGCGTCTACCACATGGGCGCCATGCCTTCCATGTACATGGCGCGGGTGGATTTTAAGCTGCCCGCTTGGTTCTGGCACAGCCAACGCGCCGGCGTGGCCGAGGAGGTCAGCAGTCTCAGCCAAGCCCGCCGCAGCCTGGAAGCCACCGGCCAGGCGTTGGCCTTCCGCCTCAAGGACGACTATCTGATGGCGGAAACCTCCTACCGCTTGATGGAAATATATTCGAGCACCGTCATTCCTCAGAGTAGCCTGGCACTTCAGGCCTCGCTCGCTGCCTACGAGACCGGTGGCGTGGATTTCCTGACCGTGCTCGCTAACTTCACCACCATGCTGGACTATGAACTTAATTACCACGAGGAGTTACAGAGCTACTTCCTCGCGCTGGCTCGGCTGGAAGAGATGACAGGGATGACGCTCACATGAAACTTAAATCGTTGATCGCCATGGTCATAGTAGCCGGGGTGGCCTTTGTGGGCGGCTACGGCTACCATCGCTGGTACGCCAAGAAGTCGGCAGCCCAAGCCCCCGGCGGGCGCCGCGTCCTTTACTGGATCGATCCCATGCACCCGGCCTACAAGTCCGACAAGCCCGGCATTGCCCCGGATTGCGGCATGAAGCTCGAACCGGTGTACGAGGGCGGGCAGATAGGCGAGGCGGTCCCCGCCGCCGAGCGCAAGATCCTGCACTATCGCGATCCCCTCGACCCAAAGTACACCTCGGACAAGCCGGGCCTTAACCCGGAGACCGGAAACGAACTCGAGCCGGTGTATGCCGACGAGCCTTCCTCGCTGCCCATGGGCACCATCCGGGTCAGCCCCGAGAAGCAGCAGTTGATCGGCGTGCAGTACGGCACCGTTGAAAGCTCCGCCGGCCTGCACACCTTCCGCGCCGTCGGCAGGATTGCGTTCGACGAGACCAAGATCGCCCGGGTCCACGCCCGCATCGACGGCTGGGTGGAAAAGGTGTTCGTGGATTTCGTCGGCAAGGTCGTCGAGAAGGGACAGCCGTTGCTCACGATTTACAGCCCCGAGCTGGTGGCTTCGCAGCACGAATACCTGCTGGCCTTAAAGAGCCAGCAACTCATGAAACACAGCGCGCTGGACGGAGCGATCGCCGACAGCAACTCACTCGTCGCGGCTGCGCGCAAGCGCCTCGAACTCTGGGAACTGAGCGATGAGCAGATCGACGAGGTGGCGCGCACGGGCAAGCCGATGACCTACGTCACCCTGTATGCGCCCATCAGCGGGTACGTCATGGCCCGCAATGCGTTCCCCAAGCAGCGCATCATGCCCGATAGCGAGCTGTACACCGTAGTGGATCTGAACCGTGTTTGGATCATGGCCGACGTTTTCGAGTACGAGGCCCCCATGGTTCGGGTGGGACAGCCCGCCCGGACCTCGCTCTCGTACTACCCCGGGAAGTCGTTCGCCGCGCGGGTGAACTACATCCAGCCCCAGGTGGATCCGATGACGCGCACACTCAAGGTGCGGCTGGAGGCCAGCAACCCCGGGCTGCTGTTGAAGCCCGACATGTACGTGGACGTCGAATTCCGCGTGGAGATGCCCCGCCGCGTCACCGTGCTGACCGGAGCGGTGCTCGACTCCGGCCTCCGGAAGACGGTCTTCGTGGACCGGGGCAACGGCTACCTCGAACCGCGGTTGGTGGAGACCGGCGAGCGACTCGGAGATCGCATCGAGATCCGCAAGGGCCTCGAACCCGGCGAGCGCATTGTGACCTCCGGAAATTTCCTGATCGACTCGGAAAGCCAGCTCAAGGCCGCCGCGGCCGGGCCGGCCGGCCACCAACACGGGGGCGGCGTCGGCGGGGGCGAGAAGCCGCCCACCCCGCCGGCAGCACCGGCGCATGAGCAACACGGGGCTCCCACGGCCGGCCCGTCCACCCATGAGGGACACCGGCGATGATCAACGCCATTATTGAGTTCTCCGGGCGCAACAAGTTCCTGGTCTTCGTGCTGGTCGGATTCGCCGTGGCCGCGGGGATCTGGTCGATGAGGAATGTCCCGCTGGACGCCATCCCGGATCTCAGCGATACCCAGGTCATCGTCTACTCGCGGTGGGACCGCAGCCCGGACATCATGGAGGACCAGGTCACCTATCCCATCGTGACCGCCATGCTGGGCGCGCCAAAGGTGAAAGCGATCCGCGGTTTCTCCGATTTCGGCTACTCGTTCGTCTACATCATCTTTGAAGAAGGCACTGACATTTACTGGGCCCGTTCGCGCACCCTGGAGTACCTCTCGGGCGTGCTGCCGCGCTTGCCGGAAGGCGTGAAGACGGAGCTGGGTCCCGACGCCACCGGCGTGGGCTGGGTCTTCCAGTACGTGCTGGTGGACACCACCGGGAAGAACCGGTTAGACGAGATTCGTTCCTACCAGGACTGGTTCCTCCGCTATGCCCTGCGCGCGGTGCCCGGAGTGGCCGAAGTCGCGCCCATCGGGGGCTTTGTCCGCCAGTACCAGGTCAACGTGGACCCGAACCGGCTTCAGGCCTACAACATCCCGATCATGAAGGTGGTCGAAGCCGTCCGGAAGGGCAACAACGACGTGGGGGGCCGCCTGGTGGAGTTCAGCGGCGCGGAGTACATGGTGCGCGGCCGCGGCTATGCGAGGTCCGTGGACGACATCGGCGACATCGTGCTGGCCTCGAGTCAGAGCGGCGTGCCGATCCGTGTCCGCGACGTCGGCAACGTCGTGCTCGGTCCCGATCTCCGGCGCGGCGTGGCCGACTGGAACGGCGAAGGCGACGTGGTCGGCGGCATCGTGGTGATGCGCCAGAGCGAGAACGCGCTCGCCGTGATCGACCGCGTGAAGCAGAAGCTGAAGGACATTGAGCCCGGCCTTCCGGAAGGCGTCAGGGTCCTTACCGCCTACGACCGTTCCGAGCTGATCCTCCGCTCCATCGAGAATCTGAAGGACACGCTCATCGAAGAAATCACGATCGTTTCGATCGTCATCCTGATCTTCCTCTGGCACATCCCGAGCGCCATCATCCCGGTGTTCACCATCCCCATCGCCATCATCATCTCCTTCATACCGATGAAGATGATCGGCGTCACCTCGAACATCATGTCGCTTGGTGGCATTGCCATCGCCATCGGCGCGTTGGTAGACGCCGCCATCGTGGTGGTCGAGCAGACGCACAAGAAGCTCGAAGCGTGGGATCGGACGGGGAGGAAGGAAGACTATCACCGCGTAGTGATCAATGCGGTCAAAGAAGTCGGCGGGCCGAGCTTTTTCGCGCTCCTGGTGATCGCCGTCTCGTTCATGCCGGTGCTGACCCTGGAGGCCCAGGAGGGCCGGCTGTTCAAGCCGCTCGCTTACACCAAGAATCTGGCGATGATCGTGGCGGCGGTGCTGGCGATCACGCTCGACCCCGCCATGCGGCTGCTGTTCACGCACATGAAGAACTTCCGGTTCCGGCCGCGCCTGCTGGCGCGCGTCGCGAATGCGGTGCTAGTGGGGAAGATCCACTCCGAAGAGCGCCACCCGATCAGCAGGATTCTGATTCGCCTTTACGAGCCGGTCTGTGCCTGGTCCCTGCGGTGGAAATACGTGGTGATCGCTGGGGCGGTCGCTATCGTCGTCGCGACCGTTCCCATCTACCGGCGGCTGGGGTCGGAATTCATGCCCCCGCTCGACGAAGGCACCCTGCTGTACATGCCCTCCACCTTGCCGGGTCTTTCGGTGACCGAAGCGCAGAAGCTGCTGCAAGTCCAGGACCGGATCATCAAGTCGTTCCCCGAGGTCGAGAGCGTGTTTGGCAAAGCCGGACGCGCGGAGACGTCCACCGACCCGGCGCCCTTCTCGATGATGGAAACCACCATCGTGCTCAAGCCGCATGATCAGTGGCGCAAAGTGGACACCTGGTATTCCTCCTGGGCGCCGGAATGGGCCAAGTCGGTCTTCCGGCGCTTCACGCCCGACCGCATCAGCACCGAGCAGCTTGTGAATGAGCTGGACGCAGCGCTGAAACTGCCAGGCGTTTCCAATTCGTGGACCATGCCGGTGAAGGGCCGCATCGACATGCTGACCACGGGCGTGCGGACCCCGATCGGGATCAAGGTCTACGGTTCGAATCTGGACGAAGTCCAGCGGCTCGCCACCCAGATCGAGGGGCTGCTGCCGCAGGTCCGGGGCACGCGCAATGTGTTCGCGGAACGGGCCGGCGGCGGGTACTTCCTCGACTTCGACTGGAAGCGCGCCGAGATCGCACGGTATGGTCTCACCATCGATGACGTCCAGCAAGTCATCATGAGCGCCATCGGAGGCGAGAACGTTACCACCACGATCGAGGGCCGCGAGCGCTACCCGGTCAATGTGCGGTACTTCCGGGATTTCCGCAGCGATCTGGACCGGCTCGGACGCGTGCTCGTCCCCGTGATGAACGCGGGCATGGGCGGGCAGACGCAAATTCCGCTCGCGCAGCTCGCCGACATCAAGCTGGTGGCCGGCCCCTCCATGATCCGCGACGAGAATGCCATGCTCAACGGGTACGTTTACGTGGACGTCGCCGGGCGGGACGTCGGCAGCTACGTCGAGGAAGCCAAGGCGCTGGTGCGGGAGAAAATCAAGCTCCCGGCCGGGTATGCGCTCGAA
>CAYZJD010000292.1:0-6066 GCA_964478455.1 uncultured Solibacteraceae bacterium | reverse complement strand
CCCCGCCGCCGAGGCGAGTTCGAGCGTAAGACGCCGGGCGAGTTCGGCGTCCGGCTCGAAGACGACATGTACATCACACCGTCCGGCGCGAAGTTCTTCTCGCAGCCGAGCCCGTCGATCGACCAGCCGTTCGCCTGAGTCCGCCTGGCGCGCCGGATCCGCGCCGGCAAGCCACGACGGTTCGCAAGGGGCCGTGGATCTCGTATTGGACCGCGCCGCACAGGCAGGAACCGCGCTTCATGGCGTGAACTCCTTGTGCAGGGCTTCGATGTGTTCCGGCCCCAACCCGCAGCAGCCGCCGAAGATGGTAACGCCGCGGGCCTTCCAGCCCCGTGCCTTGTCCACCAATTCCTCCGGTGGAATGATGTCGATGAACGTCCACTCGGGCATGCGGAAGTAGCCGCTCTCCGGATAGGCGCCGAGCGGGCCCTTCCAGTACTTGCGGACGACGGCGATGGCTTCGTCGGTGTCGTTGGGCGAGGTGTGCATGATGCTGACGACCGCGGGCCTCACTGCGGCAAGCGCCCGGGCCACGTCGTCAAGCAGCATGTCTTCACGGCCGAACCCCGTCAGCACGCCATCCCTGTTCTTCTCGGTGGAAATCCCCACCCAGACCGGCAAGCCGGTCGCGATGGCCGCCTCGGTAGCCCAGACCGAGTAATCGGTGTCGCGCATCATCTCCATCATCAGGAGATCGACGCCGCAGTGGGCGAGATTGCCCACCTTGCGGCGGAACAGGGCGCGGGCGTCCTGCTCGGGCCATTCGCGCTGCTTCGAGGTGCGGTCGCTGCCGGCAATGACGGGGCGCATGGTGGAAACCGAGCCGGCAACCGCCACCTGCCGGTTGGCGGCGGCTTCCTTTGCCAAGGCTGCCGCGGCGCGGTCGATCTCGATCAGATCCTTGTCGCGTCCGAGTGCGTTGAACAGGAGCGCGCTGGTGGCGAACGTGTTCGCGATGACGATCTCGGCGCCGGCCCGGATGTAGTCGGCATGGACCTCGCGGACGATGGCCGGGTGGGTGAGAGTGGCGTCGGCGCACCAGGTGTCGCCGCTCATCGGCGCACCCCGGCGCTGGATGTCGGTTCCGGTGCCGCCGTCGATGATGATGATGCCGCCGGTGGCGAGCTTGCGGGCAATGTGTTCGTACATCAGGTTCCGCCGATGCTCACAGCTTCACGTTCTTCGCCAGGATGATCCGCACGGGGCCGAGGAGGCCGGACGGCTGAAGCGGCGTTTCCTTCCGGGAAAGCGACGCCCGCATGTTGCTCCTGGCATGCCTCTGTTCCGGAGGCAAGAACGCGTCGCCCGTCAGACGATTGGTCCAGGTGTTGGCCACCTCCACGACAAGGGTGTTGTTCCCGGCGCGGACCGCGCCGGTGATATCGATGCTATACGGCGGTTTCCAGAGAATGCCCAGCTCCCGGCCGTTCAGCGTGACTTTGGCCACCTGCTGGACCGCGCCCAGGTCCAGCTCCAAGCTGGTGCCCGCATCCAGACGGTCGCGCGGCACATCGAACGTCTTTCGGTACACGGCCCGGCCCGAAAAGTACTTGATGCCGGCATCGTCCGAATCCGTCCATGACGCCAGCTTCTCGAACGTCGCGTCCTCGGGCGCTCCCCAGCCTTTCGGGAAGCTCACCCGCCATGGGCCCGCGATCTCGACAAGCGGAGGCACGGCCGCGACCGCCACGGTCCTTGACCGCCCCTGGGAGTCGTGGAGCACATACTTACCGGGCGTCCACACTTTCAAATGCGGGCTTCCTTCCCGGTCTGACCGGACCTCGGCGCCCGGATGCAATACGCCCAGCTCGGCATCGGCGGCCGGATCGAAGGCCGTTCCGCTGGACACCGACCTCACCCGCACACCGGCGATCTCCTCCCGCCCGAAGAACGACACTTTGGACAGCCCGACGAACGGGCTGCTCCCGTCCATGTAGGAGGCACCGAGATCATGGTTCGATCTGATATCGAACCGGACGTAGCGGACTCCCGGGACGGGGACGGCGATGTCCTGCGCGTAGTTCCTCTCTTCATTCTCTGGCGCGATCTTCACATCGAACACGCCGGCGGACCGATACGCCAGGCCATCCTCGGAGACCAGGATCTCCAGGGCCTTGACGCCGTAGTTCAGGTTCCCGCGCGCGTGATCGTTGTAGTTCCATATCCGGACCTTGCTCAACTCGCGGACGGCGCCCAGATCGAATGTGATCCACTGCGACGTCGGCCCCTTGGCCCCGTCGGAGAGCCACATCGGTCCGCCCGGTGTGTCTGAATTCGCGAACAGGAAAGGCGTCACGCCGGCCGAAGCCCGTCCCGGCCCGTCCATGCGGGTGAAATGGGTCCTGGCCGCCGGTCTCCTGAAAAGGACGAACACCGTCTCGGCCGGCGCCAGATGCAGCCTCAACCGCGTACCGGCGTCATCCGTCTCGAAGACCTGGAGGGCCCGCGTTTCGCCGGTTTCCGGATGCCAGATCTCGGGCTGCTTTCCGTTGACCCTGAACGCGCAATCCACGTCTTCCCAGCGCTCGTTCATGTTGCTGACGAAATAGATATCCTGCTCACCCGCGCGGCGATGCAGGTAGTCGATCCGCGCCCGTCCGTCCCCGCTTCGGTAGCTGAAATCCGGCCCGACGCCGGCCCGATCGAGGACCTCCGCCACCGGCCGGTTCCAGACGACGCGGCCCTTGCCGTAGCGATGTTCCTTGACGGCGACGCCGTCGCAATCACCCCAGATTCTGCCGGCCAGTTCGGCGATCTCCTTGTCCCTGTTCGGATAATCCTCCAGGCTTCCGGTTCGCTCCGGCCGGGGTCCGAGCACGGTCGCCCCGCCCCGGACGAGCGATTCCAGCTTGCGCAACACCTCCAGGTCCATGTCGCCCTGTTCCGGAAGGACGAGCAGCGCATAGCTCATGCCGTCGGGCAGGACAAGCCGCCCGTTCTCGACCTTCAGGCGGTTCAGGATCACGTCGCTATTGACGACGTCGTAGTCGAACCCGGCGCCCGGGTTGTACTTGATGTTCTTCGAGGGCACGAAGTTCGGCGCCTTGTCGCCGTAGTAGTAGCAGACGTCCGCCACGAACAGCCCCTGCTGGAGCAGATACGAGCTTCGGGCCAGGTAGTCCACGAACGGCCGGGCCATCGGCCACCAGACGACATTGGGGTTGATGTGGGTCCCGGCGTGGTAGGCCCGCCCGGGAAGTCCGGCTTCGGCCGGGCTGTGGGTGAAGGTGTGGAAGGTGAGATGGTTCAAGCCTTCGCCCAGGGCGATATCCGCCAGCTGTTTCAGGAAGTACGGCCCGTTCTTCCAGTGCCGCCAGCTCGTGAACGATTCCGCGTCCACCACGGTCTTCCCGTAGATATGGGCGGCGGACGAGATTTCCTTGATCACCCGGATGTTCCGATGCTTGGGCCAGAACTCGCCGCGCAGGATATCCACCGCACCCAGCGCCTTGAGGGAATCGACCGGGCAGGAATCCCAGACCGGCGCGCCCGGCCCTCCCGCTTCCGCGCAGAGCTGCAGGCCGTGTTTGTTCAACAGCTGGCTCCCCGTCCTGTAATGGCTCTCGATGAACAGGTCGCTGATCGTCTTTCGCCAATCGTGGAGGAACCGCCGGCTGACCTCTTCGCTTTCCACCGTCCAGCCCTTCAGGACCGGCAGATAGCGGAACGGATCGTATCGGTGTCGCTTGACGAACTCTTCCAGGACCCGGCCGGTCCACGCGGTTTCTTCCCCCAATTCCATGCTGTCCACTTCCAGGTATTTCAGCGCCGAATCGCCGAGCTTCCCGATCTTGGACTCCAGCCGGTCCAGGATGTACCGAAAATGGAAGACCGTCGAGTCGGGATTCAGGAAGTCGATCATCGGCCCTCCCGAGTTGGGGGACGGGACCTCCAGCTGGTGGCCGGTGTTCGCCATGATCGCGCGGAAGATCGTCCACGCCCCCGGGGGCACGGCCCAGGCGATCCGTCCGATTGAATCGAGCTTCCCCGTCAGATCGATCATCGAGGCGGCCGGAATGAACTTCCGGCCGTCCTCTCTTGGCCAGGCGAAGACGGCCACCTCCCTGTAATAGGCAGGCCGCCCATCCGGATTCTTGGGGCAGTTCGCGGGCACCTCCGGAAACGGGAGCTCCCGGGCCAAGGCCGCGGGCCCCTCCACCGTCAGCTCGGAATGGAACAATCCCATCCCGGCGTCTTTCGGCGCTATCCAAGGGCCGCCGGCGTTCCAGCCGCTCGCCGCGACCATGCCGAGGCTCAGGCCCAGCCGGTCGGCCTGCCTGACCGCGTGGCCGATCGCCTGCAGCGATTCCTCGCCCAGGAACGGAGGGCCGGCCGGGATCGTCTTGTCAGGATCCCTGAGAGCGCGAACATCCCAGATATCCGCCCCGCGCATCCCCTTGTCCTTCATCTCTTCGAGCTCATAGGTCAGGCGGTCCAGGCTGACCGAGCCGTTCAGCCACGCCCAGAAAGCCCCCGGCCGGACGGCCATGGGCGGGTTCAGGAAGTCCCGCTCGACTGGGCCTTCGTTCCTCTGCCCGGCGGGCGTCATCGAACCCTGCGCCAGCATGGCAATCACGATCGCCAGCCGAGAGATTCGCGAATGTCGTTTCATGGGTGCTTCCTTCGCCGCTATCTGTGGATTACGGAAGGCCTCTCCAGATGGTGAAGGGCCACGTCGCCTCGCGCGGTGACCGGCGCGGTCGTCTCCGCTGCTACATCAGAATGAACGGCAGGCCGTTCTCCTTCACCGAGACGCCCCGAGCTCAGCCAGACGATAGCATGAGAGCGGCTTCCGCTCGTCTGCCGCTCGCGAGTTGACGTAACCCGCGCTATCAGACGCCGCCGCGCGTCGTGCCGAGGCCGCGCCCCGCTCAGACAAATCAAGGTCTATGACGAGAGCCTGATCTACAATCTGGACCATCTCAAGGGCGTCTTTCACCGGCAGGAGGTTGACCAATGAACTCAGTCGAAAAGCCGTCCTCCCAGCGCCGACTTATCAAGATCCTCGCCACCCTCACGGCGGCCCTGATCCTGTCGATGGGCTTGGCTCCGGCGGATCAAGCAAACGCCTCCGGGCCCTCCCTCATCGGCGGCCGCTTCCTGACCTTCAACACCGTCGTCCGCGTGCGACAGATCGAAGTCACCCGCGACACCGCCGAAGGCCCCGACGAATCGAGCGTCCACACCCCCGCCGAGGCCCGCACCTTCCGTGAGGCGATCGCCGGCGCCTGGCCAGGCGCCCGCATCACCTGGGCCTTCAGCTGGCTTGCCCTCCATGACGAGCGTGCCTCCTACCGCGAGCTGCGCGCCCTCGTCGTGTCCTATCACAAGACGTACGGCGACGAGATCACGTTCATCCCCGGCGCCTACTTCGCCAACATGTACAACACCCGCGAGCAGGTGAACCGCGACCTTCACGACGGCCTCAGGCGGGTTTCCGAAATCGTCGGCGGCGGCTACCGCCCGAAGAGCGTGGTGGCAGGGTTCCTGGCCGCTGAGAACCTTCGCTACCTTGCCGAAAAGGAAGGCATCCACGTCTGCCAGGGCAACATCTGGAGCCAATACGCCGTCGACAACGGCGACGGCGAAGGCTCGATCTGCTACCCCTACTACCCGTCGCGCGAGCACTTCCTGAAGCCCGCCCGCGGCCGGGACGACTTCATCGATTGCGTCAACCTCGACGGCTGGACCGTCGACTTCCTCTGCGCCCGGATCTCCGGCCAGCGCACCGTCAATGGCGAGCGCTGGCGCAGCCGCCAGGGCGTCGGCCCCATCGAGACGCTGCTCGACATGGGCACCGAGCGCGGCCTCCAGGCCATGCTCGCCACCACCGCCGCCCATTTCGACGACGGCTTCGCCCGCAACGGCTTCGCCTGGGTGACCTGCGGCTGGGAGATGTGCCTGGTCGAGGGCCGCAAGATCTACGGCTACGGCGGCCGCAATGGCATGGAGGGCCTGCGCCTCTGGCTCACCGAAATCCGCAAGCGCTGGCCCGATGCCAAGCTCATCACCCAGGGCGAGTTCGGCGAGCTCTGGCGCGCGCGTTTCAAGAGCAACGACGAGATC
>CAYZJD010000291.1:0-6070 GCA_964478455.1 uncultured Solibacteraceae bacterium | reverse complement strand
GCCCAGCCCTGCTACTTATCTCTCCCTCGGGCCAGATTGTCCGACGCTGGGAGGAGTTCGCCTGGCCGGCCGAACTGGGCTTGACCCTGAGGCGCCACCTCGGCCCACCCGCCGGCGCTTCCGGCCCCGACCTCCTCATCGAAGCCGGGCGGCAACCTTGACCCACAGCCGAAGATCCGTACTCCGCTGCTGAGGAAAGCCGGTCCCCTTCGGACCGGCTCCCCAGAGCGCATCAGCCGTCTACAAAGCCCTCAGAAAGGCGGTGAGGTCAGCTTTCTCCTGGCTCGTTAGGCCCAGGCTGAGCACGAGGTTGAAAAACTCTGCCGTATCCTCGAGCGTCAGCAACCTTCCGTCATGCAAGTAAGTCGGCGAATCCTTGATGCCGCGCAGGGCGAAGGTCTTGATGGGACCATCGGCAGAGGCCATGCGGCCGTTGATGAGCAGCGGCTTGTAAAAGCGCTCGGCGCGCAAGTTGTGCATCAGGTTGTCGGTGTAGTAGGGCGCCGGATGACACGACGCGCACTGCGCCTTGCCAAAAAATAGCGCCTGCCCCCGCATCTCCTCGGCACTGGCCTTCTTGGGATCCAGTTTCCCGTCGATGCCAAGTTTTGGCGCCGGCGGGAAATCCAGCAAGGCCTGGAATTCGGCCATGAAGTGCACCTGGCTGCCGCGCTCGAGGATGTTGACGCCCTTCTTGGTGGCGGTGACCGGATCGCCGTCGAAGTAGGCGGCGCGCTGCTCGAATTCGGTGAAGTCCTCGACGCTCTTCAGCGCCCGCTGCGAACCAAACAACCGCTGGATATTTACGCCGCGCAGAGAAGGCGTCTCGATGCGATGCCGGAACTGCTGGGGGCGGATGTCGCCCACCAGATGGGTGGCGGAGTTCGTGTGGCCGTTAGCATGACAGTCGAAACAGGCCACGCCACGGCTCGGCCGTTCCGAGCGCCGGTCTTCGGTCTGGTTAAACTGCTGCTGAGGGAACGGGGTGACAAGCAGCCGGAGCCCCTCCAGTTGCTTGGGGTTGAGAATCCCATTGAACAGCTCGTAATAGTTATCGATCGTAACCAGCCTGCGTTTCGAGACGTCGCCGAGGTCCGGACGCGTGGTCAGGAAGATCGGCGCCGGGAATTCGGGCAGGAAGTGGTCAGGCAGGTCGAAGTCGAGATCGAAGCGCGTCAGGTCCCGCTGTTCCTGCTTCTTGATTTCGTCAATGAGGAACCGGGGGAAGAGCATTCCGCCCTCAGGATGGTTGGGATGGGGCAGCGGCAGGAAACCCAGCGGGAAGAGATCCTTCTCGCGGATCTCCTCCGGGCTCATTTGAGCCAGCCTTTCCCAAGTGACACCGGCCGGCAGCTTCGCCCTGACGCCTTCCTGGACGGGCTTCCCGCCAGTCATGCTGACGCCTCTGGCCGGCCGGTTGCCCAGGTCGTAGCGCTGCTCGAGCAGGGCCAATTGCCGCTTCATCACTTCCGGTTTGGCGGCCTTCATGCGGGCCATGATCGTTGCGAACTCCTCGTGGATGACCACCGGCGCGTAGCTCGAGGTCCTCTTGGCGGTCTCCTGTGGAAGGACAGCGACCGCGCCGCCGGCTACGCCAGCGATCAGGATTGCCCACTTGAGATGGGTGCGAGTTGGTTTCATCAGTGCCTCCTTTTCCGAGATTGGATTCGAGCACAGACATCGTCGAAGATTTGGTCTGCCGTCAGGTGATCCTGCCTGCCGACCAAGACTTCCCAAACGGTTCGCCGCTGGACTGTGACCGGCAAAGCTTGCTGCCAGCACCGTCTGGCGAGCTGGTCTAGCTTGACGGAAAGTTGCGCTGGCTGGCGGACCAAGACGAGAATTTATCTTAAACGATAATATTTGTCAAGTCGTCGAGGGGACAATGGCGAGCTGGACGGTCTCCAGGTCTGGCGCTGACACGACCGGCCCGATTGAACACGCTGCCGGCGGTGGTTCTACACCCTCCGCACCTTGACGCCCGCCTCCTGGAACAGCACCTCCACCATCCCGAAATGCTCGTTGTAGTAGTCGCTCGAATACTGCGCCATCCGCGCCGCTGAAATCACTACTTCTTTGATGCCGGCCTGGACGATCGCCCGCCCACAATCCATGCACGGCATGATCTCGACATAGATCGTGCAGCCTTCGAGCGCGGTGCCGGAGCGGGCTGCGTTCAGGATCGCGTTGCGCTCGGCGTGCTCGATCCAGAGGTACTTCCCGGGCCGCTCCAGCCGCTCCGGCACGTCGTCGCGGATACCGCGCGGAAACGAGTTGTATCCCGTCGTGCGGATCTCGTGCGCGGGTCCCGCGATGACGCAGCCGATCTGCGTGTTCGGATCCTTGCTCCGCGCGGCCACCACTTTGCAGATGCCAAGGTAGTATTCGTCCCAACTCGGAACCATCACTCCTCCCAGGAGACGGCGCGCACGTTTCGCGGGAAACATGCGGGCTGTCCCCGGTTTTCGGGCGCCCTGCTAGAGAACGCTGAGCAGCACCTTCGTCTGATAATGATACGAGTTCAGACCACCGCCGTTGTAACGGCGCGCGGCGTAGGGCCAGTCGCAGCCGATCCTGGCCCGCACCGGCACGCCCTCGTAGCGCCTCTCGGGGTGGTACTGCGTCGGCTCGTAGAGCGGCCTGGCGCCTTCATAGAAGCGGGTGACGCCGGCTCGGATCTCCGTCGTTCCCGCTTCTTGCAGGCACCGCCGGCAATCGGTCTGAAACCGCGGGTCCGCGGGCGCGTATTTGCATGCCCGCAGCGGGCCGCGGCCGAACTCGGCCTGCCGGTCGTCGGCGCGCGTTCCCGGCGTGCTCCCGTTCACGAACCGGTCGAACTTGTCCCGTAACTTCAGCGCCGCGTGTCGCAGGTTCTTTGCGGCATCGGCGACATACTCATCGAACTCGGCCTTCGCCGGCGGGTGATGGAACAGCGTGTACTGCCCCACGCCGAAGCCGCGCGACGTGACAGCCTCCGGTTCGGCGGCGTTGCGGTCGAGCCCCACCAGCACGAAGCTGTCGTCATTGTCCGGCTCCGGCTCGCAATAGTGCCGCAGCCCGCTCTCCCGCTTCAGAATCGCCGCCAGGAACGGCGCCGGCACGCCGGCCGGCTTCGCTTCTTGAGCGGCCAGTTCCGCCACGCGGTCGTTTTCCTCCCGCGGGTTCGCGCACGAAGGAACCCTGAGGAACCGTTCATCCGCCAGCATGTCCGCGATGCATGCCGCCAGGTTCTGATCCACCACGCCGCTGATCCCGGCCACCCGCGACCGGTTGTAGTCGCGCACCCTCACCGGCGCGTTTCCGTCGGGCCCCTCGCCGCGGTTGTGCAGCAGGTCGTATTGGAGAGCCTTCACCGCCCGCTCCGTCAGCCGGCCGAAGTCCCCGTCGATTCCCGTGGCCAGGTAGCCCAGCCGCCTCAGATCGCGTTGCAGGTCCTTCACCTGCTCCGCCGTGCCGCCGCCGGCGCGGCCAAGAACCAGCCCCGGCGCCTGGTAGGAGAGCGTCATACCCTCTTCTTCTCCTTTGGCACTTCGCCCGGCCGGCGAAGTGTCGGCGCCTTCCTCTTCTTCTGCTCCTCGGCCGCCTTCTTCTCCGCCGCGCGTTTCTCTTCGAGGTCCTTCGGCTGCATCATGCCTTCCATCTCCTTTTCCTCCCTCTGTTCGCGCGCCTCGACGCCGGCTGCCCGCGTCTCCAGGTCCTGTAAGGAAAGTTCGAGGCTGTCTCCGGTGGCCTCGATCGCCTGCTGCAAAACGAACTGGTAGCGGGCAATGTCCTTCGGCGCGCTCTGCTCGATGCCCCGCAGGATTTCGAGCATCTTCTTCTCCGCCTCGGCTACGGCCGCGATCCCGGTATCGATCGGCTTCTTGTGCTTCAGCGCGTCGTCAGCGACCGTGTCGATCGCGTCGATGATCAGCGTGTAGTCCTCGAGCGCGTCGTGGATCATCACGCTGCGGCCGGGCTTCTCCTTCGCCAACAAGTCCCTGACGAGATCCAGCCGCTGCTGCGCAAACTGCGCGTACAGCGCCAGCCGCATGTTCGGCTCCTGCGCCAGCCGGATCTGGTCGACCTCGTCCGCCCGCAGAAAATCCCGCTCGGCCACCTGCGGCGCGGCGGCCAGCAACAAAGCAAGCGCCGGCAGCGCGTTCATGGGGTTTTCCACTCCTCCGTACCCATCACTCCTCCCAGAAACTCGTCATGCACTTTCTGAACCGCTTCGCGGACGGGCCGCGCCTGCTCCCGCTCGTCGACGCTCATCCGCTGCAAGAAGTCGTCGAGTTTCCTCACCATCGCCCGGGTCTTCAGCTCGCCGTGCTTGACGTGCTTGAAATGCCTGCGCGGCCGCTTGCCGGTCTGCTTCAGGGAGTCCAACGACAGCCTTACCGCTTCATCCACCTCCTTGAGCGCCGCCAGCGTCGCCTCCCAGTCGCCGGCCTTGTAAGCGTTTCGGGCCTCCTCTAACTTGCTCTCCGCCACGGCCAGCGCCTTCCGCGAACGTTTCTCGAGGTTCGGCTCGGCGCGCACGACGTCCAGTTGCGCGGGTGTTTCCAGTGCAGCCAGCAGCAGGCTCGCAAGAAGGAGAACCGGAACCCCGCGTCTCATCTCCGGCTCAGCTCCTTCTTGAGGATGCGCGCCCGCTGCCGGGCCTTGAATTCCTCGTCCGGGTGCCGGCCCTGACTCAGCGACAGAAACTTCTCGTAACTGGCGAGCGCCGGCTCGGGCTGGCCCATCTTGTCGAGGATGATGGCGCGAAAGTAGTGGTGCGCCGGCGTCTCCTGCCCGAGCGCCTTCAAGCGATCGAGCGCCGCCAGCGCCTGCGGGTGTTGTTCGAGCAAGATAAGCATGCCTGCAAGCTCGTTCCACGCTTCGACGAAGTCGGGTTTCAGGCTTGCCACCTTGGCGAACTCGGCCGCCGCCGGACCAAACTTCCGCTGGTCGCGCAGTACCCGGCCGTACATCATCCGCAGCTCGGCGTTCTGCGACTCGGCAGCGAGGGCCTGCTCGATCAGCGGCTGCGCCCTGTCGGCGTGCCCCGCGCGCAGGTGCGCACTGGCCAGCGCCACGCGGTTGGCCGGCGTCGGCGATTTGGCCACCGCCCATTCCAGGTGCGGGATCGCCTCCCCGGGCTTGCCGGCCTCGAGCAGCAGCTCGCCCATCCGTTCCCGCGCGCCCGCGTCCTCCGGAAACTGGGCGTAAAGAGCTATGGCCTCTTCCCGCTGTCCTTGCTTCTCGTAGGCTTCCGCCAGCTCGAGTTGGTAGTTCTTCAACGAGCCGTCGATCTCCGCCGCCCTCCGGTAATTCTCCGCGGCCTCCCCGAGCCGGCCCAGCTTGAGGCGCGAGCGCGCCAGCCCGAGTTGCGCCGCCGCCGATTTCCCATCCAGATCCGCCGCCAGCCGGTACGCTTGTTCCGCCTTCTCCCAGTTCCCCTCCGCGAAGTGCGCCTCCGCCAGGTAGAAGGCCGGCCGGTATTCCTTCGGCTTCTGATCCGCCGCCGCCTGCAAGTGAACCAGCGCATCGCGGGGCTGCCGCTCGCGTAGCAGCACGATGCCGAGGTTCAGCTCGGCCTCGTAGAGGCCCGGCTTGAGTTCCAGCACCGTCTTGTAGCGCGCCACCGCCTCCGCATCCCGCCCGAGCATCGTCAGCGCCAGCCCCAGGTGGAACTGCGCGCCGTAGTCTTTGGGATCCGCTTCCGTCGCCTTCGAGAAGTGCGCCAGCGCCTCCTCGTATTTGCCGGCTTCGAGCGCCTTGAGCCCCTCGGCGGAAGGGTCCGCGCCCTGCATCAGCAGCAGGCACAGCGCAGCCGCGGCAATCCCCATGCCTCCAGTCTAGAAAGAAAACCGGTGACAGGCTACGCAATCCTCGCTTTCTGGCGCCGGGCCGCGCTGCTCACCGCATCACTTTTTCCCGAACCGGATCGAATCGGATCCGGCGCTTTTCGACATAGGCCCGCACGCCGAGGTGCGACGCCTGGGCGGAGCGGTGACCGACCAGCGCGTCGCCGTTCGGCAACTGCCGCGAGCGCATGCAGTCCAGGAAATTGCGCACGTGCTCGGGCGTCGAATCCTTGACACCG
>CAYZJD010000290.1:0-6109 GCA_964478455.1 uncultured Solibacteraceae bacterium | reverse complement strand
CTGCCGACGTAGGCTGTAGCCATCGCCAGCAGCACGGGGTGGGAAAAGTTCCAGATCAAGTAAAACAGGCCGCCCCAGAGGATGACCGTAAGCGGTGACTGCGGCCGCAACAACTGGATGTCCTTGAAGCTGCGATAGCGCCAGGTGCTGACCATCAGGAAGCTGAGCAGCGCCACCAGCGCCAGCCAGGCGACCGAAAGAGGCCAGTACTCAATGGGAGCGCAATCGGCGGCGTACACCACCGCCGCCACCATCGCCGCCGCCGCCGGGATCGGCAGCCCCACGAAGTACTTGCGGTCCGGCCGCCCGGGATTCTTGGGGACCGGATTCTTCTGGACATTGAAACGCGCCAGCCGGACGGCGCCGCACAGCAAAAAGAGAAAAGCGATCCAGTAACCCGAGCGTCGGAGGTATTCGCGCACCAGCATGGGCATGGAACCATCGACAAACTGCACGCCCCAGGCGAGCGCGAGGACCGCCGGCGCGACGCCGAACGTGATCACGTCGGCCAGGGAATCCATCTCCTTGCCGAACTCGCTGGTGGTGTTCGTCATGCGGGCAATGCGGCCGTCGAGGCCGTCGAGCAGCACGGCGATGCCGATGCTCTTGGCGGCCACCTCGAAGTGCGGGTTGCTCCCGAGGTGGCCCTCCATCGCGAACAGGGCGCCCTGGAAGGCCTTCACGATCGACAGGAACCCCAGAAAGGCATTGCCGGCGGTCAGCAGGGCGGGCAGGGCGTAGGCTACGCGGCGCGGGCGCCGGTCGGGTGACGCCGGGTCGGTCAGCTTGTCCTGTAAGTTCAGCCGGCCCATCTATCGCCTCGCGCTCTGCCCGGCATCGTGGGGCGGGTCTCCACATCGGGTTCCGGTGCCCCAACGAGGCGCGCCAGCACTGTCGATCCGGCCGCTACCCTCTCGCCTTCCCGCACCCGGATCGACCATTCAGGGCCGAACAGGACATCCACCCGTGAGCCGAATTTGATCAAGCCGATCCGCTCCCCCATGGCGACCACGTCGCCCGGCTTCCTGTAAAAGACGATGCGCCGCGCGATCAGTCCCGCAATCTGCTTGAAGACGACGCGGGTTCCTTGCCCCTGGACAGTAACGGTGTTTTGCTCGTTCTGGGCGGAAGCCTCTTCGCGGCTGGCGACAAGAAACCGGCCCTTGCTGTAAAAAACGTCCGTGATCGTGCCGGCGATCGGAGCGCGATTCACGTGGACATCGAAGACGTTGAGGAAGATGCTGACCCGGGCGTGGTTCTCCTCGCGCCTGACGGCCACGACCTTCCCGTCGGCGGGTGACACTGCAACCGGTCCCTCGGGTATGGCGCGCTCAGGGTCGCGGAAAAAGTACAGGCAGAAGGCCGCCAGAAGGAACATGGGCGCGGCGAGCCAGGGGCCGGCGAGCCAGGCCACGAGACTGCCGCCGCCTGCCAGCGCCAGCGAGTAGTAAATGCCGTCGCGTACCATTTTCCAGCACTTATTCTCGCATAGCGGGAAGCGGAAGACGGCGACGCTATATCGCCCGGACCAGCCGGGCCAGCAGCGCGGTGCGGTCGGCGATGCGGTCGATGAGGATGCTCTCCTGGGGAGAGTGGGCCCCCTCGCCGACCGCTCCAAGCCCATCGAGAGTGGGTATGCCCAGGGCGGCGGTGAAATTGCCGTCCGAACCGCCGCCGCTTGTGGATTCCTCCAGCTCCCGCCCAAGCTCGCGGGCGATGCTTTGGGCCGTGCGAAACAGGTTGACGACGCCGGCCGAGCGCTCCATCGGCGGCCGGCTGATGCCGCCCCTGACCTCGATCGAGCAGCGCTTGTCGACAGGCCGCAGTGCCCGGAATCGTCTGTCAAGCGCGGCCGCGTCCCTGCCTCGGAGTACGCGAGCGTCCACGTCGACGCTGGCCTCTGCCGGCACCACGTTCGTGCGCGTGCCGCCGGAGATGATCCCCGGACTCACGGTGATCCCCTTCTCGAGGTTGGTGAAGGCGGCGATCCGGCCGATCTGCCGGGCCAGTTCCACGACGGCGTTCGCCCCTCTTTCGTAGTCCAGCCCGGCGTGGGCGGCGCGCCCCCGAACCGTGACCCTGTATTCGCCCACGCCCTTGCGCGCGGTCTTGAGTTTCCCGCTGAGGCCGGTGGCCGGCTCCAGCACGAGCACTGCCGCGCTCGCCTGCGCTTCCTTCTCGATCAGCGGCCGGGAGGACTCGCTGCCGACCTCCTCGTCCGAGTTCAGCAGGAACACCACCCGGCGTGCGGCCGGCGCATCCAGCTCGCGGAGCGACCGCATGGCAAAGTAGAAGAACGCGATGGCGGCCTTCATGTCGAGCACCCCAGGTCCCCACAGCCGCCCTTCCGCCCGCCGGAACGGCATCGAGCCTAGCGCGCCCAACGGGTAGACGGTGTCGGAGTGGCCAAGGACAAGAACCTGCCCCGGCTTCTTCTTGCCCGGCGAATCGAACTCGCAGCGCAGGTGAGGACCGAACCGGCCGCCTGGGTAGGTCTTCGTCTTGGCGATTCCAGCGAAACCGTCGGCGACCAGCTCGACAAACCGTTTGACGGCGGGCGCGTGGTCGCTCGGGGATTCGCACTCGACCAGCCGGCGGATGAACGCGATCATTTCCTCCTGCTGGGAGTGAGCGCGGGCGAGAAAAGGATCCATCGTTGCTATAATAGCGGGACCGCATGCCTACCCTGGATATCGAAGCCATCCGAGAGATTCTGCCGCACCGCTACCCGATGCTCCTGGTGGACCGCATCCTCGAGCTCGAGCCCGACCGCATCGTCGGCATCAAGAACGTTACCGCCAATGAGCCTTTCTTCACCGGCCACTTCCCGAACTTCCCTGTAATGCCGGGTGTTCTGATCGTGGAAGCGATGGCACAGGTGGCCGGCGTGCTGGTGCTCAAGGATATCCCGGACCGCTCGAACAAGCTGGTGCTGCTCGCTTCGGTGGACAACGCTAAGTTTCGCAGGCCGGTGCTGCCGGGCGACCAACTCCGGATCGAGATGAAAGTGGGCAAGCGCAAGGCGAGCGTGGCGAAAATGCACGGCCAGGCTACGGTGGACGGGGAGGTGGTCGCCGAAGCCGAGGTGCTTTGCAAGCTGGCCGACCGGATGCCGGAGGTGGGCGCGGAGGGCGCCTGATGCCCGTTCACCCGAGCGCCATCGTCGATCCGTCCGTCCGGATCGCGGACACGGCCTGCGTCGGACCGTACTGCGTCATCGGCCCGGAGGTGGAGATCGGTGCCGGCACCCGGCTGATGGCGCATGTCTATGTGGAAGGGCCGACCTGGATCGGTGACGACAACCTCTTCTTCCCCTATTCCACCATCGGCGTCGCCTCACAGGACCTGAAGTATAAAGGCGAGCGCGCCGAAACGCGCATCGGACATCGCAACAAGATCCGTGAGTTCGTTACCATCCACCGGGGCACGGAAGGCGGCGGCCGCCTGACGGCGATCGGAGACGACAACCTGCTGATGGCCTACGTGCACGTCGCCCACGACGTGTCCATCGGCCACCATACGGTGCTGGCCAACGGCGTGACCGTGGGCGGGCACGTCACCGTCGGCGACTGGGCCGTGATCGGGGCGTTCACCGGCCTGCACCAGTTCTGCCGCGTGGGGCGTTACGCGATGATCGGCGGTTACAGCGTGGTGACCCAGGACGTGCTGCCGTACTCGATGACGGTGAGTGAGCGCGCCATCAAGGTGTTCGGCGCGAACAAGACCGGGCTCGAGCGCCGCGGCTTTTCCCCCGAAGTGATCGAAGGGCTTCAGAAAGCGCTCCGCCTGCTCACGCGCTCCGGCCTGAACACCACCCAGGCAATCGAGCGGATCCGCGCCGAGGTACCGGCATCCGCCGAGATCGACGAGATCGTTGAATTCCTTCGCAGCTCCGAGCGTGGTGTTATAAAGTAGGTGCGGCGCGCCGCCAGCAACCTGTTGAGCAGCCATACGGGGCAGACGTTTCCGTCTGCCAGGGAGCGCGAGGTGACGGAGTTTTGCCACGGGCTTCTGGCGGCCTGCCGCCAGCCTCATGCCATACGCCGTCATCGCCGGCAACGGACGCTTTCCCATCCTGGTTCTCCAACAGGCGCAAAAGTTGGGCCACGACGTGGTGGCCATCGCTATCAAGGAGGAGGCCTCGCCCGAAATCGAGCGCCTGGTTGCCCGCTGCCACTGGATCTCCCTCGGAGAGTTGAGCCGGCTGATTGAGATCCTGAAACAGGAAGGCGTTGACGAAGTCATGATGGCCGGCCAGGTGAAGCACAACAAGATCTTCTCTTCCATCCGTCCCGACTGGCGGCTGCTCAAGCTGCTGGTTTCCCTCAGGGAGAAAAACACCGACGCGTTGATCGGAGGGGTCGCGCGAGTGCTCGACGAGGAAGGAATCCACCTCGTGGACTCCACGCTGCTGCTCAAGCCGCTGCTTGCCGGCGACGGTGCGCTTACGCGCCGCAGGCCCGATGACGACGAAGAGGCGGACCTGGTCTACGGCCGGCGCATCGCTGGTGCCCTGGCTGGCTTCGACGTCGGCCAGAGCGTGGCCGTGGCCGAGCGTGCCTGCGTGGCCGTGGAAGCCATGGAGGGTACCGACGCGATGCTGCGCCGGGCCGCCGGCCTCGTGAACGGCCGGCCGCTCCGGCTGGCCAAAGTGTCACGCCGGCGCAAGCACCTCCTGTTCGACGTGCCGGTGGCCGGACCGGGGACCATCGCCGTCATGCGCGAAACGGGCACAACCGCAATGGCCGTCGACGCAGGTCGAACCCTCCTTCTCGACCGCGAGGAGATGATCCGGGCGGCGGACGAGGCCGGAATCGCCATCGTCGGCTTTCAGCCGGAGGAGTAACCAGGAGGCGTCGTGACCAAGCTTCGCGTAGCCGTCGTCGGAGCCGGGCAGTTCGGCCGGCATCACTTGCGCGTGTTGAGCCAGTTGCCGCGCGCCGAGCTTGTGGCCGCGGTTGACATCGATGCAGGCCGGGCGGAGGCCGCCGCCTCCCAGTACGGCTGCGATGCGCTCGTGAGCATCGAGCCCCTCGCCGGGCGCATCGACGCCGCGGTGCTGGCCACGCCGACGACCACCCACGCCGAGATCGGCTGCCGGTTGCTCGAGATGGGCGTGGACCTCCTGGTGGAGAAACCCATCGCCCGGGATCTGGATGGCGCGCGGCGGCTCGTCGACACAGCGGCCTCGCGCGGGCGAATCCTTCAGACCGGCCACCTGGAGCGGTTCAACCCCGCGGTGGCGGCGCTGGAAAAAGCCGTGCGGCTCCCGCTGTTCTTCGAAGTCCACCGTCTAAGCCCGTTCACGCCGCGCAGCCTCGACATCGACGTCGTGCTGGACTTGATGATCCACGATCTCGACATCGTGTTGTCGCTGGTCGGCCACTCGCCGGAGGAGGTGCGCGCGGCCGGCATCTCGGTGCTGACCGGCAAGGTGGACATCGCCAATGCGCGGCTGGCGTTTCCTGGAGGATGCATTGCCAACCTGACCGCGAGCCGCATATCCACCGAGCGCGTCCGCAAGCTGCGGCTGTTTCAGCCGAGCGAATACCTGTCCGTGGATTACTCGCGCCAGGAGGCCCTGTCCTTGTCCGTGACCGGCAGCCGCCAGATCGCGTCCAAACAATTGGAAGTGGCCAAAGACGAACCGCTCCGCCTGGAACTCGATTCGTTCCTCGACTGCGTGGAGCGGCGCGCGCGCCCGCGAGTTTCCGGCGAAGACGGTTGCCGCGCGCTCGAGGTCGCGTTGGCCGTTGTTGGTAAAATTGAAGAGCACTCCCGCGTAGTGGCGCAATCGCTCGCCTCCGCGCGGACGCCGTAGATGGATCCGGCAGTCCAGCCCGTCCGTGAATCCGGCCAGGAACTTCGTCTGTTCCCGGACTGGCAAAAGAGCAAAGAGGAGGCGCGCCGCTTCCGCATGGCTGCCGCCGCCTCGGCCGCGCTCCACGCCGTCGCCGTTGCCGCGCTCATGTCGGCGCCCGTCAGCCTCTCTCCCCGCGAGACGACACAGATTCTGGCCTCACTCAAGGACGCGGCCAGGCTCGTGGCCCCGCCGGCGGAACTCACGCAGAAGGCCCCCAACCGCGGCAAGGTTGGCAAGGAGTTTGAG
>CAYZJD010000289.1:0-6115 GCA_964478455.1 uncultured Solibacteraceae bacterium | reverse complement strand
CGCGCCAGCGACATCCCTCCGACCTAGGCGCAGCAGCCCGAGTTGGGCGGCCGCCGTAAGGTCGTTCGGCGCCCGTTCGAGGATGCCTTCAAGTTCCCGCTCGGCCTCCCGCGACTGCTCCATCGCGAGCAGCAGGTATGCCAGCTCGCGGCGCAGCTCGATGTTGGCCGGATCAAGCTCGATCGCGTTCCGGAATTCGTAGACATACGGGTAACGGCCAGGCAGCAGTTCGCGGGCCGCCTCCGAGGTCCTCGTGTCCTTGCTGCGGGATGCCGCCAGTGCCGCGGCTTTCGCCGGTTCCTCCCGTCCCTGCGCTTTCCATACTCTGGCCAGGTTCACCAACAGCCCCCGCAGCTCGGGGCGCAGCTCCCAGGCCCTGAGGTAGTGCGCGGACGCGAGTTCGTGGTCATCGCGCCGCTCGGCCAGGCGAGCCAGCTCGTGATGCGCGCTGAAATCGTTCGGAGAAGCCTCCAGTGCCTTGGTCCACCGGGCGATGCCTTCTTGGAGCGGACGGTCGATGTTCTGAAACGCCTGCTCGGCTGTGGCGCGTGCTTCTTCGCCGCCGCTCTTGCGGATGCGGTCAAAGATGCGCCGCGCCTCGGCTGTCCGGCCGGTGTCGTTCGACAGGAACGCATACTCAAGGGCCGCCTGCTGGTCTTCCGGGGCCAGCCGCATGGCCTCGGCGAACTCCTCGCGGGCGGCTTCCGTTTCACCGGTCTTCAGGTATGCGTAGGCGAGATCCTTGCGGATACTCGCCCGGCTGGGCGCGGCCGCCACGGCCTTGCGGAACTGCTCGATGGCCTTGTCGAACTGACGCGCGCGCAACGCTTCGTAGGCTTTGTTGAGCGGATCTTGGGCGGGATCCACGGTCTGGCTGGCAGCCGCCAGGCAGGCCACTATGAAGATGCAGGCAGGGCGTATCACCGCATTACCCCCATGGGCTATGGAAATAGTGGCCCGCCGGGAGAAAGTCTCGCAGCCAAAATGGGAGCCGGCCGATCGGGGATCGCCGGTAACGCTAAGATGAAGAACATGTTGGCCTTCCGAGGGGTTGACTACCTTCAGATCGATTCGCTGCTTACCGAAGAAGAACTACTGGTCCGGCAGACGGCGCGGCAGTTCGTTGAGGACCGCGTGCTACCGGTGATCCGCGACTGTTTCCGCGAGGGGCGCTTCCCGATGGAGTTGATCCGCGAGATGGGATCGCTCGGTTTTTTCGGCGCAAACCTCGAAGGTTACGGTTGCGCGGGCATGAGCAACGTGGAGTACGGGCTCATCATGCAGGAGATCGAGCGTGGGGACTCGGGCGTCCGAAGTTGTGTGTCGGTGCAGGGCGCGCTCGTCATGTACCCGATCCTGACATTCGGCAGCGAGGAGCAGAAGCGGCGCTGGCTGCCGCGGCTCCAGTCCGGTGAGGCGCTCGGTTGCTTCGGGCTCACGGAGCCCGATTTCGGCTCCAACCCGGCGGGCATGCGGATGACTGCCCGCCGCGATGGCAACGGCTGGGTGTTGAACGGCGAAAAGACCTGGATCACCAACGGCTCGGTGGCCGACGTGGCTGTGGTCTGGGCCCGCACCGAGGACGGGGTGCGCGGGTTCCTTGTGGAGAAGGGCACGCCCGGGTTCAGCGCTTCCGATATTCATGGCAAGTGGTCGATGCGCGCCTCGGTGACCTCCAGCCTTTCATTTGCCGATTGCCGCATTCCAGCGGAGAACTTGCTGCCGGGCACGACCGGATTAAAGAGCGCGCTCGTGTGTCTCACACAGGCGCGCTACGGCATCGGCTGGGGCGTGCTGGGAGCGGCCATGGACTGCTACGAAACGGCGCGCCAGTACACCCTGGTGCGGAAGCAGTTCGATGACCGGCCGATCGCCTCCCACCAACTGGTCCAGGAGAAGCTGGCGTGGATGATCACCGAGATCTCGAAGGCGCAGTTGCTCGCCCTCCATGTTGGGCGGCTGAAGGATCAGGGCAAGGCAGAGCCGGCGCATGTCTCCATGCTCAAGCGGAACAACGTTCACATCGCAGTGGAGTGCGCCCGGCTCAGCCGTGATCTGCTGGGGGCCAACGGGATCACCGACGAGTACCCGATCATGCGCCACCTGTGCAATCTCGAAACCGTGAAAACCTACGAGGGCACCGACCACATCCACGCGCTCATCATCGGCGAACGAGTCACGGGCATTCCCGCCTACCGCTAAAAGGGGTCAGCCTGATCTGCGCCATTTTTCCGGTGGAGCGGCCCAGTCGGAAAAATGGCGCAGATCAGGCTGACCCCTTTTCGTTCTTTTCGTTCGTGGGATAATCCACTAGGTTCATGCCTGCTCCCATCAAGCTAAGAGACCGATACGAAATCCGGGAGACCCTCGGCCAAGGGGGGATGGGTGTTGTCTATCGCGCTTACGACACCGTCGTTAAGCGCGAAGTGGCCGTGAAGACGCTCCGCGACACGCCAAGCCGCACCTCGCTCCAGTTGTTCTTCAAGGAATGCGACGTGATGGCGGCGATGAGCCACCCCAATATTGTCGAGATCTTCGACATCGGGGAATTCCAGGAAGCAGGCGCCAGCAAGCCGTTCTTCGTCATGCCGCTGCTCAGGGGCGTCTCACTCGACAAGCTGATCCGCACCTCGAGCCACCGCCTCACGGTCGACCGCGCCGTCAATATCATCGTCCAGGCCTGCCGCGGCCTCCAGGCGGCCCATGAACGCGGCCTCATCCACCGCGACCTGAAACCAAGCAACCTGTTCGTGCTCGAAGACGATTCGGTCAAGATCATCGACTTCGGCCTCGCCCACATGGTGGACTCGCGCTCCTCCACAGGCCAAAAGGGAACCTTCCTGTATATGGCGCCCGAACAGATCGAGATGAAGCCGCTGTCCCCGCAGACGGACATCTTCGCCCTCGGCGTAACCGCCTACGAAGCACTCACGCGGCGTCTTCCTTTCGAGAGGAGCTCGGTGGCCGAGACGGCGCAGGCGATTCTCCGCCAAAGCCCGCCGCCGGCCTCGGAGCTCAATCCGGCCGTCAACCAGCTCCTGGGCCGGGTCGTGCACAAGGCCATGGCGAAACAGCCGTGGCATCGGTTCTCGAGCGCCAAGGAATTCGCCGAATCGCTCGAAAAGGCGCTGCGGAACGAGCCGATTGACACCTTCGACCCGGCGCGGTTCCAGCCGCGCATTGACCGGGCGGCCAAAGCGTTCGAAGAGCACGACTACCAGTACGCGGCTGAGATCCTGGCCGAACTGGAAGCCGAAGGCCACATTGATCCGGTCATGTCGCATCTGCGGCGGCAGATCGACCAGGCGGCTCGCCGCAAGACGGTGCAACAGTTGCTAGACAGCGCCCGTACCCGCCTCGAGCAGGAAGAATACCCGATGGCGCTTCAGAAGATCGAGGAAGTGCTCCAGCTCGAGCGGGACAACGCCGACGCGCTGAGCCTCAAGAACGCCATCGAGAGCCGGCGCAGCCGCCGGCAGATCGATGAATGGATCCGGCTGGCCAGGCAACACGTCGAGAACTATTCGTTCGACCACGCCCGCCAGGCGCTGCACAACGTGCTCCAGCAAAGCTCGAAGGACAACCTCGCGCTGGAACTGCTGGCGGAGGTGGACCGCCGCGAGCAGGCTTACGCGCGCGAACGGCAGGAGAAGGAGAAGCTTTACCAGGACGCCCTCGACGCCTATCACAAAGGTGAGTTCAGCTCGGCTCTGAACATGTTGCAGAGGGTTCTGGAACTGGACCGGCGGGCTCCCGATGTGTCGTCGCGCGAGTCCGGCGCCGGCTACCAGAACCTCTACAACCAGGTCTCTTCGGAACACGACGCCATCAACAGCGCCTACGCGGAAGCGCGCCGCCGGCTTGGTGAACGGGACTTCGCCAAGGCGATGGCGGTCTGCGATGAGTACCTGGTCAAGTACCCAGGCCACGCGCTCTTTCAGGCGTTGAAGTTCGACATCGAGGAACAGCAGCGGCAGCAGCTCTCGGCCTACATTGCCGAAGTGGACCGCCGCGTGGAGGCCGAGCCGGATCTCGAGAAGCGGGTTTCCATCCTGCAAGAGGCGGCTTCGCTATATCCGGAGGAATCGCACTTCGAGCGAGCGCTCCGGCTGATGCGAGACAAGCGCGACCTGGTGAACTCCATCCTTGCCAAGGCGCGGCTTCAGGAGGAGAGAGGGCAGTTCCAGGAGGCGCTGGCGCAACTCGAGATCCTCCGATCCGTCTACGGCCAGCAACCGGGCCTCGAATTTGAGATCGAGCGGGTGCAGAAACGGCGCGACCAGCAACTGCGGGAGCAGGCCAAGGCCCGTTGGGTGGAGCAGATCGATCAGTGCATCGCCTCCGGCGATTACGCCCGGGCCGCCGACCTCCTCCAGAGCACGGCGGCTGAGTTCCCCGCCGACGCCGAGCTGGCGGAGCTGGAGAAGGTGGTCCAGCAGGCTATGGAGGTGCGCCAGCAGGCGCAGAAGCTGCTCGCTGAAGGACAAGCCTTATGCGGGGCGCAACGCTACGAGGAGGGCCTGGAACTGCTCCGCCGCGCGCATTTGATGGACTTGAACAATCCTATCTGCCGCGGTGTGTTGCTCAGCGCGCTGCTCGAGCGTGCGCGAGGCCTGATCGATTCCGACTGGCACGCGGCCGAGCCGCTGGTCGCCCAGGCGGTCGAACTGGAGCCGGCGAACGCTCTGGCCCGCAGCTTAACCACGCTGATCGATGACCGGCGGCGGGAGGAGTCCGTCGAGCAATACGTCTCACGAGCGCGCCAACTTCAAGCGAACGGCGATCTCCAGGCAGCCCTCGCCCTGGTGGAGCAGGGACTGGCTTCGTTCCCACAGGCGCTGCGCTTGCTCCAACTGCGGACAGCCCTGAACAAACTGTTAGATGACGCCAGGCTGACGCAGTCCAGGCTGAGCGGTCTGGCCTCGCAGCGCGCTACCCGGGCGCTGGAGGATACCGCCGTCCCGCCGGCCGCAGCCACGGAAACGGCCTACGTGCCGCCGGCCCAGGCGCCGCCTCCGCCGCCGTCCGCGGCCGAGGAGACCCGGTACTTGACCGTGGCTTCCGCCGGGGAGGAAGCGTCTGGATCCGTTTCTGCTGTCTCGGTACCGGCCGCTCCGATTCCGTCAGAGGCGCCCGTTGTTCCAAAGGCCCCGGAGCAGGGGAAACGCAAAAGCCCGCTGCGCTGGCTGCTCGGCATCGCGGCAGTTGTTGTCCTCGCGGTCGCGGCGGGTCTCTACTTCTGGATGGGCCCCGGCAGGCCCGTTCAAGAGCAAGCGGCGGCCACACCGCCGGCAACCGCGCCCGTCGCCGAACAACCCGCGGCCGAACCGGCGCCTGAGCCGGCTCCGCCGCCGGCTGAGCCTGCCGCTACACCGCCCGCATCGGCCCCCTCCAAGCCCATCTCGACTGCGCCAAAGCCGCCGGTGGCCGCGCCGCCGAAAACGCAGCCAGTGACATCCGTTGTCACCGCGAAAGTCGAGCCGGTGCCAGTGGAGCAGGCGGCGCCCGCAAAACCGGCTCCCGTGGAAACAAAGCCGGAAGCGGTCCGCCCGCAGGCCGGCATGGACGGTTGGGAGAACCCTGGCGCCTGGGGGCGCAGCGGCGACTGGTGGGTGAGCCAGGGTGGCGAGTATGTCCCGTATCGCATTACGCCGACCACCGGCACGTTCGTATTCTCCGCGCGCGTGTACAAAGGCAGACGGCTTCAGTGGTTTATCCGCTACCTGGACCCGAAAAGCCACGTGCTCTTCCAGATGGACAAGAAGAATTTCTACCGGAAGCTGGTGGGCGGCGGAAAGACCACGGAACTGGCTAAGATTCCGCATGGTTTGCCGGAGAAGGACGGCGTCGAAGCGACGATCCAGATCGACATGCGGAACGAGAGCATCGTCCATTACATCCGAAAGGGCAACGAGTGGGTATCCGTGGACGCGTGGAACGTTCCGGGCGGCGACCTCGACAAGGGCCGGTTCGGCTTCTTCATCCCCGGCCGCGACCAGTACGGCCTGCTTCACTTCAACTTCTACGGCAAGTGAAAACCGGTGACAGGCTACGCAATCCCCGGTTTCTACCGGACAGTGTGGGAATCGGAGATTGCCTTGCCTGTCACCGGTTT